>NZ_CP029343.1:2460906-2768519 GCF_003143515.1 Massilia oculi | reverse complement strand
GACGCTTCCGTCGGGATCCTCAATCACAACCCTCGCAGCCGTACTCCAAAACCAGCAGAGCGAGTATCGAGCCTTGGCTGAAAAGGCTAACCGACGCGTCAGTGACGCATTGATGCTTCAGTGAGTGTGGCCCGAGTACGTAACGTCAAAGCCGTTAAGAACCGCTTTCGACCCAAAGCGGACCTCGCGCGACAACGCTAGCATTCCAGTAGCGTCGCAGGGAGATATCGCGTCGCCTCAAGTGTTCGATAACAATCGGCAGCATGTAAAATTGCCAGCTTGACCATGGATCGCCGATGACCTCTTACACCAACCTTATTCACATATCCCAGAACGGCACTACTACTCCACTGCAGCGGGTGCCGATGGGCCGCAGCGCCGATGGACAGTACAGCGAGGCATGGCTCCAGCAGCTGCTCTTCGAGCATCCTAAGTCTCTGCCGATCCGTGAGATCGACCCTCACGCCGGGGCATTGATCCCGGTTTGCATGGAGCTGCAGACCAGCGCCGGACCAGCGGACATTCTGTATGTCACGCGAACCGGTCAGATCGTTCTTGTCGAAACAAAGTTGTGGCGGAATCCAGAAGCCCGCCGCACTGTCGTCGCGCAGATTCTCGATTACGCGAAGGAACTGTCTAGCTGGTCGTACGAAGATTTAAGTCGCGAAGCGGCGCAGGCCACCGGACATGGCCCCGGCCACCTTCTTGACGCAGTCCGCGCCGTGCATGCGAACCTGGACGAGGCCGCCTTTGTCGATGGCATCAATCGCAGCCTGGCAGTAGGGGATTTTATCTTGGTGATTGCTGGCGACGGCATCCAGTCTGGCGCCCAGGCGCTCGTCTCATTCCTTGAGCGCTATGGCCACTTGCGCTTCCAGCTAGCGCTGGTCGAGATTGCAAGCTACCGCGGTCTTGACGATTCGCTTCTTCTCCAGCCAAGGGTCCTTGCCAAGACAGAACTCTTGGTGCGGTCGGTGCTGCTGGCGCAGCCCAGCGCAGCTGCTGGAGGTGTCGACGATGCAGATGAAGACGCGGCCGAGATCACTGCCAATGCAGCAAAGAATGCTGCGCAGGCTGAACAGTGGGAGCGCTTTTGGGCTGAATATCTCGCCGTGCTGCGCCTTGACGACATGCAGCAGCCACCGCCTGCGCGCCCTGCCAAGACCACCAACATCTACCTCTATTTGCCGCCTGGTTCAGGCTGTGTCTGGATCACAGCGTTTGTGGCTCAATCCCAAGGAAGAGCTGGGGTCTTCCTCAGTTTCAGTAAAATTTTTTTGGAGGCGCATGACTGGTACGAGCGCCTCTACGAGGAGCGAGAGGAAATTGAGCGTGTCGTACCAGGATTGACATGGGAACGTCAGCCGGGCGGCAAGATCATCATCATGGCACCACCAATAGCTTGTCGGAAAATCGATGATCCAGCAGAACGGCTACAGCTGATCGCGTACTTGGCCCTGCAAACGAATGCCATGGTCAACGCTTTCCGATTCCGGCTCGAAGCGTTTGTTCGTGAACGCGCAAATGGGTAGTGCTGGAGCGTGAACATCGAACGCACCTTCATTGATCAGTTCCTGGAGTGCAAGCCCCAGCCTTGACTTTGAGTTCTTCGAGGCGCCGGTACATGATGAAAGAGCAAATACGTGCTGCAGTCGACGCCAGCGTCTAACTTGAAAACGTCACACGTCACTTATGGTAGGCGCTGAAGGAGGTCATGGTCGGATGAGCCAGTTCGTTTAACGTCCGCCTATGGCCGATAGCGGACGGTCGGCACGGCTCGGTGCACTCGGCTGTTAACTGCTGAGCAACTAGAAGGTTTTGTCAGGCGCTCTAAGGCTATTCATCGTATACGCGGCAATAACGTTGCCATGGTCCAAGCAGACACATCTGCTGGGTTGCGCTCGATCAATCCCGTTGTCGCTTAGCTAGCCTGATGAGAAGGCGCTCTTGTTTAGATTTGGGGCGGAAGTACTCGCGTACATGCCAACGAACAAGGTCAAAAAACTTGAGTCCCGGTTCTGGCTCTGGTGGATCAGGCAGGCGAGGCATCGGTCCATGCCATCCACCGTACCGATGCACAGATTTAAATGTATCAAACTCGTCCAACGGATTGATCTCTATATCGTTTACAGGGTTGCAAAACAATGTGATGAGCACGTATGACAAGCTCAATAGATTGAAAAGACGCGGAGCACGTCAATCAGCCTGCTCAAAACGTTCTTCAAGCAACTTCTCAACTAAGTTACAACCTTCTGCAGTTTGAATGACATCAACAGGCCTCTCGTGGCCTAGGCCAACCTTAGGGCTCTTCAGCCAAGTGGCTGCGGCATGGCGATCGCCAAAAAGTTGCGTTGCACGATCGTAGATGGCTTGTGCGCGCGTTAGCGTTCCTGGGTCCTCGCCAGCTGATGTGCGAGCATCTGCCTGTGACGAGACGGGCGTCGCTACAGATGAAAAGAGCGGCTGAGGTTCGTGCTCGAATTCGCCAAACTCTTCTTTATCTAGATGCAACCCCTCTTTATGTGGATCTTGCGACTCGTAATCTTCCTCTTCCAAGGAGCGTCTGCCTTTGCAACGAGGGAAAGCTGTACAACCCCAAAATTCTCCTCTGGCTGAGGGCCGGAGTATCATCCGAGAACCGCACATGCTGCACTGCGGCACTCGTTCCGCTACGTAATCCCGCATCCGTTTAGCTTTCTGAACGAAGGATTCAAGCTCTGGCGGCACCTCGCCCTCGACCACCCATTCTTGTAGACCCTTATCGAAGTAAGCGCCATGACGCTTGGCAAAATCTTCTACCGCTGGGGTGATCTCAACGAGGATGGTTATCTTCTTTGTCATTGATGCGTTCTCTCTCTTCCAAAAAGGAAGCACAGTGAAAAATTAGCTAAGACACGCATGCACAGATGCCTTCCTGCACGGCATTGAGGTACATGTACCGTCGCCTGTGTTGGATTATAGCTAGATCATTCGGCTGTGCCAAACCTCTCCCAACATCGTCAGACCAGTGAGCTAGTCGCGCTTGGAGCTGCGATCAAGAGCTTCCGTATGAGCAAGAAGATCTCTCAAGAGGATCTGGCGCTCATCGCTGGCGTGGACAGGAGTTATCTAGGCAGAGTAGAGCGCGGCGATAACAACGTGGCAATCCTTACGCTCCATCGAATAGCGCGTGCGTTGGATGTATCCTTGGCTGAGCTGTTTCGACAAGCCTGCCTATAAATCCGGCAGCTACAGCGGATCGTTAGCCTGCGGACAAGCAAGTTGGCTCGCAACGACCAGCTTCCCATTTGTCAATTTTGCCAAATGAGGAAAGAGAAATTTTCTACACTGCCTCTTGAGAACAGCCAGCAGACTGCGTGTATCTGGCATTGCATTTACGAAAAGATCATCCGATTTGCCATTTTTGCCAAATGGGATGCCTAAGCACGACTCTACAGACGTCAGCACTAACCGACAATTTCGCGAGCATGACTAGGCGCTTGTCTGACGAGCTAGATGCAAAGGGTTGTTGTGTACGAATACAGCCATGTAGACGGCGGGAAGTTGAACGCAGAGCCGTCAAGTGAGCACGGCTGGGTTACATGGCGGTTACATTAGACTCAGAAAGCAAAAAGCCCAACGCTAAATGCTGGGCTAAGTGCTTGATTTGATTGGTGCCGACTGCAGGACTCGAACCCGCCACCTGATGATTACAAATCAACTGCTCTACCTGATGAGCTAAGTCGGCATGACCTTAAGACAACGATTATACGCTATTTGATCCGGGTCAAGGTCGGACGTCCACCCTTCTTGGGCGGCTCGTCATCCCCGCCAGGCACAGTGGGCGGTGCATCCGCCACCACCGGCGAATCCACACCGGTCGACGGCACGGCCGACAAGGCCGGCGCGGTCGGCGCACTGTCGACGGAAGCACCCGACGACTGTTCATCAGCCTCAGGCGCAGCCCCCACCTCGAACGCCATCCCCTGTCCATTCTCATTGGCATAAATCGCCAACACATTGTGCACAGGGATATAAATCTCCCGCGATACGCCATTGAAGCGCGCACGAAAGTGGATCGCGTCATTGTCCATCTTCAGCCCCGACGTGGCGCCGTAGCTGATGTTCAGGATGATCTCGCCCTTGCGAACATATTCCATCGGCACGGTCGTCCCGCCATCGACCTTGACGGCGATATAGGGCGTGAAGCCGCTGTCCGTGCACCATTCGTAGATGGCGCGCAGCAGGTAGGGTTTGGTGGAGATCTCTGCCATGGTGATGTTGTGTAGAAATACAGGCGTTTGCGCCAGTTTACCGGAATCGTCCGACGGACGTCCAAAACCGGCGCGTGTGAAGCGATACAGCGAACAGGGGCGAAACGCGAAGGCGTCCCACCCCAGAACACATCAACGACGCATCACTTTCTCGGACGGGGTCAGCGCCTCGATATAGGCCGGACGCGAGAAGATACGCTCGGCGTACTTCATCAGCGGCGCCGCGGTCTTCGACAGCTCGATGCCGTAGTGGTCCAGGCGCCAGAGCAGCGGGGCGATCGCCACGTCCAGCATCGAGAACTCGTCACCCAGCATGTACTTGTTCTTCAGGAACAGCGGAGCCAGCGTGGTCAGGCGATCGCGGATTTCCGCACGCGCCTTGTCGTGGTTCTTGTCGTTCGCCTTGTTGCGCTCGCTTTCCAGCGTGTGCACGTGGACGAACAGCTCTTTCTCGAAGTTGAACAGCATCAGGCGGGCGCGGGCGCGCATCAGCGGATCGGCCGGCATCAGCTGCGGGTGCGGGAAGCGCTCGTCGATGTACTCATTGATGATGTTCGATTCGTACAGGATGAGTTCGCGCTCGACCAGGATCGGTACCTGGCCGTATGGGTTCATCGTCGAAATATCTTCCGGCTTATTGAACAGGTCGACGTCGCGCACTTCGAAGTCCATGCCCTTTTCGAACAGGACGAGGCGGCAGCGTTGGGAGAACGGGCACGTGGTGCCGGAGTAGAGAACCATCATGGTTTATAGTTCCTTAAGAAACAAAGGGGTGTAGCGCAGAGCACTCACCCCAGAGAAATGATTGCCCGTATTATAGCCAACCGGGCAATGAAAGCGAATTACTTCACCTGTTTCCAGTACGATTCGTTCAAACGCCAGGTCAAAAACACGAATACGGTCAGGAACAGCAGCACGATCACGCCCAGCTTTTTGCGGGTCGCCTGGGCTGGTTCGGCCATCCAGACCATATACGCGACCAGGTCGGCGGTGGCTGCGTCGAACTCCTGCTGGCTCATGGTGCCAGGCGATACTTGCTCGAAGCCGGCGAACTTGTGGACCATCTTGCGCGGCTCATGCGGATCGGCCTCTTCGGCGAACTTGGCGGTGCGAATCCCCTGCTGCTGCCACATTGCATGCGGCATCGCAACATTCGGCACCACCATATTATTCCATCCGGTCGGGCGGGTTTCGTCCTGGTAGAAGCTGCGCAGATAGGTGTACAGGTAGTCGGCGCCCGAGCCGGCCGGGGAGGCCTTTGCGCGCGCGATCACCGACAGGTCCGGCGGCACCGCGCCAAACCAGGCCGCCGCATCTTTCGGGCGCATCGCCGTCGTCATCATGTCGCCAACTTTGTCGGCAGAAAACAACAGATTGTCACGAATCTGGTCTTCCGACAGGCCCAGGTCGCGCAGGCGGTTGTAGCGCATCGAGGCTGCCGAGTGGCAATTGAGGCAATAATTGACGAAGATTTTCGCGCCATTCTGCAGCGACGCCATGTCGTTGCGGTCCGGTGCGCGGTCCAGTGGGACGCCGCCTTCGGCGGCGAAAGCCAGTCCCGGCACCAGCGCCAGGACTGCAATCAGTTTCTTTGCAAACAATTTCATGTCGTGTCCTTGTGCTCTTGTCCGGTGATCAATGCGGGGTGAAGGTGACACGGGTCGGCACCGGCTTGAAGGTGCCCATCGTGCTCCACCATGGCATCAGGAGGAAGAACGCAAAGTAGGCCAGCGTGCACACTTGCGACAGGATGGTGAAGGCCGGGGTCGGCAGCTGGGTGCCCAGGTAGCCCAGGGTCACGAACACGAGCGCAAAGAGGGCGTACACCCATTTGTGCCAGCTCGGACGGTAGCGCAGCGATTTCGCTGGCGAGTGGTCGAGCCATGGCAGGCCGGCGATGATCATCACCGACGAGCCGAACAGCACCACGCCCCAGAATTTCGCGTCCAGCACCTGCGGCAGCATGCCGATCACCAGCAGCAGGCCGACCACGGCGACGATCGCCTTGGTGCGGAAGTGCAGGCGCGATTTCAGCCAGATGAAGGCCACGTACAGGGCGATGCCGATCATCAGCACGTACATGAAGTCGGCCGTGGTCGCGCGCAGCACCGAGTAGAACGGCGTGAAATACCAGGTCGGCGCGATGTGCGGCGGCGTCTTCATCGAGTCGGCCGGCAGGAAGTTGTTGTACTCCAGGAAGTAGCCGCCCATCTCGGGTGCGAAGAACACGACCGCCGAGAACAGCAGCAGGAACACCGACACGCCGAACAAGTCCTTGGTGGTGTAGTAGGGGTGCGACGGGATGCCGTCCAGCGGATGGCCGTCCGGGCCCAGGTTTTCCTTGATCTCGACGCCGTCCGGGTTGTTCGAGCCCACTTCGTGCAGCGCCGTCAGGTGGGCGGCCACCAGGCCCAGGATCACCAGCGGCAGCGCGATCACGTGGAACGCGAAGAAGCGGTTCAGGGTGGCGTCGGAGACCACATAGTCGCCGCGGATCCACAGCGACAGGTCTTCGCCGATCACGGGGATCGCGCCGAACAGGTTGACGATCACCTGGGCGCCCCAGTACGACATCTGCCCCCATGGCAGCAGGTAGCCAAAGAAGGCCTCGGCCATCAGGCACAGGAAGATGCCGAAGCCGAACAGCCACACCAGCTCGCGCGGCTTGCGGTAGGAGCCGTACATCAGCCCGCGCGCCATGTGCAGGTAGACCACGATGAAGAACGCCGAGGCGCCGGTCGAGTGCAGGTAGCGCACCAGCCAGCCCCACGGGACTTCACGCATGATGTATTCGACGGAGCCGAAGGCCAGCGCGGCGTCCGGCTTGTAGTGCATCGTCAGGAAGATGCCGGTGACGATCTGCAGCACCAGCACCAGGGCCGACAGCGAACCGAACAGATACCAGACGTTGAAATTCTTGGGGCGTAGTACTTGCCCCATTGATCGTTCCACAGCTTCGATGCGGGGAAGCGGTCATCGACCCAGGCCAGGGCTTTCTCGTGCACCGGTGCGTCGGCCGGCAGCTTGGTCTCCTTGAATGCACCCATTTGTTATGCCTCGCCTTTCTCGTCTTTGCCGATCACGAGCTTGTTATCGGACAGATACATGTATGGGGGGACATCCATATTCGTCGGCGCCGGCTTGTTCTTGAACACGCGCGCCGAAAGGTCGAAGGTCGAGCCGTGGCAGGGGCACAGGAAGCCGCCCGGCCAATTGTCGGGCAGGTTGGGCTGCGGGCCGGAGGCCAGGCGGGAGGAGGGCGAGCAGCCCAGGTGGGAGCAGATGCCGACCGTGACCAGCACCTCCTTGTGCTCTGCGCGCGAGCGGAACGGATTCTTGGCGTATTCCGGCATCGGCAGCTGGAACACATTGTCGGAGGCGGGATCGGCCAGTTCGCCCTGGTCCTTCTCGAGCGTGGCCATCATTGCGGGGGTGCGGCGCAGGATCCAGACCGGCTTGCCGCGCCATTCGACGACTTTCATTTCACCCGGAGCGACGTCGGAGATGTCGACTTCAACCGGGGCTCCCGCCGCTTTTGCGCGCTCGGAAGGCTGGAAGGTGCTGACCAGGGCTCCCGCCGTGGACACGCCGACGACGCCACCGGCCGCGCACGTCGCGACCAGCAATCCGCGTCGGCCCGGATCGACCTGCTTTTCATTACTCATACCAACCCCACTCCGTGAATATACGAATTTTAAGAATTAATAGCGAGCTTCCAGCATCCAAAATTATATGTGAACGGCAATACCTAAGGGAAAAAAATTGTCTGGGCTACACGCTTTGGCAGAATGGTCTTTTGTGCTCTTGCAGCATTTGGCTGTAAGACAGCCTCCGGAGCGTTCAGGTATCATGCAAAGGCTTGTATCAACAACAACGAGGGGAATCACAAATGGCGATGATGGAAGAATTCAAGAAATTTGCGATGCGTGGCAATGTCATTGACCTTGCCGTTGGCGTGATCATCGGCGGCGCCTTTGCGCGGATCACCGATTCACTGGTCAAGGACATCGTCATGCCGCCGATCGGCGCGCTGCTGGGCGGCCTCGATTTCGCCAATTATTATATTCCTCTCAACAACCAGGGCTATAACCTCCCCTTGGCAGAGGCGCAGAAAGCTGGAGCTGTGTTGGCATACGGTAATTTTCTGACCATCCTGCTCAACTTCATCATTCTTGCCTTCATCATCTTCCAGATGGTCCGGCTGATCAATCGCCTGCGCGGCCCGGCCGAGGAAGCCAAGGCAGCGGCGCCGGTGACGCCGGAAGACATCGTGCTGTTGCGCGAAATCCGGGACTCCCTCAAAAAGTGAACGACGATACCGTCCACGAATTACGGCGTGCGAAGCCGAAGCGGCCGCTTCTGACGCGTCTCTGGCTGCTGTTCGCGCAAGCGGTAACGATTGCGCTGGCGGCCTGGTTCGTGGTGGCCGCCCTGCGGCCAGAATGGCTCGACAGGCCAGATAGTGTCGCGGTCGGCAACCCGGGCAACCCGGTGCCGATGCTGCAGGCGCCGCCGCGGGCGGCGGCCGGCAGCTTCCGCGACGCCGCCGCCAAGGCGATGCCGGCGGTGGTCAATATCTATACCAGCAAGGCTTCGCGCCAGTCGCATCCCTTGTTGAAAGATCCGTTCTTCCGCCGTTTCTTCGGCGATCGCGCGCCGCCCGACGAGCAGCTGGCCAGCCTCGGATCCGGCGTCATCGTCAGCAGCGACGGCTATATCCTGACCAATTTCCACGTGATCGACGGCGCCGACGCGATCGAGGTCGGTCTTGCTGATGGCCGCAAGGCCGCGGCGCGCCTGGTCGGCACCGATCCCGAAACCGACCTGGCCGTGATCCGCATCAGCGAGCGCAACCTGCCGGTGATGGTGCTGGGCGACCCCGAGGGCGCGCGCGTGGGCGATGTGGTGCTGGCGATCGGTAACCCGTTCGGCGTCGGCCAGACCGTCACCCTGGGCATCATCTCGGCGCTGGGTCGCAACAACCTGCACATCAACCACTTCGAGAATTTCATCCAGACCGATGCCGCGATCAATTTCGGCAACTCGGGCGGGGCCTTGGTCGATACTGAAGGTCATTTGCTGGGCATTAATGCGGCCATTTACTCGCAGACCGGCGGCTCGGTCGGGATCGGCTTCGCCATTCCCGTGTCCACCGCCAAGACCGTGCTCGATTCGATCGTTAAGCATGGCAGCGTGGTGCGCGGCTGGATCGGCATCGAATCGCAGGACATCACGCCCGAGCTGGCCGACAGTTTTGGTCTGGCCAAGCGCAGCGGCGCCATCATCGCCGGCGTGGTGCGCGGCGGGCCGGCCGACCGCGCCGGCATCGTGCCGGGCGATATCCTGGTGGCGGTGGCCGGCGAGCCGATCGCGGACACCAGCGAGATGCTGAACCTGATCGCCAAGCTCGCGCCTAGCGCCAGGACGCAAATGACGATCCTGCGCAAGCGGCGCGAAGCCACGGTCGACGTGACCGTGGGCCGCCGGCCGCGCCAGGCGCCCTGAACTTTTCTATCGATACCCCGGACCACCATGCATCTGCGCGACCTGACGCAATTTCTCACCGAACTGAGCGAAAACAATAACCGGCCCTGGTTCCTCTGGAATAAGCCGCGCTATGACATCCTGCGCACCGAATTCGAGGAAACGGTCACCGAACTGATCAAGGCCCTGACCAGATTCGACAAGCAGGTGGCGGCCTGCAATCCCAAGAAGGCGATGTTCCGCATCCACCGCGACACCCGCTTCTCGAAGGACAAGACGCCCTATAAAACCCGGTTCTCGGCCGGCATCACCCCGCACGACAAGCGCCGCCCGAGCGCGGGCGGCGGCTCGACCTATTATTTTCATATCGAACGCGATGGCACGCTGGGCTTCGGCGTGGGCGAGTACCTGCCGCCGGCGCCGCGCCTGAAGGCGATCCGCGAGCACGTGGTCAACGATGCGACGGGTTTCGCCAAAGTATTGAAGAATAAGAATCTTCACGCCACCTATAACGACATGCTGGAAGAGGACAAGTTGCAGCGTCCTCCCAAGGGCTTCGATCCCGATCACCCGCATGTCGATTACCTGAAACTGAAAAGCTTCTTTGTGTGGACCGAGGTGAAACTGGACCTGAACGCACCGGATCAACTGGTGCCGCGGTTGGCGCAAGGATTCCAGGACGCCTATGCGCTGGTCAGCTGGCTGCGCAGCGTGCCGGAACCGCAAGAGGAAGCGACAAACGCATAGAGGAGGGCGACATGGCCTTGCATCACGCAGTATCCGGCGAAAAGATTGCTTTGCAACGCGGCGACGACGACATCGCCTATTTCACCTCGGTCGCCCTGGTCAAGACCGAGCACATGGAACTGATCCGGCTGGTGCTGCCGGTCGAACGGCCGATCCCCGAGCACCGGGTCGACGGCGAAGTGACCATCGTGTGCCTGGAAGGCGAGATCGCGGTCGATGCGCACGACAAGACCACCAACCTGCAACCGAGCGAGATGGTTTATCTGGCGGGCGGCGTGCCGCACACGATCCGCGCCGTGTCGGATGCGGTGGCGCTGATGACCATTTTGATGGCGCCGCAGCGTTAAAGGCGTAGGGTGGACGGCGAGCCGTCCACCCTACGCCAATTCCTCCCGCGGATCCCGCGCCAGCAACTGCGCCGCCATCTGCGCCGCATCCACGCCGTCGAACAGCACGCTGGCCACCGCCTCGGTGATCGGCATGTCGACTTCCATCCGGCGCGCCAGTTCGCGCACCGCCTTCGCGCACGGCACGCCTTCGGCCACGTGGCCCAGTTCCGTCACGATCGTGTCCAGCGCCTTGCCTTCGGCCAGCGCCAGCCCCACGCGACGGTTGCGCGACAGGTCGCCGGTGCAGGTCAGGATCAGGTCGCCCATTCCCGACAGACCCATGAAGGTGCCCGGCTGCGCGCCGAGCGCCAGCCCCAGGCGGGTGATCTCGGCCAGGCCGCGCGTGATCAGGGCGGCTCTGGCATTCAGGCCCAGGCCCAGGCCATCGGCGGCGCCGGTGGCGATCGCCATCACGTTCTTGACCGCGCCGCCCACTTCCACGCCAACCAGGTCGTCGTGCGAGTAGACGCGCAGGTTGTCGCCGTGGGCCGCCGCCACCACCCGCTCGCGCAGTTCGGCATTCGAAGACGCCACGGTCAGCGCGCACGGCAGGCCGCGCGCCACTTCCTGGGCGAACGAGGGGCCGGACAGCGCCGCACCCGGCACGCTGTCGCCGAGCACCTGCGCCACCACCTGGTGCGGCAGCAGGCCGGTGCCGGCCTCGAAGCCCTTGCACAGCCAGACGACGTTCGGGATCGGGCGGCCGCGCAACTGTTCCAGCAGCGGGCGCAGGCCGGCCACCGGGCAGGCCAGGATCAGCAGCGGCGCGTCTTCTTCGCGGCCGGAGGCCACATGGGCGATCGCCGCCTCGAAGTCGGCGCTCACGCGCAAGGCGGGCGGCAGCGGATGGCCCGGCAGATAGGCCAGGTTGTCGCGCGCGGCATCGGTATCCGCCATCTGCTGGGGATTGCGGCCCCACAGCAGCACGTCGTGGCGCGCGGCCAGCGCGATGGCGACGGCGGTGCCCCAGGCGCCGGCGCCGAGGACGGTGATCTTGGTATTGGGTTTGTTCTGTTGCATGGAACTCCTGGAGTGGATTTACAGGCCCCAGATCTCCGAGACCTTGATATAGCCGATGATGCCGTCGCGATGGCGCACGCGCGCCCAGACGAGGGCATGGGGATCGACCAGTTCAAGTAAAACGCCCTTGTCGGCCGTCATCAGGACCGCCGAGGTTTCATCGGGGCCGGAATGGACCCGGCCACCGGGCGTGCGTACCAGCACATTGCGTCGCGCGGCCAGCGAATTCGCCGGCGTCCAGGCCACGTCGCCGTTCATGTCGCGCACCTTGACCCAGTTGCCATAGGCGATCATGACCTGCAGCGGCATGCCGGGCGGCGCCAGATAGAGTTTGTTTCCCTTGGCCGATGGCGTCTCGTACAGGATCGCCGGGGCGGTGCCGACCGTCTTGAAATCGAAGGCGTGAGCGCTTGGCGTGGCCAGCACTGTCATTGCCAACAGTGGAGCAGCTGCACGAAGTCGGGAAGGGAGCATGGCGGGCCTGGGGTTGTAGGTGGAACCGCGACGCCGAAGGGCTGGCACGGACGCGACCTGGGCCGCGTCCGTCTTGGTGACACTTAGTTTGCCGGTGCGGCAGCTGCTTCGGCCATGGCCGCGGCGCGCTGCTGGTAGAACGCTTCGAAGTTGATCTCGGCCAGGTGCACTGGCGGGAAGCCGGCACGGCTGATCACGTCGGCGATGTTCGCGCGCAGGTATGGGTAGATGATGTTCGGGCAGCCGATGCCCAGCAGCGGATCCATCTGCTCGGCAGGGATGTTGCGGGCTTCGAAGATGCCAGCCTGCTTGCCTTCCACCAGGAACGCAACCTTGTCCTTGACCTTGGCGGTGACGGTGATCGTCACGGTCGACTCGTAGATGCCTTCGGCGATGCTTTCGGCGCCGACGTCGAGCGACACTTCGATTGCCGGCGCTTCCTGTTCCAGGAAGATCGATGGCGAATTCGGTTGCTCCAGCGACATGTCTTTCAGGTAGACGCGTTGGATTTGGAATACTGGTTGCAGAGTTTCGTCAGACATGGAACGCTTTCTAATAATAGTGGGAAGCAGATCGCCAGTTTGGCAGGCCGCTCCGGGGTGCTTGGGTCAAACGCGACGACAATTGTAGCAAAACCAACTTGGAAGCAATAGCGGCTTTGCCGCCCGCCGCCGCGTTCAGCCCAATTAGCTTACTCGCCCTTGAGCATCGGGTCCAGGCGTCCGGCCTGGTCCAGCGCATACAAATCGTCGAAACCGCCGACGTGGATGTCGCCAACATAGATCTGCGGCACGGTGCGGCGGCCGGTGCGCTGCATCATGATCTGGCGCTGTTCCGGGTCGAGGTCGACGCGGATGCGTTCGATGTCATGCACGCCCTTGGCTTCGAGCAGGCGCTCGGCGCGCACGCAATAGGGGCAGGCTGCGGTGTGGTAGAGAACGACGTGGGCTGTCATGCTGAATCCTTTCGTGTCTGCCGGCCCGAACACCGGGCCGGCGGGTTTTGGGACCTCGAAAAACCTGCTGCGCGTTGCAGTTTCAGTCTGCGATGCTCACCGTACGCCCGTACGGTTGCGCTTCTCGACCGAAACTGCTGCCGCTCGCGACGGTTTTTCGAGGGCCCTTTACTTCGTGACCGGCAGTCCCGCAGCCGTCCAGGCCGTCAGGCCGCCTTCCAGGCTGTGGACGTCTTCGAAGCCGGCCGCCTGCAACTGGCGTGCGGCCTTGTCGCCACGGGCGCCGGTCTGGCACACCACCACGACGGTACGGTTCTTCGACTTGTCCAGTTCGCCGATGCGATTGCCCAAGTCTGCCAGCGGGATGTGTTTCGCGTCGCGCAGGTGGCCTGCCGCGAATTCTTCCGCGCTGCGTACGTCGACCACGGTGGTCTTGCCGCGGTTGATCATCTGCGTCACCTGCAGCGGCGTCGCGCGTTTTCCGCGCGGCGCCAATGCCGGCCACAGCAGGGCGACACCCGAAATCACGGCGATCGCAACAACGAAGATATTATCGAGTAAGAAATTCACAAGGGTTCCGATTGGTTGAACTGAATCGGGGCATTATAAAATAGATGCCGGACCGGACTTCAACCAGAATTTTTTCGAGAAGAAGAGACTAATGTACAAGATCGTATTCATGCGCCACGGCGAATCCACCTGGAACCTGGAAAACCGCTTCACCGGCTGGACCGACGTCGACCTGACCGAAAAAGGCGTGGCCGAGGCGAAAGCCGCCGGCCGCGTGCTCAAGGAAGCCGGCTTCACCTTCGACGTGGCCTACACCTCGGTGCTCAAGCGTGCCATCCGCACCCTGTGGCTGGCGATGGACGAGATGGACATGATGTACCTGCCCGTCAAGAACGACTGGCGCCTGAACGAACGCCACTACGGCGCCCTCCAGGGCCTGGACAAGGCCGAGACCGCCGCCAAGTTCGGCGACGAGCAGGTGCTGGTCTGGCGCCGCAGCTACGACACCCCGCCGCCGGCGCTCGAGAAGGACGACGAGCGCACCTCGTTCGGCGATCCGCGCTATGCGGGCCTGAGGGAAGACCAGATCCCGCTGACCGAATGCCTGAAGGACACCGTGGCGCGCGTGATGCCGGCCTGGAACGACGAGATCGCTCCCGCGATCCGCGCCGGCAAGAAGATCCTGATCTCGGCCCACGGCAACAGCCTGCGCGCCATCATCAAGATGCTGGACAACATCAGCGACGCCGACATCGTCGGCCTGAACATCCCCAACGGCCAGCCGCTGGTGTATGAGCTGGACGCCGACCTGAAGCCGATCAAGCACTACTACCTGGGCGACCAGGAAGCGATCGCCGCCGCCATGGCGGCCGTGGCCAACCAAGGGAAGGCAAAGTAAGTCTTGCATTTGCCATTCACGAAGGGAGCCGGCAGCGTACTCATGAGTACGCTGCTGGCGGTCGCGCTGTCCGGCGCGTTTTCTACCGACGCCTGGGCCCAGCGCCAGACCGAGCGCAGCCGCCAGAAAGCGGCGGCCGAGAAGCAGCGCGCCGGCATCCAGCAAAAGCTGCAGGCGATCAAGCGCGACATCAGCCAGACCGAAAGCGCCAAGGAAGACGCGGCCGACACGCTGGCCGAGTCCGAGGCCGCCATTTCCAACGCCAACCGGGCGCTGCGCGACCTGCAGGAAGAGCAGGGCGCCACCAATACGCGCCTGCAAGACCTGGCCGCGCAGCAGGAACAGCTGAACCAGACCATCGCCGCCCAGCAAAAGCAGCTGGCCAAGCTGTTGCGCGAGCACTATGTGGCTGGCAACGAAGACCGGATCAAGCTGCTGCTATCGGGCGACAACCCGAACCGCATCAGCCGCGACCTGCAATTGATGGCCTATGTCTCCCAGGCCCAGGCGCGCCTGCTCGGCTCGCTGCGCGGCAACCTGGCGCAAGTCGAGGCCAACCGCGACCAGGTCGAGAACGCCCAGCAAGAGCTGGAAGAAATCGCCCAGGAGCAGCTCGACCAGAAGGCGCTGCTGGAGACGGAAAAAGCCAAGCGGGCGGCGCTGCTCAACACCTTGTCGACCCGCCTGGCCGACCAGCGCAAGCAGGCCGATCGCCTTGAGCAGGACGAAGAACGCATGTCGGGCCTGGTCACCCGCCTCGAACGCCTGATCCGCGAGCAGGAAGAAGCCGAGCGCAAGCGCCAGGCCGCCCTGGCGGCGAAACGCGCCAAGGCCAAGGCCGCGGCCGAGGCCAAGGCGAAGGCGCTGGCGGCCGCGCGCGCGAAAGCGGCGGCCGAGAAGGCCGAGCGTGACCGCGAACGCGAGCGCATCGCGCGCGAGAACGCCAGGCCGGGCGCCAAGCCCAAGCCGATGCCCGAACCGATCAAGGAGGCGCCGATCCTGGCCCAGGAGCCGGACCAGGAAGACCCCGGTCCGAGCGAGCCGCCGCCGCCGATCCTGGGGCCGGCCGCAGCCAGCGGCTCGTTCACGGCGCTCAAGGGCCGCATGGCCAGCCCGGTCAACGGCACGGTCGCGGCCCGTTTCGGCGGACGCCGCGGCGACGGCCCGACCTGGAAGGGCAATTTCATCAAGGCCGCCGAAGGATCCGAGGTGCGCGCCGTGGCGCCGGGCCGGGTGGTGCATGCCGACTGGATGCGCGGCTTCGGCAACCTGATCATCATCGACCACGGCGACGGCTACCTGTCGATCTACGGCAACAACCAGTCGCTGCTCAAGCGTCCCGGCGACAGCGTGCGCGCCGGCGAGGCGGTGGCCAGTGCCGGCAATACCGGTGGCAACGAGGAATCGGGGCTATACTTTGAGCTCAGGCATCGCGGCAAGGCCATCGATCCGGCGGGCTGGGTCAGGTTCTAGACAAGGCATAACATGGGCATGAAAGCAAAGCATTTCGGGCTGGTCGGCGTGGGCGTCCTGGTTGGCGTGGCGGCATCGTTCCAGCTCTCGGCCCATGCGCAAAAGGCCGGCGCGCCCTTGCCGCTCGACGAGCTGCGCCAGCTGGCCGACGTGTATGGCCTGATCAAGACCGACTACGTCGAGCCGGTGGAAGACAAGAAGCTGCTGTCGGAAGCGATCGGCGGCATGGTCGCCTCGCTCGACCCGCACTCGGTCTACCTCGACCCGAAGGCCTTCCGCGACATGCGCGAGGCGGTGCAGGGCAAGTTCGTGGGCGTCGGCGTCGAGATCTCGAACGAGGACGGCTATATCAAGGTGGTGTCGCCGATCGAGGATACGCCCGCCTTCAAGGCCGGCATCAAGCCGGGCGACCTGATCACCCGCATCGACAACGTCCCCGTGCGCAATATGTCGTCCGACGAGGCGATCAAGCGCATGCGCGGCAAGGTCGGCAGCAAGGTCACGCTCACCATCGCCCGTCCCGGCGAAGACAAGCCCTGGGTGGTGCCGATCGCGCGCCAGGAAATCAAGGTCGTCAGCGTCAAGGCCAAGATGGTCGAGCCCGGCTATGCCTGGCTGCGCATCAGCCAGTTCCAGGAAAACACCCTGGACGAGCTGGCCAAGAAAACCAAAGAACTGTACGCCGAACAACCCGACATCAAGGGCCTGGTGCTCGACCTGCGCAACGACCCGGGCGGCCTGCTGCCGGGCGCGATCGGCGTCTCGGCGGCCTTCCTGCCGCAGCCGGACCAGGTGATCGTCAGTACCAAGGGCCAGATCGCGGATTCGAACCAGAACTTCTATGGCCGGCGCGAATTCTACGCCCAGCGTGGCGACCCGCTGGCGGGCTTGCCGGCCGGCCTCAAATCGGTGCCGATGGTGGTGCTGGTCAATGGCGGCTCGGCATCGGCTTCCGAAATCGTGGCCGGCGCCCTGCAGGATTACCAGCGCGCGATCGTGATGGGCAGCCGCACCTTCGGCAAGGGCTCGGTGCAGACCTTGCGGCAACTGTCGGAAGACACCGCGATCAAGCTGACCACGGCGCGCTACTACACGCCGAAAGGGCGGCCGATCCAGGCCACCGGCATCGAACCCGATATGCAGGTCGACGAAAGCGCCGAGGGCGACCTGCTGAACGCCCTGCGCGTGCGCGAAGCGGACTTGCAGCGCCACCTGGCGGCCGAAGGCGAGAAGGAAGCGGCGCCCAAGGACCAGAACCCGAGCCTGGCGCAGCAGCAGCGCGCGCTGGCCCTGCTGAAGGACCGCAAGCCGATCGAGTTCGGCGGCCAGGACGATTTTCAATTGGCGCAGGCGATCAAGCATTTCAAGGGCTTGCCGGTGCAGCTGGCCAAGGGCGTGCCCGACGAAGACAAACCCGCGCCGGCGCCGCTGCCGGGGCGGAGCAGAAATTGCCTGAATTGAAGGCGCCGCCGACGAAATGAGGTCGGGGCGACCCACATGAACGACAACCAGCTCCTGCGCTACTCGCGCCACATCCTGCTCGACGACATCGGCATCGAAGGCCAGCAGCGCCTGCTCGCGGCCCATGCCCTGGTGATCGGCGCCGGCGGGCTCGGCTCGCCGGCCGCCCTCTACCTGGCCTCTGGCGGCATCGGCCGCATCACCCTGGTCGACGACGACACGGTCGACCTCACCAATCTGCAGCGCCAGGTCATGCACACGACCGAGCGCATCGGCCAGCCGAAGGTCGAGTCCGGGCGCGCGGCCCTGCTGGCGATCAATCCCGAGATCGAGGTGGTCGCCCTGAACGAACGGGCCGGCCCCGAGCGCCTGCTGGCGCTGGCGCGCACGGCCACCGTCGTGCTCGACTGCAGCGACAACTTCGCCACCCGTCACGCGGTCAACCGCGCCTGCGTCGCGGCCGGCGTGCCGCTGGTGTCGGGGGCGGCGATCCGCTTCGACGGCCAGCTGTCCGTATTCGACCCGCGCCAGCCCGATGCCCCGTGCTATGCCTGCCTGTTCCCTGAAGACAGCGGCTTTGAGGACGTTGCCTGCAGCACCATGGGGGTGTTCGCCCCGCTGGTCGGCATCGTCGGCGCGGTCCAGGCCGCCGAAGCGATGAAGCTGATCGCGGGCATCGGCGAGTCCCTGGTCGGCCGCCTGCTCATGCTGGACGGAAAATTCATGGAGTGGACTGGCGTCAAGGTGGCGCGCAATGCCGCTTGTCCGGTATGCGCCACGCGCAGTAGCGGACCGAACGAGGTTTGATGAGGGGCGGCTTAAGGGTACGGATCCAAGGTGTCGTGACGAGCGTAGGTAGCTTACAATTGCACACCCGCCGCCGGTAGCGATGTAATCATTCGCACAATTTTGTACGCAGATTCATCCGCAGTATTATCTTGTCATATTTCGGCCGTATACTGTCCCGGCTCCACCGATTCACCAGCCTAATCACACTGCATATGAATTTCCAACGTACACAACGTCGCGCCCGCGGCTTTACCCTGGTCGAGATCATGGTCGTCGTGGTCATCATCGGCATCCTCGGCGCACTGGTCGTGCCTAAATTGCTGGGCCGCACGGGCGAGTCGCGCGTCACTGCCGCCAAGGTCGACATCGCCACCATGATGCAGGCTCTCAAGTTGTACAAGCTCGACAACCAGCGCTATCCGACCACCGAGCAGGGCCTGAACGCCCTGATCGCCAAGCCGACCTCCGGCCCGGCTGCCAACGGCTGGAAAGAAGGCGGCTACATCGAGAAGCTGCCGAAGGACCCGTGGGGCAATTCCTACCAATACCTGTCGCCGGGCGTAAAGGGCGAGATCGACGTGTTCTCCTACGGCGCCGACGGCCAGCCGGGCGGCAACGGCGAGGATGCCGACGTCGGTTCCTGGCAGTAAGACATCCTTCCCATGCCGGCCTGGCGCGCGCGGGGCGCATCCTCCGGCTTCACCCTGGTGGAGCTGCTGGTCGTGATGGTCATCATCGGCATCACGCTGGGACTGGCTACGCTGAACGCGCTCCCGAGCCCGCGCCAGGACCTCGAGAACGAGGCCAGGCGCATCGCGCTGCTGCTGCAGCTGGCGCGCGACGAGGCCATCGTGCGTAACCGCCTGGTCGCGTTCGACGCCAACGGCGAGCGCTACCGCTTCATGGTGCGCGGCGACACCGGCTGGGAGCCGGTCACGCGCGACGACCTGCTGCGCGAGCGCAGCTTCAAGAATCCACCGCTGCGCCTTCAGCTCGAGCCATCCGGAACTGGAGCTGGAAGCGGCGGTCCGGACATGCTGCGCATCACGTTTGGCCGCGAGCCGGTCGACCGTCCCTTCGTGCTGACGCTGGCCTCGGGCGCCAACGCGGTCGCGATCCGCGCCGACGGCGTCGGCCACTTCACTGTCGAATGACGTCCAGGACCATGATGCCGTCTCGCCCAGTTTCCGGATTCACCCTGCTCGAAGTGCTGGTGGCGCTGGTCATCGTCGGCACCGCGCTGGCCGCCGGCCTGCGCGCGGTGGGCAGCCTGACGTCCAACAGCGCCGGCCTGCGCGCCTCGATGATGGCGACCTGGTCGGCCGAGAACCGGCTCGTGCAGATCCGCCTGGGCCGCGAATTTCCCGAGATCGGCAAGCGCAGCTTTCCCTGCCCGCAAGGCGACCTGAACCTGATATGCGAAGAAGAAGTGCTGGTCAGTCCCAACCCGCTGTTGCGCAGGATCGAAGTCTCGGTGTTCGACGCCGACAACCCGGGGCGCCGCATTGTCAAACTCATCCAACTGGTCTTGAGGCCTTCCCCGATATGAACGCTCGGTCCCGGCATGCAGGCTTCACGCTGGTCGAACTCCTGGTGGCGATCGGCATCCTCGCCATGGTGGCCGTACTCGGCTGGCGCGGGCTGGACGGCATCGTGCGCGCGCGCGTGGCGCTGACCAACGAGATGGAAATCACGCGCGGCATGCAGCTGGCCTTCGCCCAGATGCAGAACGATTGCGAGAACGCGGCCGGCAACGACATCATGCGCGGCCGCCCGGCCTTGCTGTGGGACGCCGACCGCCTGACCCTGGTGCGCAAGGTCCTCGTCGAACACGAGCCGTCGCGCCTGCAGGTGGTCAGCTACCGCGTGGTCAACGGCCAGCTGATGCGGCGCGAGTCGCCCGGCACGCGCGACCTCGACCACATCGCCCAGCTGTGGCAGGCGATCGCCTCCGATGCGCCGGCGGAGAATTCGCCGTCGGTCGCGCTGCAGGTCGGCGTGACCGGCATGCAGGTGCAGGGCTGGCAAAACGATGCCTGGCGTAATGAGCCGACCGCGGTCGGCGGCAATGGCGAGGGCCAATCCCCGCCGGTCGATCCGTCCCTGGGCCCGGCCCGCTCGCGCGAGCCGACCGGCGTGCAGGTGGCGCTCACCGTGCAGGGCCTTGGCCAGCCGATGGTCAAGTCTTTCCTGCTGGGAGGCACCTGATGCGGCCAGTGCCCCTTCCGCGCCGCCAGCGCGGCGTCGCCGTGGTCACGGCCCTGCTGCTGACCACGCTGGCGATCTCGATCGTCGCCAGCCTGTTCTGGCAGCAGCAGGTGCAGGTGCGCTCGATGGAAAACCAGCGCCTGCAGCTGCAGACCAAGTGGATCCAGCGCGGCGCCCTGGACTGGGCCAGCGTAATCCTGCGCCAGCCCTTCGGCGGGCGCATCTCGCTCGAGCAGATATGGGCCACGCCGCTGGCCGAGACCCGGCTCGACCAATACATCGAACGTGAGCGGGTGCAGGGAGAAAATTTCAATGCATCCCTGTCGGGTCAGGTAGTCGACGCCACGGCGCGCTACAATCTGAACAACCTGGCGGCGGGCGGCAAGCGCGATCCCGTAGAGACCGGGGTGCTCGGCCGCCTGTTGACCAATGTGCGGCAAGAGCCGCGGCTGGCGCGGCCGATCGCCGATTTCGTCGCCGCCGGGCAGGCGCTGACGGTGGATCCGGACGCAGCGACCGACACGACCACCCAGACGCCGCGCAAGGGCAATCCGATGCCGATCCTGCGGGTGGACGACTTGCTGGCGGTGCCGGGCGTCAAGCCCGAGACGGTCGAGGCCTTGCGCCCGTTCGTGATCGTGCTGCCGGCGCAGGGGACGACGGTCAACGTGAACACGGCGCCGGCCGAGGTACTGGCGGCGGTATTGCCCGGCTGTTCGATGTCCCAGGCCAACGCCCTGGTCGAGCAGCGCAAGCGGGTGCCGTGGAATGATGTGCAGCAGTTCAATACCGAATTGCAGTGCCGGGGCAATGAGCAGGGTGGTGCGCAGGGAGAGCTGAAGATCAGCATCACCAGCAATTATTTCCTGGTGCAGAGCCGCATCCGGCTGGATCGCGCGGCGCTGGACGCGGAATCGCTGGTGCAGAAAGGCAGCCTGACCAATCTTGGCGCCGCCGGTGGCGGCGTAAACGTGATCTGGACCCGCCAGAACTAGAAGAAAGCGAGACAGTTTGACTACTCTTTATATCCGGCATCCGGCCAGGAGCGAAGGCGAGGGCGCCTTGTGCAGGTTCGCGATGGTCGGCGACAACGGCGCCATCGGACAGCAGGGCGAAGGCGCGCTGCGCAACCTGGGCGACGTGGTCGCGGCCAGCCGGCGCGTGGTGCTGATCCTGGCCGCCAGCGACGTCACCCTGCTGGCGGTGCAGGCGCCGCCGCTGGCCGGCGCGCGCCTGCGCGCGGCGCTGCCGGCCCTGGTCGAAGAATACATCCTGGGTGACCCGCTCGATTGCGTGCTGGTGGCCGGCCCGGCCATGGCCGACGGCCGCCGTCCGGTGGCCGTGGTGCAGCAGGCCTGGCTCGAGCCGCTGGTGCGCAAACTGCTGGAGATGGGCGCGCGCGCGGTGGTGGCCGTGCCCGAACAATTGTGCCTGCCCCTGCATCCAGGCAGCGTGAGCGCCGCCTTCGGCAAGGGAGAATTGATCCTGCGCCAGAGCCAGTACGAAGGCCTCGGCCTGGCGCTCGACGGCACCCCGGTGGTGGCCCTGCAGACGGCGCGTGCGCTGGCGGGCGATGCGCCGCTGGTGCTGTACGTCGAGCACGAGCAGATGGGGGAATACCAGGCGCTGCTGGCCGAGGCCGGCCCCGGCGTCACCCTCGAGAGCGACAACTGGGCGCACTGGATCGCCGGCGCCCGCGGCAGCAGCAATGGCGGCGCGGTCGGTCCCGCGCTCGACCTGGTGCCCGGCCTGGGCACGGCGGGCGTGGCGCGGCGCGACTGGCGCCGCTGGCGCTGGCCGATCCGGCTCGCCCTGGCGGCGCTGGCGGTCAATGTCATCGGCCTCAACGTCGAATGGCTGGGCCTGAAGCGCGAGGCCGACGCCGTGCGCCAGCAGATGAGCCAGACCTTCCGCTCGGTGTATCCGGGCCAGCCGGCGATCGATCCGGTGGCGCAGATGCAGCAGAACATCGCGCGCGCCAGGGCCGGCAGCGGCGAGGTGGGCGGCGATGAATTCACCTGGATGGCGGCGGCCCTTGGCGAAGCCATCGGCGGCCTCGGCGCGCCGCCTGCGATTGCATCAATGGAGTTTCGCGAACGCGCCCTCACTGTGCGCGTCAAACCCGAGTCCGCCAATCCCGGCGCCGCCGACCAGCTGCGCCCGGCCCTGGCGGCACGCAACCTCAGCCTGGAAGCGCCCGACGCCAACACCTGGTTGATCCGCAGCACTGGTGCCTCACAATCGGGCGCATCGCAATCTGGAGTGACGCAATCGGGAGGCATGCAATGAGCATCGTCGGCAAAATCAGCGGGCTGCGCGAACGCGCCACCGCCTACTGGATCGCGCGCACCGAGCAGGAACGCAAATTCCTGATCGTCGGCGGCGCCGTGGCCGCGCTGGCGTTGTTCTATCTCGTCCTGCTCGAGCCGGCGCTCGAAGGCCGCGAACAATTGCGCCGGTCCTTGCCCGAGCTGCGCCAGCAGGCCGCCCAGCTCGAGACCCTGGCCGGCGAAGCCCGGGCCGCCGCCGGCGAGCCGGCGCCCGTCGTCACCCCGGTCACCAATGAGTCGCTTACCGCCAGCATGGCGGGCCGCGGCCTCAAGCCGGCCTCGCTGTCGGTGAGCGGCGAGTACACCAAGGTTCAGCTCAACAATGTCTCCTTTGCCAACCTGATGGCCTGGCTCGACGCCCAGCGGCGCGAGAGCCGCCTGATGGTGCAGGACGCGCAATTTTCCGCCCAGACCGCGCTGGGCCAGGTCGACGCCACGCTCACGCTGCGCCAGCGCAGCGATCCGGCTTCATGAGGCGGGCGCTGACGTGGGGCCTGCTGGTCATCCTGGCGGTGGTCGCGACGGTGCTGGCTTTCCTGCCGGCGGCGTGGCTCGGCCCGATGGTCGAGCGCCAGACCGGCGGTCGATTGACGCTGGGGGATGCGCAGGGTACGCTTTGGCGCGGCTCAGCCTTTATCGGCGGGGCGCCGGGGCCGGGTGGGGCGGTCACCCCCTTGCTGCCGGGCCGTTTTTCCTGGACCTTGTCGCCGCTGGTGGTGCTGGGCCAGGTCAGCATGAGCCTGGAAAACCCCCAGGCGCTGGCCAACCCGGTGCGGGTCGAAGGCAGCTGGTCGCAGTGGCAGGTCAATGCCGGCGAGCTGCTGCTGCCGGCCGAGGGGCTGTCGGGCCTGGGTGCGCCGCTCAATACGCTGGCGCCGAGCGGCCGCATCCGGCTGTCCTGGAACGCGCTCGACCTGCTGCGCCAGCAGAATACCGTGACGCTGCAGGGGCGCACCGTACTGTCGATGAGCGATATGGGTTCGCGCATGTCGCCCATCAAGCCGCTCGGCAGTTATGAAATGATCATGGACTGGCGTGGACCGCAGGCCGATTTGACCCTGCGCACCGTGCGCGGCGCTTTGCTGCTGTCGGGCGCGGGTGTACTGCAAAATGGACGCCTGCGCTTCTCGGGCCAGGCCAGCGCCGCCGACGGCTATGAAGACCAGCTCGGGACCATGTTGAACCTGCTGGGCCAGCGCCGGATGGTGAACGGCAAAAACGTAATCGCACTCGAGTTCAGATAATGAAGAAAACAGACCGCTCCACCTTCGCGCACCCCAAACTTCCGGCCCTGCAGCTGCCGGCCTTGCAGTTGCGGGCCCAGCGCCTGGCCGCCGGCGCCATGCTGTGCTGCGCCGCCACCCTGGTCGCGCTGCCGCTGCCGCTGCCCGCGCTGGCGCAAGAAAGCGCGAACGCCGCTGCCTTGAGCTTCGTCAATGCCGACATCGAGTCGGTGATCAAGGCGATCGGCCACTATACCGGCATGACCTTCATCATCGACCCGCGCGTCAAGGGCACGCTCACCCTGGTGTCCGAGAAATCGCTGAGCAAGAGCGAAGCCTTCGGCCTGCTCACCTCGACCCTGCGCCTGCAGGGCTTCGCGGTCGTTACCAGCGGCGACGGCTACGCCAAGGTGGTGCCCGAGGCCGAGGCCAAGCTGCAGTCATCGCCCACCCAGGTCGGCGGCGTGCGCTCCAGCAAGGCCACCGGCGACCAGATCGCGACCCAGGTGTTTTATCTGTCCTACGAGTCGGCCGCCAACCTCACCGCCGTGCTGCGTCCGCTGATTTCGCCCAACAACTCGATCATGGCGAACCCGGGCAACAACACGCTGGTCGTCACCGACTATGCCGACAACCTGCGCCGCCTGGCGCGCATCATCGCCGCGCTCGACGCGCCGGTGGCGGCCGACCTCGACGTCATCCCGATCCGCAACGCGATCGCCAGCGACATCGCCCAGCTTGTCACGCGCCTGATGGAACCGGCTGCCGGCGGCGACTCGGGCCGGGTCACGGTGCTGGCCGATCCGCGCACCAACTCGGTCGTGATCCGCGCGCCGTCGCAGGCGCGCGCCAACCTGGCCAAGAGCCTGATCGCCCGCCTGGATCAAGAGAGCTCGAGCAAGGGCAATATCCACGTGGTCTACCTCAAGAATGCGGAAGCCACGCGCGTGGCCCAGACCCTGCGCGCCGTGGTGTCGCAGGATGCATCGGCGATGCCGCAGCAGCAGCAAGGCACGCAAGGCAGCTCGATCACCTCCGGCACCGGCAGCCAGGCGGGCCAGGGCGGGCAGGGCGGCCTCGGCGGGCAGGGGGGGCTGCAGGGCAGCACTGGCATCGGCGGTACCGGCAACACCTTCGCCCAGCAGGGCCAGCAAGGCGCCCAGGGCGGCGGCCAGGGCTCGGGCTTCATCCAGGCCGACGCCTCGACCAACAGCCTGATCATCACCGCGCCGGATGCGGTGTACCGCAACCTGCGCTCCGTGATCGACCAGCTCGACGTGCGCCGGGCCCAGGTCTATATCGAGGCGCTGGTGGTCGAAGTCACCTCCAACAAGGCCTCCGAATTCGGCGTGCAGTGGGTCGGCGCCACCGGCGATTCCGACAGCAAATACCGTTTCGGCGGCCTGCAGAACTTCACCGGCGGCGGCTCGGGCAACAGCATCGTCAACCTGGCGCTGGCGGCGAGCCAGGCCGGCAGTACCGGCACCAATGGCACCACGATACCGACGCTCCCGAGCGGCCTGACTTTCGGGCTGTTCCGCCAGGTCGGCGGCGAACTCGGCCTGGGCGCGGTGGCGCGCGCGCTGGAATCCGACGGCAACGCCAACATCCTGTCGACGCCGAACATGATCACGCTCGACAACGAGCTGGCGACCATCAAGGTCGGCCAGAACGTGCCGATCATCACCGGTTCGTTCGCGACCAACAGCACCACCGGCGGCGGCAACCCGTTCCAGACCGTCGACCGGCAAGACGTGGGCCTGCTGCTGCGCGTGCGGCCGCAGATCTCGGAAGGCGGTACCATCAAGATGGCGATCTACCACGAAAACTCGAGCGTGGACGCCTCGACCCGCAATGCCGAGTCGGGCCTGACCACGAACGTGCGCGCGATCGAGAGCAATGTGCTGGCCGACGACGGCCAGATCATCGTGCTTGGTGGCCTGATCGAGGACAGCGAAGGCGATGGCGAAGAGAAAGTGCGCGGCCTGGGCGACATCCCGGTGATCGGCAACCTGTTCAAGTACCGTACCCGCAGCCGCGTGAAGACCAACTTGATGGTGTTCCTGCGGCCGGTGGTGGTGCGCAGCAAGGAAGCCTCGAATTCGATCGCGATGGACCGCTACGACTACATGCGCGCGGCCGGCGCCGCGGCCCAGCTCGAATCGACGCCGCTGCTGCGCGACCTCGGCGCGCCGCAACTGCCGCCGCTGGTGGGTGGCCAGCCGCCAGCCGGCGGCGGCATGGCGACCATGCCGGTCCAGCGCCAGCCTGCGCCGAACGCGGCGCCGGGCGCGTCCAACGATGGCGCGCCATCGCGCCATCAGGGAACCGCCCCGGGGGCGGGCCTGTCTGAACCAGGATCGGGCGCGGTCATGCCCGGCGCGGCAGTACCCGCGTCGCCAACCCGTCCGGTGCAGCAACCGAACGGGGAGTAAATCATGAACAATCTCTTGCCCTATGCCTTTGCCCGCGACCACGGCGTGCTGGCGCGCGGCAATGGTGAACCGGGCCAGAGCGTCGAAGTGCTGGTGTCCAGCAACACCGCGCCTGCCGCCATCGCCGAGGTGTCGCGCCGTTTCGGCCGCATCCAGCTGCGCCGCCTCGATCGCGACGAGCTCGACACGGCCATCGCCGGCGCCTATGCCGGCGGCGGCGGCGATGCGTCGCAGGTGGTCGACGAATTCGACGCCGACCTCGACCTGACCAAGCTGCTGCAAGACGTGCCCGCCATCGAAGACCTGCTGGAATCGTCCGACGATGCGCCGGTGATCCGCATGATCAATGCGCTGCTCACGCAATCGCTGCGCGAAGGCGCGTCCGACATCCACATCGAGCCGTTCGAGCAGACCTCGGTGGTGCGCTTTCGCATCGACGGTGCGCTGCGCGATATCGTGCGCCCGAAAAAGGCGATCCACGCCTCGCTGATCTCGCGTATCAAGATCATGTCGCAGCTCGACATCGCCGAGAAACGCCTGCCGCAGGATGGCCGCATCACCCTGCGCGTGGGCGGCAAGCCGGTCGACGTGCGCGTCTCGACCCTGCCCACCGGCCACGGCGAGCGCGCCGTGCTGCGTCTGCTCGACAAAGAGGCGGGACGCCTCGACCTGTCGCACCTGGGCATGGCCGAAGACATGCTGCCGCAGTTCGACCGCCTGATCAACCAGCCGCACGGGATCGTGCTGGTGACCGGCCCGACCGGTTCCGGCAAGACCACCACCCTGTACGCGGCGCTGTCGCGCCTGAACGCGTCGACCACCAATATCATGACGGTGGAAGACCCGATCGAGTACGACCTGAACGGCGTCGGCCAAACACAGGTCAATGCCCGCATCGACATGACGTTCGCGAAAGCGCTGCGCGCCATCCTGCGCCAGGACCCCGACGTGATCATGATCGGCGAGATCCGCGACCTGGAGACGGCGCAGATCGCGGTGCAGGCCTCGCTCACGGGCCACCTGGTGCTGGCCACCCTGCACACCAACGACGCCGCTTCGGCGGTCACGCGCCTGCTGGACATGGGCATCGAACCGTTCCTGCTGTCCTCGTCGCTACTGGGCGTGATGGCCCAGCGCCTGGTGCGCAAGCTCTGCTCGCAATGCAAGACCTTCGACGGTTCCACCTGGCATGCGGTCGGCTGCGAACGCTGCGGCCACACGGGCTATCACGGCCGGGTCGGTGTCTACGAGCTGCTCGAGACCACCGAGCAGATCCGCTCCCAGATCCACAACCGCGCCTCCGAGGCCGAGATCCGCGATGCGGCGCTGGCAACCGGCATGAAGACCATGCGCGACGACGGCGAACGCTGGCTGGCGGACGGCACCACCACGCGCGCCGAACTGGTGCGGGTGACGAAGGATTAAGATGCCGACCAAGATGGAAATCGCGAGGATGGGAACTGACTGATGCCGGCATTTCGCTACGAAGCCGTTGACGCCGGCGGCGCCACCCGCAAGGGCGTGGTCAACGCCGACAGCCCGCGCGCGGCGCGCGCCGACCTGCGCGCGCAGGGCCTGACGCCCTTGAGCGTCGAAGCGATCGCCGCCCAGGTCGACGCCTCGGGCGTCACCCGCGCGCGCGGCATCGGCGAGCGCCTGTCGCAGAACGAGCTGGCCCTGTTCACGCGCCAGCTGGCCAGCCTGCTGGAAGCCGGCCTGCCGCTCGAGCAAGCCTTCACCGCCCTGCTGGAGCAGGCCGAGCGCGCCTATATGCGCGACCTGATCGCCTCGATCCGCTCCGAAGTCATCGGCGGCTCGCCATTCTCCACCGCGCTGTCGCACCACCCGCGCGACTTCGCCGAGATCTACCGGGCGCTGGTCGCCTCGGGCGAGCAGATCGGCCAATTGTCGCGCGTGCTGTCGCGCCTGGCCGACTACATCGAGCGCCGCAACGCCCTGGTGCAGAAGGTGCGGCTGGCCTTCACCTATCCGGCGATCGTGACCGTGGTCGCGTTCGCGATCGTGATCTTCCTGCTCACCTATGTCGTGCCGCAGATCGTCTCGGTGTTCGCCAACACCAAGCAGAAGCTGCCCTTCCTCACCGTGGTCATGCTGGCAGTGTCCGACTTCGTGCGCGCCTACGGCATCTATTGCGCGATCCTGATCGGCGGCGCGTTCTGGCTGTGGCGGCGCGCGCTGCGCAATCCCGACCTCAAGCGGCGCTGGCACACCTGGCTGCTGACGGCCCCCATCTATGGCAAGTTCGAGCGCAGCCTTAACACCGCGCGCTTCGCCAGCACCCTGGCGATCACCACCGGATCCGGCGTGCCCATCCTGCGCGCGCTCGACACCAGCCGCGAAACCCTGTCCAACGTGGCGATGCGCGAACTGGTCGAGCAGGCCACCGGCAGCGTGCGCGAAGGCGTGAGCCTGGCGCGCGCACTATCGGCGCAAAAGCATTTCCCGCCGATGCTGGTGCACATGATCCGCGCCGGCGAGATCACCGGCGAACTGCCGGCCATGCTCGAGCGCGCCGCCAATTCGCAGCAGGCCGACCTCGAGCGCCGCACGCTCACCATCGCCGGCCTGCTCGAGCCGGTGCTGATCCTGGCCATGGGCCTGGTCGTGCTGCTGATCGTGCTGGCGGTGCTGATGCCGATCATCGAAATCAACCAGCTGGTGCAGTAAAACAATGGCAGTCAATAATATGAACAAGCGTTTGCCTCTTCTCTTCAGCCTGCTTGCCCTGATCCTGCTGGCGGCCTCGATCGCCTATTGGGTGCTGCAGCTGTACAAGCCGGAGCAGCGGCCGCTGGCGGCGGCGCCGGTCGCCACCCAGCCGCCGCCGAGCCCCGAGGCGGCGGCAACGCTGTTCGGCGGCCAGCCGACGGCGGTGATTTCTAATTTCCAGCTCACCGGCGTGGTGTCGGCCGGCGCCGACAGCGCGGTCATCCTGGTGGCCGACGGCCAGCCCCCGAAGGCGGTGCGTATCGGCCGCGAGATCGCGCCGGGCGTGACCGTGGCCGAAGTGCACCGGCGCTATGTGATGTTGTCGGATGGCGGCGTGATGAAGCGGGTGGAACTGGCGCTTGACACCGGCCAGTCGACGTCGATCATGCCGCCGGAACCGCGCATGCTGCAGCAGCAAATGCAGCAGCAGATACCGCAGGCCATGGAACCGCAGACCGCGCCGGGCGTGGTCAACCCGCCGCCCACCATGCGCAGCGTGCCGCCACCTGGCGGCGGTCCGCAGGGTACGCCGACCACCCCGGAGAATGCGCAAGTGGTGCAAGAGCAGCAGGCGCCGCAAGACCAGCAGGCGCCGCAAGAGCCGCAGGATCCGCCGCCGGAGCAGGGCGATCCGACCCAGCAGAGCCGCAACAACGTGCAGATGCCGCCGAATGCGCCGCCGATGAACCAGACCCAGCAGCCGATCACGCAGTAAACGGGGGCGTTCGCCCCTTTACCGCACCGCGTCCATCAGCGTCGCAGCGCGGTAAATGCCGCCAGTTCCCACGACCTGAACCCCAGCAGCAAGGTGTAGCCCTCGCGTTCCCCGGCCGGCAGGCGCCGGTCGTTCAGGTGCAGCCGCGCCAGTTCTGCCGCAAGCTGCTCGATCTTGAGCGACAACTCTTTAGCGCTGGCATGCGACAGCCGCGCCGGCAGGCACATCAGCGCCTCGCCCGCGCCGTCGAAGTGCCCGGCAAAATAATCCTCCACCACATGTTCGCGGAAGAAGTGCTGCACCGGCCCATCGGGCAGCCAGCGGAATGCGTTTGACACCCGCAGCTGGTAACGGTTCAGCGGCTTGAGTTCGATCAGTCCCAGCCGGTCGAGTTCGGCGAGCAGGGTGATGCACTCGGCCTCGCTCAGCTTGTAGGTGTCGATGACCTGTTCCACATTCCAGTGGCCGAGGCAGCAGATCGCCATCAGGAGCAGGCGCGGATTGGCCACCAGCGAGCGCTCCTGCGGCAGGCTCAGGGCATCCAGCTGGGGCCGGGTGTCGAGCGCGCCACGCAGCAATTCTTCGAGAGGGATGCCGGTCGCCTGGCAAATCTCGGCCAGCCGCGACAGCGCCATGTCCTTCTGGCCAAACATCCGTTTCACGCTCGATTCGCTCACGCCGATGCGCTCGGCCAGCAGCTTGTAGGTGATGCCGGCCGCGCGCAGGCGGGCGCGCAGGGCGTCGAGGATCAGGTCGGGTGAACTCATGGTATCCGTAAAGAAAGGCGACGCTTGACTCTACCGTTGAACGGCGACAGGGACAAGACGCATGCGACGAACGGCGCGCCGGTCCGATGGACGAAAAAAAGCGGACACCGAAGTGTCCGCAAGGAGAAATGCTTGATCGGGCTGGCGCAGGCTCAGTCGTCCTCGTCCGCCACCAGCTTGACCTTCCGGAGCGCCCGCTTGGCTTCATGCCGCTCGCTCGACAGCGGCTTGGCATGCGGCCCGGCCGCGCGCGCCTTGGCCAGCGCCGCGATCGGGTTGCGCGGCTTGCCGAACTGCTGCGAGGGTTCCACCCGCAGCCGCATCTTCTGCCGTGTCGCCAACGCCTTGTTCGCCATGCGGGAGGTCTCCTGGAAGATTACAGCCGCCGATTACAATACATAGCGCGACAGGTCTTCGTTGACCGCCAGCGCATCGAGTCGCTCGTTGACATAGGCCGCGTCGATCCGCACCACCTGGTCCTTCTGGGACCCGGCGCTGAACGAAATTTCTTCGAGCAGCTTTTCCATCACCGTGTACAGGCGGCGCGCGCCGATGTTCTCGGTGCGCTCGTTGACCGAAAACGCGATCTCGGCCAGGCGGTGGATGCCTTCGTCCACGAATTCGATCGTGACGCCCTCGGTCGCCAGCAGCGCTTCGTATTGCTTGGTCAGGCTGGCGTGGGTCGAGGTCAGGATGCTCTTGAAGTCGTCGATCGACAGCGATTCGAGTTCGACGCGGATCGGGAAGCGGCCCTGCAGTTCCGGGATCAGGTCCGACGGCTTGGCCAGGTGGAAGGCCCCCGAGGCGATGAACAGGATGTGGTCGGTCTTGATCATGCCGTACTTGGTGTTCACCGTCGTGCCCTCGACCAGCGGCAGCAGGTCGCGCTGCACGCCGGCGCGCGAGACGTCGGCGCCGCCGTGTTCGGAGCGGGTCGCGATCTTGTCGATCTCGTCCAGGAACACGATGCCGTTCTGCTCGACGTTGGCGATCGCCTTCTGCTTCAGTTCGTCCTCGTTGAGCAGCTTGCCGGCTTCTTCGTCGACCAGGAATTTCATCGCATCCTTGATCTTGAGCTTGCGCGGCTTCTTGCGCGCATTGCCCACGCCGGCGAACATCGACTTGATCTGCTCGGTCATTTCTTCCATGCCCGGCGGCGCCATGATTTCCATCTGCGGCGCGGCATCGGCCACTTCGATTTCGATCTCGCGGTCGTCGAGCGAGCCTTCGCGCAGGCGCTTGCGGAAGGTCTGGCGCGTGGCTTCGCCTTCCTTCGAATCGCTACCGCCGTTGCTGGTGTTGAAGCCGAAGTCGCGCGCCGGCGGCACCAGGATGTCGATGATGCGGTCCTCGGCCGCGTCCTCGGCGCGCTGGCGCACCTTTTTCGCTTCGCTGGCGCGGGTCTGTTTGACGCCGATGTCGATCAGGTCGCGGATGATGGTGTCGACGTCGCGGCCGACATAGCCCACCTCGGTGAACTTGGTCGCCTCGATCTTGATGAAGGGCGCGTCGGCCAGCTTGGCCAGGCGGCGCGCGATCTCGGTCTTGCCGACGCCGGTCGGGCCGATCATGAGGATGTTCTTGGGCGTGATTTCATAACGCAGGCTCTCGTCGACCTGCTGGCGCCGCCAGCGGTTGCGCAGCGCGATGGCGACTGCCTTCTTGGCCTTGCCCTGGCCGACCACGTGCTTGTCGAGTTCGGAGACGATTTCCGGTGGGGTCATGTTCATGATGCTGCTCATATCAGTCCAGGGTCTCGATGATGTGGGACATATTCGTGTAGATGCACAGCTCGCCGGCAATGGTGAGCGCCTTCTTGACGACTTCGGCTGGCGGCATGTCGGTGTTCTCGTACAGCGCCTTGGCGGCGGACTGGGCATAGACGCCGCCCGAACCGATGGCGCCGATGCCGTCTTCCGGCTCCAGCACGTCGCCGTTGCCGGTGATGATCAGGGTCGACTCGCGGTCGGCCACCAGCAGCATCGCTTCCAGGCGGCGCAGCACGCGGTCGGTGCGCCAGTCCTTGGCCAGCTCGACCGAGGCGCGCAGCAGGTTGCCCTGGTGTTTTTCCAGCTTGCCTTCGAAACGGTCCAGCAGGGTGAACGCGTCGGCCGTGCCGCCTGCGAATCCGCACAGGACCTTGCCCTGGTAGAGCTTGCGCACCTTGCGCGCCGAGCCCTTCATGACGACATTGCCCAGCGTGACCTGGCCATCGCCGCCCAGCGCGACCTGGCTGCCGCGCCGCACACTGACGATGGTTGTACCGTGAAATTGTTCCATTTTGACCTCGTGATGTTCTAGCCAACAGCAAGTGGGGATCGTGCGTGGGATTGCAAGATTAGCTCTGCCTTAAATGCATTCGGATAAGTGTGCGCCTGGCGCTGACAGCAGGCTGTACGCTGTCGATAGGCTCACGACTGGAACCGCACACGATGTTTCTCTTCTTTTCCAATAAGCTTGGCTGTCTTGGCTCGATCCTGGTGTCGCTGGTCGTGACCTTGCTGCTGTTACTGGCCCTGGGCTGGCTCTGAACGCCTGAAACCTAGTAACGGTGCGGATAGAGCCGCACGCCGTCACCCGCCCCGAGCAGGCGCAGCAGGGTAGTGACGAGATGGTTCAGTTCGCGCAGCTCGACCGTGCGACCGGCGGCGCCGTGCGCATCCAGCCGCGCCAGCAGGCTGCCGGCGCCGGCATAATCTATGCGCGCCAGCCGGGAGCAATCCAGCACCAGCGTCTCGCGCTCCTGGGCATAGGCATCGATGGCCGCCAGCAGGGCGCTGTCCGGACCGCTCACGACGGACGGCAACATGAAGCGGTCGCCATGGCCCGGCGCCGGCGCGGCGGTGGACACGCGCAGCGGCGCCTCGAACGAGGGCGGCGACACCTCGTAGGTGACGCAATAATCCATCGCCGCTTCTTCGAACTGTTTTTCGCGGTTGGTGAGCAGCAGCAGCTCGAGCAGCAGCAGCCACGGCGCCGGGCTGGCGCCGCGTTGGCCGATGACCAGCATCGGCCGCAAGGTGTCGAGCAGGGTGTCGGCGCCGGCCAGCACCAGCTCGCGGCCGGCGCCGCGTAATGTTTGCAGCGCCGCCAGCAGGCAGGCGGCGCCGTCGGCATCGATCGCCGTCACCCGGCCGAAGTCCAGGCGCACGACCGGCGCCGTCGCATCCAGCACGCGGGTCAAGCGCGCCGCGACGCTGGCGTCGACTGTGGGGCCGAAGGTCTCGACCGCGGTCAGGCCGGCGCCGGGACGGGCCGCGTCCTGCGCCGCCGGCAGCGGTTTCCATGCCGGCGGCGAGGTCTCGAAATGGCTGGCGTAGTCGATGGCGATGCTTTCGAAGGCGTCTTCACGGCCGTCGGCCTGGTACAGGTCGAACAGCATCCACCACGGCTGGCGCTCGGCGCGGCCGAGGGTCGCCAGCGATGCACGCAGGAGCTGCTCGGCGTCGTCGCGCTGGCCGTTGGCGTACAGGATGGCGCTTTCCTCGACCGCCGGCGCACTGGCGGGCGTCGCCGCCTGGTCCGGGACGTCGTGCTCCGGATGCGCGACGCCGCGGGCCGGACGCCGTACGTTGCTGCCCCAGGCCGGCTCGTCGTCGAACATGTCGGAAGCGAAGGCGAGCTCGATCTCATCGATCTTGGCGGCGGTGGCGCGCGCGATCTCGCGCTGGCGTTCGCGCTCGGCCTCGGTGTCCAGGCGCGACGGTTCGCCGCGCAGGCGTGACTCGGGCGGCGGCCAGTCGCGCACCCCCGCATCGTCGTTCTTTCTCTTCAGGAAGGAGAAAAGCCCCATGCTCACCGTTGTCATTTAGGCCAGACGTGCTGACCATAGCACGAACCCCCGGCCTGTGTGCTGCGCACACGCTGCTCAGGCTAGTGTATCCGATGGGAAACGATAGCATATGCATGGCGCCTGAAACGTGCGCGCGCATGCAAAAACGGACGCGCAAACAAAAAAAGCATGCGATACCTCGCATGCTTTTTTTGATGACTACGGCGATAAATTAGTCGCCGTACAGCTTTTGCTTCAGCTCACGGCGCTGCTGGGCTTCCAGCGACAGCGTGGCGGTCGGACGGGCGATCAGGCGCGGGATGCCGATCGGTTCGCCGGTTTCTTCGCACCAGCCGTACTCGCCGCTGTCGATCGACTGCAGCGATTGCTGCACTTTCTTGAGCAGCTTGCGTTCGCGGTCGCGGGTGCGCAGTTCCAGCGCGTGTTCTTCCTCGATCGTCGCCCGATCGGCCGGGTCGGGAACCAGGACGGTTTCGCGCAGGTGTTCCGTGGTTTCGCCGGCGTTCTTCAGCAGTTCCTTCTCGAGTTCCTGCAGACGGTTCTTGAAGAACGCGAGCTGGGCCGGATTCATGTAGTCGTCATCGCTCATCGCCCGAATCTCTTCTTCCGTCAGGAGGCGTTCTTCGGGCTGGGCGGTATTCGGTTTCGTTGTTTTAGTCATGATGCCTTCGATACGACAGAGGTTTTCATTTTATCAGCTTGCCAACTTTCTACCCGATAAAGGTGTGCGTGAGGCAAGCTGCCTTGATGGCGACCTGGCGCCATCCCTTCTCTGGCCGCGCCGCATATGCAGCAAGGACAGTTCGCTACAGCAGGCTGGCGGCTAGTATATAGCGCACCGGTCCGTCCGGCGAGTCGGCCGCGACAAACTGTCGCGGCGGGTCGTCATGCGATCCTCAACAGCCGGTCAAACCGATGTAGTTTATACCAAACATTGTTCAAGTCCGCGGACAAATACGTCTTTTGGTAAATTTTTACCAATGAAGACCATCTTGGTCGCGGGCGTCTCGTTCTCGCCCCATTTCGGGCCCACGTCGCTGCCCATGATCTGGTGCACGCCCTGGAACACCACCTTGCGGTCGACGCCCTCCATCCGCAGCACGCCTTTATAGCGCAGCATTTGCGGACCGAATACCTGCACCAGGCTGCCCAGGAATTGTTCCAGGCGTTCCGGGTCAAACGCGCGCTCGCTCTTGAACACGAAGGCGGCGATGTCGTCGCTGTGGTGGCCGTGGTGGTGGTCGTGGCTGCAGGCTTCGCCATGCGCATGGTCGTGGCCGCAGTGATCGTGGTCGTGTCCGTGCTCATGGTCATGGTCATGCTCGTGGCCTTCCTCGACCTTCAGGAAGTCCGGATCCAGTTCCAGTTTGTCGTTCAGGTTGAAGCCGCGCAGGTCGAGCACGTCGGAAATCGGCGCCCGGCCGAAGTCGCTGGTCGCGATCGGCGCGCGCGGATTGATGCGGTGCAGCCGCGCCTTCAGCGCCTCGACGGCGGCGGCGTCGACCAGGTCGGTCTTGGACAGCAGGATCTTGTCGGCGAAACCGACCTGGCGCTGGGCTTCCTCGTTCTGGGTCAGCTGGTCCATCGCATGACGGGCGTCGACCACGGTGACCACGGCGTCGAGCAGGTAGTTGGCGCCTACTTCTTCGTCGACGAAGAAGGTCTGGGCGACTGGACCGGGATTGGCCAGGCCGGTGGTTTCGATCACCACCCGATCGAAACTGATTTCTCCGGCGGCGCGCTTCTGCGCCAAGCTGGTCAGGGCCACGATCAGGTCGCCGCGCACGGTGCAGCAGATGCAGCCGTTGTTCATCTCGACGATCTGCTCGCTCGAATCCTGCACCAGGATTTCGTTGTCAATATTTTCCTGGCCGAATTCGTTCTCGATGACGGCGATGCGCATGCCATGCTCTTCCTGCAGGATGCGGTTGAGCAGGGTGGTCTTGCCCGCGCCGAGGAAGCCGGTCAGGATGGTGCTGGGAATCAGGTCCATTGGTTCGCTACTCGTGTTGGGGATTGGACAAAAGAACCGGGGGATTATGCCGCAATTCCTGCAAGCTCACCATCAACCGTATCCGGGCTTGATCGAGTTCAAACCATCAACCCGGGAATGTGGCCGGAAAGGCGCGCCTGCGCCGGCCGGGCGGCTACTTGGCCTTGGCGCGCGGATGGGCCGCGTCATACACCTTCGACAGGTGCTGGAAATCGAGCGCCGTATAGATCTGGGTCGAGGTGATGCTGGCGTGGCCGAGCAATTCCTGCACCGCGCGCAGGTCGCCCGAGGATTGCAGCAGGTGCGAGGCGAAGGAGTGGCGCAGCACGTGCGGATGCACGTGGACCGGCGTGCCGGCGCGCAGCGCGTGCTGCTTGAGCCGGTTCTGCACGACGCGCGGCGAGATGCGGGTATCGCGCGCCGACAGGAACAGGGCGGCGCTGCCGTCGCGCGCGGCGGGACGTACCGCCAGCCAGGCCGCCAGCGCCTCGCGCGCCGGGCCGCCGACCGGCACCCGGCGCATCTTGTTGCCCTTGCCGGTGACCACCACTTCGCCGGCCTGCAGGTCGAGCCAGCCGAGCGAGGCCGGCTGGCCGGCGCGTGCATCCTGCCAGGCGACGTCGAGGCCGGCCAGTTCCGATACCCGCAAGCCGCTCGAATACAGCAGCTCGAACATGGCGCGGTTGCACAGCTCGAAGGGTTCGGCGTGGCCGCGCGTATTTGCTTCCATCAACTGCACGGCGTCGTCGACGGCCAGCGCCTTGGGCAGGCTCTTCGAGCGTTTCGGAGCGTGCACGCCGTCGACCGGGTTGACGGCCAGCGGGGTCTGGTCCGACAGCCAGGCAAAGAAGCCGCGCCAGCCGGACAGCTTGCGCGCGATCGTGCGCGCCGACTGGCCGCCGGCATGCATCTTGGCGGCGTAGCGGCGGATGTCGAAGTGAGTCAGCCGGGCCCAGTCGGCCGGGGTTGCCACGTCGGCCAGTGCGGCCAGCTCGGCCAGGTCGCGCCGGTAGGCGCCGACCGTGTGCGGCGACAGCTGGCGCTGGGTGCTCAGCTCACCCAGGTAGCGCGCGGCCCAGTCCATGGCTCCTGGCTCAGGCGCGCAGCGGCGCCAGCGCGGTGGTCGAGGTGGCGGCGATGTGGACCAGGAAATCGGTCGCCATCGCGGTCGTGAAGCGCGCCGGATCGGGCGAGCCCAGCACCAGCAGGCCAAAGCTCTGGCCCGGCTGACCCAGCGGCAGCATGACGGTCGAGCGGATCGATTCCGCATCGTCCAGCCAGCGCACCGCCTCGAAGTCGTTGTTCGGGCCGCAATATGGTGCGCGCAGGCTGTTGGCGAAGATGCGTGCGTCGTCCGACACGCCCTGGGCGAACCATTCGCCGGCATGTTCCGGCGCCACGTTCCACAGACGCAGGGTGACTTGCGGCACGATGAAATGGGTGCGCAGGCCGTCGGCCAGGTCGCGCGCCATGGCGGCGCCGCCTTTTGAGACCAGCAGGGCCTGGGTCCAGGCGTGGAAGCGGTTGGCGATGCCGGCGTTTTCTTCGGCGCGGCGCGACAGGTCGGACAGGCGCAGTTCGAGGGCGCGGAATTTATCGCGCATCACTTCCATCTGCCGCTCCTGCAGCGACACGGCGCGGCCGGTGAGGGGGCTCGACAGCTTGACTTCGCCCAGCAGGCCGGCGTGCTCCTGGAAGAATTGCGGATGATCGATCAGGTATTGCGCGACAGCGTTGGCGTCCAGTGGTGCGATGCTCATGGGGAATTGAGTGATGGAATGAATCAAACCATTTTACCCGACGCGGGCATGGCGTCGACGTTTTGGCAGGCAAGAAAAAAGACGCCCGCAGGCGTCTTGGGGTGAGCGCTGGCAGGCGTCAGAAGCGGTGGCGGACACCCAGCTGCAGGGCGCGGCCATCGGCGCCCGGCGCTTCGGTGAAGCCGCCCGGGTTGCCCGAGGTGCCCGGCGAATACTGCGCCTCGTTGTCGTTCTTGATGAAGGCGAGCGCGGTGTACAGGTCGGTGCGCTTGGACAGGAAGTAGTTGTAGCCCACCGCATACAGGTTGGCGTCGCTGTTGGATGCCGTGCGGTCGTTCTGGTGCGCGTACGAAGCCACGATGCGGCCGTTGCCGATCTTGTAATGGGCGCCGACCTGGTAGCTGTTGGCATCCTGCTGGGTGTTGGCCCTGATATTCGTCTGGAAAATGCCGAGGAGGGCATTCCGGGTGCCCTCGGGCACGCCTTGCGCGATCAGCGCCGGCACCACGGCCTGCTTCCATCCGTCCAGGTAATCGGGCAGCAACGCCGAATTCTGGTTGCGCTGGCTGTGGAAGCCGGCGAAGAATTTCCAGCGCTCGCCCAGGGTGTAGGAACCGCCCACCGTCGTGGTGCGCAGGCTCGGACGGTTCTGCATGTCGTAACCGTGGTTGTAGCCGATGCCGACGTCGAAGCCATTGGCCTTGTAGGTGATGGCGCCACCGCGGAATTTCTTGTAGCGGCCGAGATAGCCGGAATTGCGCGCGCCATACATCACCGAGCCGCCCAGGCCGTTCGGCAGGGCGATGCGGTACTGGACCGATTCCTGCGAGCGGATGTCGGCGCCCAGCGCGGTGAAGCCGGCGGTGCCGCCGGTGATGTGGCCCCAGGTGCCGGCGGTGCCCGATTCGAAGGCGTCGGCCATGTTGAACACCTCGTAGCCCGGGGTGTACATGCGGCCCAGCATCACGGCGCCGATCGGGGTGATCAGGCCGACCATCGAGGTGCGGTCGAACAGGGCTTTTTCCTGGTTGACGGCCGGCGCGCCCGGCGGCTGGATCGCCGCCTGCAGGCGGTCGCGGATGGCTTGTGGAATCTGGTTCATGCCGCGCAGCAGGTAGACGCCCGGATTGTCGTTCATCAGGGCCGGCTGCTGCGAACCGTTATCGAGTTCGACACGGGCCTCGAGATTGAAGATGGCCTTGTAGCCATTGCCGAGGTCTTCGCTACCCCGGATGCCGAGGCGCGAGCCGTCGGCGCCGCCGCTATAGACCTTGGTCGGGCCACCCTTTTGCCACATCACGCCGGCATCGGCGATGCCGTAGATCTGGATACTGGTCTGGGCCAGGGCGGAGCATGCAAACGTCGCGCCGAGCAGGCCGGCGATCAGGCTTTTCTTCATCGTGTCTCCATATTATTTTCTTATTGCGATGCGTGCGCTCGCCCAAGCAATATGCCATTGCCATGGCGCACTGTACAGAACGCTCGTTCGCGGATGCGCTGGGGACGATCAGACGTTGTGAAAACACTACATGGAACAGGAGCGCTCAGAACGCGTGGTTGATGCCGATGTCGTATTGGTTGACGCTGCCTGGCCTGGTCAGCAGGCCCTTCTTGCGCGAGGCGTCGATGTACAGATAGGTTCGCTTCGACAGGCTGTATTCATAGCCCAGCGACAGCTGCCTGACCTTCTCCAGGCCGTCGGTATCTTTCTGGCCATAGCCCGCCAGGAACCTGCCCGGGCCCAGCGCATAGTTGGCGCCCAGCACCCACGAGGTCGTATCGTTGTTGAAGACCCGGGTATGGTCTTCGTCCAGCCTGGTGAACGTGCCCATGAGCTTGAGTTCCGGAGTCGCCTGGACCGCGGCGCCGACCGACCAGACCTTCGATTCGATCGCATTGCGTTCATAGGCCGCCATCAGGGCGGCGGGGCCGTTGTTGTAGGTGGCCGAGACCGAGAACGGATTGGCCGAGGCTTCGGCGCCGGCCGGATACTGGGGCGCGCCGGCGCTGCCGCGGCCGATCACGGCGACGCCGCCGTTGTTTTCCTTCGTCGCGATCGCGGTGTTGAGCTGGAAGCCGTTGGTGACCGGTGAGTTGTACCAGATGGCGTTCGACCAGCGGTTGCTCGATGCGCCGACCGGGTCGAGCGGCTGCGAGCTGTAGCCGGCAACGCTCAGGTCGGTATAGAAGCCGCCCGCGGTCGGGATCGCATGGAAGGGTTCGAAGTTGCCGATGGTCTCGTGGAATGGAGTCAGGCCGCGGCCGATGCGCAGCATGCCGAAGTCGCCTTGCAGGCCGACACGGCTCTGGCCCTGGAATAGCTGGCGCTGGTTGCCGCCAGGACCGATCTCGCTGCTGCCGGTATCCGGCTCATAGCGCATTTCAAGATGGAACAGGGCTTTGAAACCATTGCCCAGGTCTTCGGTGCCCCGGATGCCGAGGGTGTTGGCGGCGCGCTTGCCGATGCTGATGTTCTCGCCGCTGCGCTTGACGATGCCGGCATCGAGGTTGCCGTAGACCTGCACCGACGTCTGCGCATGGGCCGCGCCGGCGCAAGCGCCGAGCAGTGCGACAGCCAGGAGAGATGGTTTCATTATCGGTGTTTCCAGGATCGAGGTGAGCGCATGCAGAGCGTCGAGGCCGGTCGGGTAACCTCGATTGTTTCAAGCTTCAGCGCTGGCTATTTGGTCAATTATCAGTGGCGCGCTTGGTAGATCGCTAATAAATCCAATCGTGCTGTTGTATTTTTGAAACGTATGCCACGCGCATGACATCCAGGCGGTCGTTTTGCATCCGAGAAAGAGGCGGCGGCGTTCTTCCATCGGGCTACCCGCGAGCCTGTTCCGATGTCGTGCGGCGACGGTGGCCGGTTTCATCCGCTTCAACCAGCTTTGTGCCCCGTCAACTCAGCCCGGAATCGAATCGAATCGACGGCGACAGCGGCTTAGACTTTGGCCAGATTTGCCTGAGCGGCGACAGGCCCTGTCAATACCTTGTATATTGGCAAGCTCGCCAGGCCGGCTTGCGCCAAGGCCTGGCAATCGTGATGCCGTCGCCGCTGCGTGTTGCCGACTCACTTTTTTATGTCTTCCAACGATGGCTAACCGCGAAGAATTGGCGATCATTCGCAACGCCCGCGCCGGGCAGGTGGCGGCCCAGCTCGAGCTGGGCAAGCTGTATTTGTTCGGCAGCGCCGGACTCCCGCAGAGCCTGCCGACGGCGCTGCACTGGCTCGAGCGTGCGGCTCGACAAGACTGCCCATCTGCCTGGCAGTTGATCGGTAACCATATCCCTCTTGAGCTCGCCCAGCATCACGCCACCGCCGTCGCCCAGTGGTACGAGCGCGCCTATGACGACGGCAGCCTGCATGCCGGCCTGGTGTTTGCCCAGCTGGTGCTCGATCCGGCGGCAGCGTCATCCCAGCAGCATCCGAAGGCCGTGCAGGCGCTCGAGGACGCGGCGCGCGCCGGCTTCCCGCATGCGCAATGGCTGCTGTCGCAGCGGCAGGGCAAGCAGCCTGCGGCCATCCCCGGTATGCGGTCGGCGCCGTCGAGCGGGGCGGCGCGGCCGGCGTCTGCTTCCGGCGCCGCCGAGCGCCCGCCGGCCGGCCAGCAGGCCCGGGAGCGGGCACGGCGCCCCCAAGGCGCCGGCGCGGCGCAGTATGCCGCGCTCGACGAGGCATGGACGGCGCGCCGCTGGGACGATTACCTGGAACATGCGCTGCCGCAGGCGCGCGCGCTGGTCGGTGAACGCGGCGAGCAGGGGGAAATGCGGCGTTTCGCCCCCGACGAGATCGCCCTGCTGTCGCGCTGCGCGCGCCTGCTCGACCCGGCGCTCGCTGGCGTCAGCGGCCTGCCGGCCCTGGACGCCGGCGCGGCGGCGCGCTGCCAGCCGGGCGAACCCGCCGTGTTCTGGGAGCTTGCCGCGGCCGAGCATGACGCCCACGCTCAGCTGGCGCTGGGCCTGCGCTGCGCGCGCATGCGGGTCGATGGCAGGCGTTGCAGCAATGGCGGCGGGGCTGTCAATGGCCAGGTCGCGGAGGCGCATGTCGCCCACGCGCATGTCGTCCACGCGCATGTCGCCAACGCGCATGTCGCCTACGCGCATGTCGCCCACGCGCAAGTGGCCCACACGCAGGTCGCCAACTTCAAGAAAGCGATCCGCTGGCTGAACCTGGCCGGAGAGCAGGGCCTGGCCGAGGCCTGGTATGCGCTGTCGCGCATCTATATCAAGCCCGAGTTTTCGCAGCGTAACGTGGCCGATGCCCAGCGCTACCTGGAGCGGGCCGCCGAGATGGGGTATCGCGATGCCCAGCTCGAATGCGGCCACAATGCCTGGCGCGCGCGCCGCGAAAACGAGAACAACGACGTGCGCGCCGTGTACTGGCTGCAGCTGGCGGCGGCCCAGGGCGCGCCGGAGGCCGTCGAGTTGCTGCGCAAGATCGCGCCGCGCGCCACGGCCGCGCCATACACCGAGACCGGACGGCTGCTGGCCAGCCATGCCGATGCGCTGGCGGCGCATCCCTTGCTGGCCGCGCGCATCGAGCTGGCGGCGCTGTTCGGCCTGTCGCGCGCCGAGGCGCTATTGCTGGACGTGGGCGCCGCCGACCAGGGCCATTGCCTCGTCATCGACATCCGCGCCAGCTACGGGCGCAGCAAGCGGCGCCTGGTGATGGTGGAATCGGCGCAGGAGCGCGAGGCGCTGGACCGCATCGTGCGGCTGTTCGAACAGGTCGACTGCGGCCCGACCGGGCCGGAAGGAAATTACCGGCAACGCCTGTACCGGCTGCGCACCCTGCTCAATGTGGCGCTTCCCGGCAACGACGCCGATGGCGGCGCCGACATCGAGCTGGCGGCCTGAGCCCGGCAAAACTACCCGGGCAAACAAAAGGGCGCCAGCGGCGTCCGGTCTTGCGATAGCGGCGCCCGGAAAGGCGCCGGCGGCGGCGTCAGATCTCGACTTCGCCTTCGAACACCGATACCGCCGGTCCGCTGAGGTAGACCGGCTGGCCCGCTCCCGCCCAGGCGATGCTGAGTTCGCCGCCGCGGGCCGACACGCGCACCGGTGAATCGAGCAGGCCGCGCCGGATGCCGGCCACCACCGCCGCGCAGGCGCCGGTGCCGCAGGCCAGCGTTTCGCCGGCGCCGCGTTCATGGACGCGCAGGCGGATGTGATGGCGGTCGACCACCTGCATATAGCCGGCGTTGACGCGTTTCGGGAAGCGCTCATGGTGTTCGATCAGCGGGCCGGTCTGTTCCACCAGCGCCGTGTCGACGTTGTGCACCACCTGCACCGCATGCGGGTTGCCCATCGAGACCACCGAGATCTGCGTGGCCTCGCCGCCGACCGGCAACGGCCACAGCGTTTCCTCGCCTTCGGGCTTGCCGTCCAGTCCGGCGCTGTCGAACGGCACCTCGGCCGGGTCCAGGCGCGGCGCGCCCATGTCCACCGTCACGTTGCCGTCGTCTTCCAGGCGCGGGTTGATGATGCCCGACATGGTCTGCACGCGGATGCTGCGTTCCCGGGTCAGTCCTTTGTCGACCACGAAGCGCACGAAGGCGCGCGACCCGTTGCCGCATTGCTCGACCTCGCTGCCATCGTTGTTGAAGATGCGGTAGCGGAAGTCCACGCCGGCGTCGAGCGGGCGCTCGACGACCAGGATCTGGTCGGCGCCGATGCCGAAGCGGCGGTCGGCCAGGCGCTGCCATCCGTCAGCGCTCATGCCGTCGACGTCGATCTGCTGGTTGATGGCGTCGATCACGACGAAGTCGTTGCCGGCGCCATGCATCTTGGTGAATTTCAGTTTCATGAATTAATCATACAGCGAAGGTTCACCCGGCGGACGGGTCTTGAAGCGTTTATGGGTCCAGAAATACTGCTCGGGAGTCTCGCGCACGCGCTCTTCGATGAAGGCGTTCATGCGGCGGGTCGCCTCGACCATATCGTCGCCCGGGTAATTTTCCCACGCGGGATAGAAACGCACGCGCCAGCCCTGGTAGTTCGGCAGGTAGGTCGCGATCACCGGGATCACCTTGGCGCCAGTGGTGGCGGCGATGCGTCCCAGCGCGGTCAGGGTCGCGGCCTGCACACCGAAGAAGGGCACGAATTCGGCATCCTTTTCGCCGAAATCCATGTCCGGCAGCATGAAGTAGGGCAGGCCGTCGCGCAGCGCGCGCAGGATCGGCTTGATGCCTTCCTTGCGCGTCACCAGGCGCACCGGACCGTAGCGCTCGCGGCCATGGCGCAGCAGGCGGTCGAAGGCTTCGTTCTTTTGCGGCACGTACATGCTGCACACGGGGATCACGCGCGAGGCGACGCCGGCCACGTCCAGGCACACGAAGTGCGGGCACAGCAGGATCGTGGGGCCGGCTTCCATCTCGGCCTGCGGCACCGCCGGCTCGACCTGGATCAGGCTGCGCACCCGTTCCTCGGGCGCCCACCACAGGATCGAGCGCTCGACGATGCTGCGTGCATATGCGCGGAAGTGGCGGTGCGCGATGCTGCGCCTTGCCTTTTCGTCGAGTTCCGGCATGGTCAGGCGCAGATTGGTCAGCGCGATATGGCGGCGCCGGCCCATGATCACGAACATCAGGCTGCCGATCGATTCGCCGATGCGGCCGAGGATGGGTAGCGGCAGGAAATGCAGCAGCCACAGGATTCCGAGCAAGACCCTCATGCCGCGGCCTCGCTTTCCGGACCGGCCACGCCGTCCGGCTGCTTGTAGCGGTTATAGCTCCAGAAATACTGGCTCGGCGCGCGCGCGATCAGCTGCTCCATGGCGCGGTTGATCGCCGCCGCCTGGTCGGCGGCGCTGCCGCTCAGGTCGCCGTCGAAGGGTACGAAGCGCACGATATAGCCGGCGCCGCCCGGGCGCCGCTCGGCGTACACCAGCAGGATGTCGGCCTTGCCCAGCTGGGCCAGCTTGGCCGGCAGGGTCATCGTATAGGCGTTGCGGCCGAAGAAGGGCGCCCACACGCCTTCGCCTTCCTGCGGCACCTGGTCGGGCAGCAAGCCGATCGGCTGACCGCCCTTGAGGGTCTTGGCCAGGATGCGCACGCCCGACAGGTTGGCCGGCGCCAGGTGCAGGTTGTGGCGCGCGCGCGCGCCTTCGACCAGCGGCCGCAGCGCGTCCTTGCGCGGCGGACGATACATGACCGTCAACGCCGTCTTGAGCGCGATCTGCTGCGCCGTCATTTCGAAGCAGCCCAGGTGTGGCGTCAGGAACACAATGCCGCGGCCCGCGTCGAGTTTTTCCTGGACCAGTTCCCAATTTTCTACCGTGGCATGCCTGGCAACCCGCTCCGGTTTGGCGCACCATACGAAGGCGAGCTCGATCGCGGCCTTGCCGGCCTCGGAGACGGCCTGTTTCCAGTGTGCGTCATAGCCGGCCTGGGCCAGGTTGGCGCGCAGGCGGCGCTTGTACGACGGCGACAGCCAATAGACCAGCCAGCCCATCGCGGCGCCCAGGGCGTGCAGGAATGGCAACGGGAAAATAGATAAGATTCGGAAAATGACTACTAGCATGTCGATTGATGGGTGTCGGGTCGCGTCCGCATTGCGCGTGCGTTTCCACACCAAAATTCCAAGGAAGCGTAAAATACCACTTTATGCTGGATCCGCCGAGTTAACAGACAACTTGCGAAGCGGAATATAAATGTCGCTAAAGCGTCGCAGGCAACAGTTTGCTGCGGCAATTCATGTGAACAGTAACTGGAGCCTACATGTCGAACGACTACCTCTTCACCTCCGAATCCGTCTCCGAAGGCCACCCGGACAAGGTCGCTGACCAGATTTCCGACGCCATCCTCGACGCCATCCTCGAGCAGGACCCGACCGCGCGCGTCGCCGCCGAAACCCTGTGCAACACCGGCCTGGTGGTGCTGGCCGGCGAGATCACCACGCACGCCAACGTCGACTACATCTCGGTGGCGCGCAACACCATCAAGCGCATCGGCTACGACAATACCGATTTCGGCATCGACTACAAGGGCTGCGCCGTCATGGTCTGCTACGACAAGCAGTCGCCGGACATCGCGCAGGGCGTGGATGAAGGCGCCGGCATCGACCTCGACCAGGGCGCGGGCGACCAGGGCCTGATGTTCGGCTATGCCTGCGACGAAACGCCGGAGCTGATGCCGGCCGCCATCTATTATGCGCACCGCCTGGTCGAGCGCCAGTCGCAGCTGCGCAAGGATGGCCGCCTGCCATGGCTGCGTCCGGACGCAAAATCGCAAGTCACCCTGCGCTACGTCGACGGCCGCCCGGTCGCGGTCGACACCGTCGTGCTGTCGACCCAGCACCACCCGGACGTCACCCATTCGCAGATCGAAGAAGCCGTCATCGAAGAGATCATCAAGCCGACGCTGCCGCGCGAGTGGCTCGATAAAACCCGCTTCCTGGTCAACCCGACCGGCCGCTTCGTCATCGGCGGTCCGCAGGGCGATTGCGGCCTGACCGGCCGCAAGATCATCGTCGACACCTACGGCGGCGCAGCCCCGCACGGCGGCGGCGCGTTCTCGGGCAAGGATCCCTCCAAGGTCGACCGCTCGGCCGCCTACGCCGCCCGCTACGTCGCGAAGAACATCGTCGCCGCCGGCCTGGCGCGCCAGTGCCAGGTGCAGGTCAGCTACGCGATCGGCGTGGCGCGTCCGATCAACATCACCGTGTATACCGAAGGCACCGGCGTGATCCCGGACGACAAGATCGCGGCGCTGGTCAACGAGCACTTCGACCTGCGCCCGAAAGGCATCGTCCAGATGCTCGACCTGCTGCGCCCGATCTATTGCAAGACCGCGGCCTACGGCCACTTCGGTCGCGAAGAGCCGGAATTCAGCTGGGAGCGCACCGACAAGGCGGCCGAGCTGCGCGCCGCTGCCGGCTTGGCATAAGCCTTCATGGGGGCGGCGGCAAGGCCGCCGACCCCATGCGCCATATCACGATCCAACAAGCATTCCCCCGCCATCCAGGCGTGCTAAACTACCCCGTTCCGAGGAGCGTTGCGACAAGAGCTTGTTCCCGCGTAGGCGGGAAACACGTTATTGCCAGGCTCGGATATCCAGCAACCGCGCTCACGTTACTTTTTTCTAAACATTGAAAGGAGGGCGTGATGAGCGCCGTACTCAAAGACTCCCAAGACTATATCGTCGCCGACATCTCCCTGGCTTCCTGGGGCGAGAAGGAAATCCGCATCGCCGAAACAGAGATGCCGGGCCTGATGGCGATCCGCGAAGAATACGCCGCGACGCAGCCGCTGAAGGGCGCGCGCATCGCCGGTTCGCTGCACATGACCATCCAGACCGCGGTCCTGATCCGCACCCTGGAAGCCCTGGGCGCCACCGTGCGCTGGGCATCGTGCAATATCTACTCGACGCAGGACCACGCCGCCGCGGCGATCGCCTCGGTCGGCACGCCGGTGTTCGCCATCAAGGGCGAGACCCTGGACGAATACTGGGAATACACCCACCGCATCTTCGAATGGCCGGGCGACCAGGCCAACATGATCCTCGACGACGGCGGCGACGCAACCCTGCTGCTGCACCTGGGCGTGCGCGCCGAGAAGGACATTTCCGTGCTGGACAAACCAGGTTCGGAAGAAGAAATCTGCCTGTTCAACGCGATCAAGGGCCGCCTGGCGCGTGATCCGTCGTGGTACTCGAAGCGCCTGCCTGAAATCAAGGGCGTGACCGAGGAAACCACCACCGGCGTGCACCGCCTGTACCAGATGCATCAAGAGGGCAAGCTGGCCTTCCCGGCGATCAACGTCAACGACTCGGTCACCAAGTCGAAGTTCGACAACCTGTACGGCTGCCGCGAATCGCTGGTCGACGGCATCAAGCGCGCCACCGACGTCATGGTCGCGGGCAAGATCGCCGTCATCGCCGGCTATGGCGACGTCGGCAAGGGTTCGGCCCAGGCGATGCGCGCGCTGTCGGCGCAGGTGTGGGTCACCGAGATCGATCCGATCTGCGCACTGCAGGCGGCAATGGAAGGCTACCGCGTCGTGACCATGGACTACGCCGCCGAACACGGCGACATCTTCGTCACCTGCACCGGCAACTACCACGTCATCACCGAGCAGCACATGCTCAAGATGAAGGACCAGGCGATCGTCTGCAATATCGGTCACTTCGACAACGAAATCGAAGTCGCCGCGCTCAAGAAATATGAGTGGGACAATATCAAGCCGCAGGTCGACCACGTCATCTTCCCTGATGGCAAGCGCATCATCCTGCTGGCCGAAGGCCGCCTGGTGAACCTGGGTTGCGGCACCGGCCACCCATCGTACGTGATGAGCTCGTCGTTCGCGAACCAGACGATCGCCCAGATCGAGCTGTTCATGAACACCGCGCAGTATCCGGTGGGCGTGTACACCTTGCCGAAGAAACTGGACGAGAAAGTCGCGCGCCTGCAGCTCAAGAAGCTCAACGCCCAGCTGACCACGCTGACCGAAGAGCAGGCGAACTACATCTCGGTGAGCCAGGAAGGCCCGTACAAGCCGGAACACTACCGTTATTGATCGGTAGCGGTTTGTAGTCATGTGAAACGTCCTTCGGGACGTTTCGCTTATCTGATAACTGGATGCCGCGTCGTGGCGGCGTCCGCGCACCATGAAAGTCTGTACCGATGCGCTTGCTGATTACCTGGCTGATCAACGCCGCGGCCCTGATGGCCCTGCCTTACCTGATGCACTCCGTCGAAGTTTCCAGCATCGGCACCGCCCTGATCGCGGCGCTGGTGCTCGGACTGGTCAATACCCTGATCCGTCCGGTGCTGGTGATCCTGACCCTGCCGGTCACCCTGATTTCGATGGGCCTGTTTATCCTGGTTATCAACGCCTTGCTGTTCTGGCTGGTGTCGAACGTGGTCGGCGGGTTCGTGGTGGCGGGTTTCTGGTCGGCCTTCCTGGCAGCCATCCTGTACAGCATCATTTCGTGGGCGCTCTCTACCTTGCTTCTTTCCGACAAAGATGGAAACTCCTGATTTCAGTATCGAGTTCTTCCCGCCCAAGACGCCGGAAGGCGCCGAGAAACTGCGGATCGCGCGCGCCAAGCTGGCCGAGCTGAATCCCAAGTATTTCTCGGTGACCTTCGGGGCGGGCGGCAGCACCCAGCAGGGCACGCTGGCGACGGTGCGCGAGATCCAGGCCGCCGGCCACGAGGCCGCGCCCCACCTCTCGTGCATCGGCGCCACCCGCGAGTCGATCCGCGACGTCCTCAAGCAATACCAGGACAGCGGCATCCGGCGCGTGGTGGCCTTGCGCGGCGATTTGCCGAGCGGCTATGGTGGCGCGGGCGAGCTGCGCTATGCCAGCGAGCTGGTGGAATTCATCCGCCAGGAAACCGGCGACTGGTTCCACATCGAGGTCGCGGCCTATCCCGAGATGCACCCGCAGGCGCGTTCGCCGCAAGACGACCTGCAGGCCTTCGCGCGCAAGGTGGGGGCCGGGGCGAATGCCGCCATCACCCAGTATTTCTACAATGCCGATGCGTACTTCCAGTTCGTCGACAATGTGCGCAAGCTGGGTATCGATGTGCCGGTCGTTGCCGGCATCATGCCGATCACGAACACTATGCAGCTGCTGCGTTTCTCGGATATGTGCGGCGCCGAGATACCGCGCTGGGTGCGTCTCAAGCTGGCCAGCTTCGGCGACGACAGCGCCTCGATCAAGGCCTTCGGGCTGGACGTCGTGACGGGCTTGTGCGAACGCCTGCTGGCGGGCGGCGCGCCGGGCCTGCATTTCTACAGCATGAACCAGGCGGCGCCGACCACGGCGATCTGGCAGCGCCTGCGGGCCTGATCCAATGACGGCCGGGCCCGGGCCCGGCCGTCATTCCTCGGTAATCACGCTATCGAGAGGGACGTCATGTGCGTCGCCATCGAACGCCACCAACTGGCACGCATACGCGATCCCCACCGTCGCCGGCCTCGGCTCCGGGGCGAGTGTCCGGTCATAAAACCCTCCGCCATATCCCACCCGATACCCCGAAGCATTGAAGCCCAGGCAGGGCACCAACAAGGCCGGTGGCCGCGCCACCATCCGCAGTTCGGCCGGCACCGCCACGCCCAGCCGGTCCGTCACCGTCGGTTCCCCCGGTATCCACTCGGCAAAACCCAGCGGTGCATCGCGCTCGACCACCACCGGCAATGCCAGCCGTACGCCTGCATGAGCCAATTCCGCGTAGGCTGGACGCAGGTCCGGTTCGCCCACGAGCGGCCAGTACACGCCCAGCGATTCGTGAGGATGCGCTTGCCACCAGGCGAGCACCCGCGCGCCGATGCGGTCGTCCCAGGCATGCCTGGTGGCCGGATCAATCGCGCGCCGCAGCGCCTTGAGCGTGTTGCGCAGCAGCGCCTTGTCGTGGTGCGGGGCAGGGTTGCTCCCCGCCGCGTCTGGTGGTGCCCCGATTGCGCGTGGTATTCTTTGGTCGCCGGTCATGGTTTCAATGCAGCGTAATGTGAGAGTTGTGGATGTTTCAATCGAAATTGTCAGCCGGCTTGTGGCCGGCCGCTATTGCCCTTGTTCTGTCCTGCGCACTGCCTGCAGGTGTGATGGCCCAGGAAGACCCCGATGCACCCGCGCCCGACGTGGCGCTGCCGCCCATACCGGCCGGTGCGCCGTCCGTTCCCGGCGCCGGCACGGTGGGTGTTCCTGCCGCCGGCGGGCCGACCCTGGTGGCGGACAACCGCGCCGATGACGACAACTTCCTGCTGTTGCGCGAAGCGGCGCGCCAGAACGACGGCGCGCGCGTCAATGCGATCGCCTCGCGCCTGCCGTCGAATTACTCCCTGGCATCCTATGTCGACTATTATCGTCTGAAACCGCGCCTCCCCGATGCCATCCAGGATGAGGTGCTGCAGGTGCTGCGCCGCCACGAAGGCACGGCCGTGGCCGAGCAGCTGCGCGCCGAGTGGCTGATGGAGCTGGGCAAGCGGCGCGAATGGAATACCTTCGAGCGCGAAGCCGGTGCGCTGGCGCAGTCCGGCAGCCTGCAGGTCCGTTGCTACGCCTTGCTGGCGCGCGCCGAACGCGGCGAACGGGTGGCCGACGAAGCGCGCGCGCTGCTGAAAACGCCGGCTGGTTATGGCGACGCCTGCAGCGGCCTGATCGCGCAACTGGCGGGCAACGGCCAGTTCACCCAGGCCGACCTGCTGTGGCAGCTGCGCATTGCCGGCCTGGACAATACCACTGGACCCGCGCGGCGCGTTGCCGTGCTGCTGGGCCTGCCCGAAACGCGCGCCGCCCAGGCGGTCGACCTGCCGGCGGTGGCGCTGGCGCGCGGCGTCGGCAAGACCCGTGCCGAACGCGAACTGTATCTGGTGGCGGTCGGCCGCATGGCGCGCACCACGCTCAAGCTCGCCGTCGCGAGCCTGGAAAAGAACGGGCCGCAACTGTCCAGCGAAGAGCGCGCCATCGGCTGGGCCAGCGTGGCGCTGGCGGCCTCGATCGCGCTGGCGCCCGAGGCGCATGGCTACTGGGACCGCGCGAAGGGCGCAACGCTCACCGAATTCCAGATGCAGTGGAAGACCCGCATGGCGCTGCGCCGCGGCGACTGGAAGGAAGTGCGCGCCACCATCGAGGCGATGCCGCCGAATCTGCGCGCCGACTCCACCTGGATCTACTGGCTGGGCCGCGCCCTGCAGGCCGAAGGCCGCACGCAGGAGGCGCGCGCGCTGTGGCAGGGCATCGCCGCCCAGACCACCTTCTATACCCAGCTGGCGCATGAAGAGCTGGGCAACCAGGTCGTCGCGCCGCCGCCGGTCGCGCCGATCACGGCGCCGGAGCTGTCGCAGGCAAGCAATAATCCGAGCCTGCAGCGGGCGCTGAAGTTCTACCGTTTGAGCCTGCGCGCGGAAGGCAACCGCGAATGGAACTGGGGCTTGCGCGGGCTGTCTGAACGTCAGCTGCTGGCCGCGGCCGAGCTGGCGCGCCGCAACGAACACCTCGACCGCATGGTCGAGACCTCGCTGCGCACGCGCACCGAACTGAGCTATGATCAGCGCTTCCCGGCGCCCCATCTCGAGGTCCTCAAGCCTACCGCCCAGGGCCTGAGCCTCGACAAGGCCTGGGTATACGGCCTCATCCGGCAAGAGTCGCGCTTCATCCGCGACGCCCGTTCCGGCGTCGGCGCCTCGGGCCTGATGCAGGTGATGCCCGCCACCGGCAAGTGGGTGGCGGCCAAGATCGGCCTGAACAACTTCGTGCACACCATGCTCAACGACCTGCATACGAACATCACGCTCGGCGCCAACTACATGAACATGGTGCTCGAGAACTTCGAAGGCTCCCAGGTGCTGGCCACTGCGGCCTACAACGCCGGCCCGAGCCGTTCCCGCGCCTGGCGCGGCCGGCTCGACGCGCCGATGGAAGGCGCGATCTTCGTCGAGACCATCCCCTTCACCGAGACGCGCGGCTATGTGCGCAACGTCATGGCCAATGCCACCAACTATGCCTCGATCTTCGAGGGCAAGCCGCAATCGCTGAAGGCGCGCCTGGGCACGGTCAGCCCGCGCCAGAGCAGCGGCTCGGTGCTGGATTGAACAGATGAGCGCGCGTCCACTGAACGTGGTGCTGATCGGCGGCACCGGCTTCATCGGCCAGCACCTGGCCGCACGGCTGTCCGACGACGGCGTGGGTGTGCTGGTCCCGGCGCGTCATTATGAAAGCGCGAAGCATTTGAACGTGCTGCCGGGCGTCGATGTCGACGTGGCCAATGTCCACGACGACGCCGTGCTGCGCAAGCTGCTGGCCGGGCGCGACGCCGTGATCAATCTGGTCGGCGTGCTGCACGGCGGCCACGGCCGGCCCTATGGCGAAGGCTTCCGCCACCTGCACGTCGAGCTGCCGCGCCGCATCGCCGCCGCCTGCGCCGACGTGGGCGTGCCGCGCTACCTGCACATGAGCGCGCTCGGCGCCAGCGCTTCCAGTCCCTCGATGTACGGCCGCTCCAAGGCCGACGGCGAGCTGGCCGCGCGCAGCCAGCCGGCGGTCGCGGCCACGGTCTTGCGCCCATCGGTGGTGTTCGGCCCCGGCGACCACTTCCTGACCATGTTCGCGCGCCTGCAGCGCCATCTGCCGCTGGTGCCGCTGGCGTCCAGCCGCGCGCGCTTCCAGCCGGTGTACGTGGGCGACGTCGCCGCCGCCTTTTCCATCGCCCTGGCCCGCCCGGACCTGCGCGACGCCACGATCGAGCTGGGCGGCCCGGCCGTGTACACCCTGGGCGAACTGGTGCGGCTGGCCGGCCGCTTCGGCGGCCGCGAGCGCCCGGTGCTGGGCTTGCCCGACTGGGCGGCGCGCCTGCAGGCGCGGCTGTTCGAGCTGTTGCCGGGCGATCCCCTCGTCAGCCGCGACAACCTCGATTCGATGCTGGTCGATAATGTCGTGGCCGCCGACACCGGTGCCTTGACAGCCGAGTCGCTGGGGATCAAGCTCACGTCGATCGAGTCGGCCGCCCCGCACTACCTCAACCGGCACGACCGCCTCGACGCCCATCGCACCCGCGCCGGACGCTGAAAAACCAACGACCACTATGCAGACCATCGAACGCGACCCCATCCTTGCACGCACGCTCGACGCAACCCGCAACCCCGGTTTAACCCTGATCATCGGCAACAAGAACGTCTCGTCGTGGTCGATGCGGCCCTGGGTCGCGGCGGTCGCCTTCGGCATTCCGTTCACCGAAGTGAAAGTCCTGCTCGACCAGCCCGACACCGCCAACCAGATCGCGCGCTATTCGCACGCTGGCCGGGTGCCGGTCCTGATGTCGGGCGACATGACGGTCTGGGACAGCCTGGCCATCGTCGAATACCTGGCCGAGCAGTTCCCTGATAAACCCATGTGGCCGCGGGACGTGGCCGCGCGCGCGCTGGCGCGCTCGATCGTGGCCGAGATGCATTCCGGCTTCGGCGAGCTGCGCACCCATATGTCGATGAACATCCAGGCGCGCCTGCCCGGCCGCGGCCGCACGCCCGGCGCCCAGGCCGACATCGGCCGCATCTGCGAGATCTGGGAAGACTGCCTGTCGCGCTTCGGCCACCACCAGTACCTGTTCGGCGAGTTCTCGATCGCCGACGCCTTCTATGCGCCGGTGGTGTGCCGCTTCAAGACCTATGGCGTGGCGCTGGCCCCGGCATTGCAGGCTTATTGCGAGCGCGTGCTGGCCCACCCGGCGGTGGCGCGCTGGGTCAGGGACGCCATGGCCGAGACCGACCCGACCCCGCTGCACGACGCCGATTTGCCGGGCGAATGACGATGCGCAGCTATGTCGTGGGCGGCGCCGTGCGCGATGCCCTGCTGGGCCTGCCCGTGAAAGACCACGACCACGTGGTGGTCGGCGCCACCCCCGAACAGATGATCGCGGCGGGCTTTCGCGCCGTCGGCAAGGATTTCCCGGTCTTCCTGCATCCGCACACGCACGAGGAATACGCGCTGGCGCGCACCGAGCGCAAGACCGCGCCGGGCTACCACGGCTTCGTGTTCCACGCCGCCCCCGACGTCACCCTGGAACAAGACCTGGTGCGGCGCGACCTGACCATCAACGCCATGGCGCAGGCCGAGGACGGCAGCATCGTCGACCCGCACAACGGCCGGCAAGACCTACAGGCGCGTCTGTTCCGCCACGTGTCCGACGCCTTCGCCGAAGATCCGGTGCGGATCCTGCGCATCGCCCGCTTCGCCGCGCGCCTGCCCGACTTCACGGTGGCGGATGGCACCAATGCCCTGATGCGCCGCATGGTCGACGAGGGCGAGGTCGACGCCCTGGTGCCCGAGCGCGTCTGGCAGGAGCTGGCGCGCGGCCTGATGGAGGGCCGGCCGTCGCGCATGCTCGCCGTGCTGCGCGACTGCGGCGCGCTGGCGCGCATCCTGCCCGAACTGGACGCGCTGTGGAGCGAATCCCTGCTGCGCACGATCGACCACGCCGCGGCGCTGGACCACCCGCTGGAGGTGCGCTTCGCCGTGCTGATGCGCACCCTGGCAGCGGTCGCGCCGATCCAGGCCGTCTGCAAGCGCCTCAAGGTGCCCAACGAGTGCCGCGACCTGGCCGTGATGACGGCGCGCGAGCAGGACGGGATCAAGCGCGCCCTGGACTTGTCCGCCGAAGCCATCGTCACGCTGTTCGAACGCAGCGACGCCTTCCGCAAGCCGGAGCGCTTCGCCCAGCTGTTGTTGGCGGCCGCCTGCGGCGCCGACGATCTGCCCCAGGGGCCGCACCTGGCGCGAGCGCTGGACGCGGCGCGCGCCGTGAACGCGGGCGAGGTCGCGGCGCGCTACGCCGATCGCAAGGCCGGGATTGCGGGGGCCGTCCACACCGCGCGTGTCGACGCCGTCCAGCGGATGTTGCATCAAGCCAACTAAATCACCGGGTTTGACAGGTTTCTGTTACATGTAGTTACACGGTGCGTGCAGTGTGGGCGATCGTTTTGCTATCCTTCAGTAACTGTAAATTGTTGCGTTGGAGAAAAACGATGTTCACCTTGCTGGCACGGCGTGTTGCAAGTTGGTGCCGGCGCCGTCGTGTGCTTCTGGCAAGCCTGGCGGTCATCTTCATGAGCGCGGTGCTGGTGTTCCTCTATGTCCGCACCGACGCGGTGGACCCGGAAATCCGCAACAGTGTCATGCTGAACCTGCGCGAACTCGAAAAGCTCGACGCCGAATGGGACGCCAGCATCCTGCGCGCCCACACCGGACGCGCCTCCACGCCGCTCGACCTCAGCTCGCAACTGCCGCGCATGCACGACCTGATGGCGCGCCTGGGCGACACCCTGCCGCTCACCGGCGACAGCGCCGCCCAGACCGCCTACGCCGATCTGCGGGAAGCGCTGCAGGGCAAGGAGCAACTGGTCGCCCAGTTCGCCAGGCACAATCCGCCGCTGCGGGCGGCGCTGCTGCACATGCCGCCGGCGGTGGCCGACCTCAAGACCGAGATCTCGGGCATCGAAGGCGCGCTGGCGCCGGGCCGCATCGTGGTGCGGCTGGACACTACCCTGAATGCGCTGCTGACCGAGACCCTGCGCTACAACATTGCGCCGAGCCCGGCGCTGGCGGCGCGCATCGACGAGATCCTGGGCGACGTGGCGGCCCAGCAGATCGCGTTTTCGAAGGCCGTGAACGACAAGATGGACGCCGTGATCGCCAGTTGCCGCGTGATCCTGGAAAAACGCCCGCTGGAAAACCTGCTCGAGACGCAGATCGCCGCCGCCGGCAGCGACGCCGCGCTGGACCGCCTGGAGCGCGAGTTCGAGCGCTCCTTCGACGCCGTGCTGCTGGAGCGCCAGCGCTTTCGCGGCTACCTGTTCGCCTACAGCGCCGTGCTGATGGTGCTGCTGGTGTATGCCGGCGCGCGGCTGCGCCGCAGCTACCGCATCATCGGCGTCGTCAACCGCCGCCTGCAGGCGGCCAACGAGACGCTGGAACAGCGCGTGGTCGAGCGCACCGCCGAGCTGGAGGCGCAATCGCGCCAGCTCGAGCGCCTGGCCCAGCATGACAGCCTGACCGGCCTGATCAACTATCGCCAGCTGACCCGCCTGCTGGAGCGGGCGCTGGCGCGCGCCGACCGCCGCGACAGCGTGGTGGTGCTGATGTTCATCGACCTGGACGGTTTCAAGGCGGTCAACGATACCTGGGGCCATGCGGCCGGCGACCTGGTGCTGCAGATGGTCGCGCGCCGGGTGCAGGCCAGGCTGCGCGCCGAGGACGCGCTGGCGCGCCTGGGCGGCGACGAATTCGTGATCCTGCTCGAAGACGTGGCCTCGGAAGCCGGCGCGCTGCGCGTGGCGCGCCTGGCGCTGCAGGAAATCGAATCGATCACCGAGGCCGACGGCCACGCGGTGACGATCTCGGCCAGCATCGGCATCGCCAGCGCGCGCGGCCAGGGGGGCGCCGCGCGCGGGCAGGAAGCGCTGCTGGCGGACGCCGACAAGGCCATGTACGCGGCCAAGCAGGCCGGGAAGGGCCGTTTCGTGGTCAGTCCGCAATCGCAATGGCTGGGCCAGGATCATCCATCGGTGCTGGCGCTGGACGGCGCCACGGGCGACAATACGGATCGCGCCGCCAGTGCCGATTCGATCGGCTAGAATCCAAATGTTGCAGTATGTGAAGGTACCGAGATGCTGGACAATCCCTTACGCCGCTGGATCCAGGGCCTGAGAGGCAAGAAGGGCCAGCCGCCGGTGCTGGTCAAGGAACTGGCTGAGCGCGACCGCCGCCGCGTGCTGCGCCATCTGCTGGCGCTGGACAGCGAAGACCGCCTGCTGCGCTTCGGCAGCATGATTCCGGACGAACAGATCACGGCCTACGTCGAGAAGATCGATTTCTCGCGCGACATCGTGTTTGGCGTGCTCAACAATGTGTTCCAGCTGGTCGGGATGGGCCACCTGGCCTTCGCCTCGGCCGACGGGCGCAAGTCGACGACCAAGGAGCAGGTGGCCGAGTTCGGCGTCTCGGTGTCGAAGTCGGCGCGCGGCCAGGGCGTGGGCACGCGCCTGTTCCAGCGCGCGGCGACCCATTGCCGCAACTCCGACGTCGACACGCTCTACATGCAATGCCTGACCTCGAACCAGACCATGATGCACATCGCCAGGAAGGCCGGCATGCGCATCAAGCGCGAGTACGGCGAGGCCGACGCCCACCTCGAACTGCCGCCGCCCAGCCCGGGCAGCGTGATGGCCGAGGCGCTGGAAGAGCAGTTCGCGGCGATCGACTACACGGTCAAGGCCAATACCCGCGCCGCGGTGAAGTTTTTCACGCCTAAGAAATAGTAAAGGCAACCTGGATCCCCGCCAAGGCGCCCGGCGAGGGCGGGGAATCATTTCTGCCAGTGGCAGAAATGACGATCACACCAACGGCATGGCCGTCGTTTCCTTGATCCGCTGCAGCGCGAAGCTCGACTTCACGTCCAGCACCGCCGGATGCTTGAGCAGGGTGCCCATCATGAAGCGCGAGAAATGGTCCATGTCTTCGACGTGGACGCGCAGCAGGAAATCCATGTCGCCGGTCATCGCATAGCAGGCCACGACTTCGGGCCAGGTGCCCACCGACACCGCGAAATCGTTGCGCGGCGACGTCGCCGGCAAGCCCGGCTGGCGGGTGGCGCTGGCCACCTCGCTGTGCTTTTCCAGCCGCACATTCACATATGCCAACAGTCCCAGCCCGATCTTGTCCGGGTCGAGCAGCGCCACGTACTGGCGAATGACGCCCGCTTCTTCCAGGCGCTTGATGCGGCGCAGACAGGGCGAGGGCGAGAGGCTTACCCTTTCGGCCACATCCTGGTTCGACAGCCGGCCATCGCTTTGCAAGATCTCCAGAATCTTGCGGTCTGTTTTATCCAGCTCAATCTTCGACATACCCACCCCAATCAGACTTTTGTATGGCAATTTTATTGCGCAATTCAAGAAGACGGGGGAATTGTTTGGAATTTAATGCTTGGGGGGCAGGACTATACTGGCTCACATACGGCAGACGAGATGCAGGAAATGCGCCGCTGCGGTATCCGCCATGAGAATCTTGGAGACACCATGAACGCACCCACGGACCGCGCCCATCTGGCGCCGCTGGAGCCATCCCCGACCGCGCCTTCGCAGCCCGCACAACCGCAACACGACATCACGCTCGACGACAAATGGACGCTCGAGCGCGGCCGCGCCTTCATGACCGGCACCCAGGCCCTGATCCGCCTGCCGATGCTGCAGCGCGAGCGCGACCTGAAGGCCGGCCTGAACACCGCCGGCTACATCACCGGCTACCGCGGTTCGCCCGTCACCGCCGTCGACCAGACCGCGATGAAGGCGAAGAAGCACCTCGACGCCCACCACGTCAAGTTCCATCCCGGCATGAACGAAGACCTGGCGGCCACGGCCGTCTGGGGCACCCAGCAGACCAACCTCTACAAGGACGCGAAGTACGACGGCGTGTTCGCCATGTGGTACGGCAAGGGCCCGGGCGTGGACCGCTGCGGCGACGTGTTCAAGCACGGCAACAACGCCGGCTCCTCGCAGCACGGCGGCGTGCTGGTGCTGGCCGGCGACGACCATGCGGCCAAATCGTCTTCCACCGCGCACCAGTCCGACCACATCCTGACCCACTGCGGCATCCCGGTGCTGTATCCGTCCTCGGTCCAGGAATACCTCGACTTCGGCCTGCACGCCTGGGCCATGAGCCGCTACACCGGCCTGTGGGTGTCGATGAAGTGCGTGACCGACATCATCGAATCGGGCGCCGTGGTCGACCTCGACCCGGACCGCGTGCAGATCGTCACCCCGCTTGACTTCCAGCTGCCGCCGGATGGCCTGAACATCCGCTGGCCGGACGCCGTGCTGGACCAGGAAGTGCGGATGAGCAACCACAAATGGTATGCCGCGCTGGCCTATGCGCGCGCCAATAAACTCAACCGCATCGTCTGGGACAGCCCGCAGCCGAAGATCGGCATCATCACCGCCGGCAAGAGCTACCTCGACACGCGCCAGGCGCTGGCCGACCTCGGCATCGACGAGCAGGCCGCGCGCGACATCGGCCTGCGGCTGTACAAGGTCGGCATGACCTGGCCGCTCGAAGCCGAAGGCGTGCACGAATTCGCGCGCGGCCTCGACGAGATCCTGGTGGTCGAAGAGAAGCGCCAGGTGATGGAATACGCGCTCAAGGAAGAGCTGTACAACCTGCCGGACGGCGAGCGTCCGCGCGTGGTCGGCAAGTTCGACGATACGGGCGAATGGAGCAACAAGAACCGCATGGGCCACGGCGACTGGCTGCTGCCGGCGACCTATGAGCTCAATCCGGCCCAGATCGCGCGCGCCATCGCCTCGCGCATCTCGCACTACTGCGCCGGCCACCCGGTGGCCGAGCGGGTCAAGGAACGCATCGCCTTCCTGGAAGCGAAGGAGCTGGTGCTCAAGAGCATTCCGGCGAAACCGAATCCGCAGACCGACCGCATCCCGTACTTCTGCTCGGGCTGCCCGCACAACAGCTCGACCAAGGTGCCGGAAGGCTCGCGCGCCATGGCCGGCATCGGCTGCCACTATATGGTGTTGTGGATGGACCGCGAAACGTCGACCTTCACGCATATGGGCGCGGAAGGCACGACCTGGATCGGCCAGTCGCCGTTCACCGACGAGAAACACGTGTTCGTGAACCTGGGGGATGGGACGTACTTCCATTCCGGGATCCTGGCGATCCGCGCCGCGGTGGCGGCCAAGGTCAACATCACCTATAAAATCCTGTACAACGACGCGGTCGCGATGACGGGCGGCCAGAACGTCGACGGCCCGCTCGACCCGGGCATGATCAGCCGCCAGATCGCGGCCGAGGGCGTCAAGCCGATCATCGTCGTCACCGACGAACCCGATAAATATCCGAGCGACTATGCCTGGGCGCCGGGCACCACGGTGCGCCACCGTTCCGAGCTGATGGACGTGCAGCGCGAGCTGCGCAAGATGCCGGGCGTGTCCGCCGTGATCTACGACCAGACCTGCGCGTCGGAAAAACGTCGCCGCAGGAAAAAAGGCGAGTTCCCCGACCCGGCCAAGCGCGTCGTGATCAACGAAGCCGTGTGCGAAGGCTGCGGCGACTGCTCGGTGCAGTCGAACTGCCTGTCGGTCGAGCCGCTGGAAACCGAGCTGGGCCGCAAGCGCCAGATCAACCAGTCCTCGTGCAACAAGGATTACTCGTGTGTGTCGGGCTTCTGCCCGAGCTTCGTCACCGTCGAAGGCGGCGGGCTCAAGAAGCCGAAGAAAACGGCGAGTTCCGAAGCGGCGCCACCCGCCTTGCCGATGCCGGCCATCCCGTCGGTCGAGACGCCCTACGGCATCCTGGTCGCCGGCGTCGGCGGCACCGGCGTCGTGACCGTCGGCCAGATCCTGGCCGTGGCGGCCCACGTCGAAGGCAAGGGCGCGATCGTGCTCGACCAGAGCGGCCTGGCCCAGAAGGGCGGTCCGGTGATGTCGCACGTGCGCCTGGCCGAGCGCCAGGCCGATCTGCACTCGACCCGCGTCGGCACCGGTAGCGCCGACCTGGTGATCGGCTGCGACCAGATCGTCACCGCCAGCCGCGACGCCCTGAGTCGCATGGGCGAGGGCCGCACCTGGGCCGCGGTCAACGCCAGCGGCGCCACCACCGCGGCCTTCGTCAAGAACCCGGACTGGCAATTCCCGGCCGAGGGGTCGCGCGGCGCCATCCAGCAGGCCTGCGGCAAGGACAACGTCGACTTCATCGACGCCGGCCAGATCGCCACCGCCTTGCTGGGCGACGCGATCGCCACCAATATGTTCATGCTCGGCTACGCCTTCCAGAAGGGCCACGTGCCGCTGCAGGAAAATTCGCTGCTCAAGGCGATCGAACTCAATGGCGTGTCGGTCGCCTTCAACAAGGCGGCCTTCAACTGGGGCCGCAGCGCGGCGCACGACCTGGCCGCGGTGAGCCGCGCCGCCTTGCCGTCGAAGGTGGTCGAGTTCAAGCGCATCCAGACCTTGGACGACCTCGTCAGCCGCCGCATCGAGCTGCTCACCGCCTACCAGAACGCGGCCTATGCCGGCCAGTACAAGGCCTTCGTCGACCAGGTGCGCGCGCAGGAAGAAAAACTCGGCAAGGGCACGCGCCTGACCGAAGCCGTGGCGCGCTACTTGTACAAGCTGATGGCCTACAAGGACGAGTACGAGGTCGCGCGCCTGCATACCGATCCGGCCTTCCGCGACAAGATCGGCGCTATGTTCGAAGGCGACACCAGGCTGAAGTTCCACCTGGCGCCGCCTTTGATGTCCAAGCACGACAAGGAAGGCCGCGCCATCAAGCGCGAGTACGGCCCGTGGATGATGAGCGCCTTCGGCGTGCTGGCGAAGTTCAAGGGCTTGCGCGGCACCGCCTTCGACGTGTTCGGCTATACGGCCGAACGCAAGATGGAGCGCGCCCTGATCGGGCAATACCGCGAGACGGTGACGGCGCTGCTGCCGAAGCTGACGGTGGACAACCTGGCGCAGGCGGTGGCGATCGCCAGCATCCCGGAAGACATCCGCGGTTACGGTCACGTGAAGGAGCGTCACCTGAAGGCGGCCAAGCAGAAAGAGGCGGCGCTGGTGGAGGCGTTTCATGCGCCGGATGTGACGCCGCGGGCGGCTTGATCCGTGGACCGCGTGGACGGGAAACCGTCCACGCGGTCCAGGCCGCGACAACACTTGTCCCCTTGATATCGTTCGTTGTACCTTGGCCTCAACCGTGACAGTTGGTGGTATTCGGCCCGAATATCGGCGTCTATAATCGGACGCATGAGCACGCCATCCACCTTCCGCAAGACCTCTCCTCTGCGTTTGATTTCCAGCACGCTCGCCGCGCTGCTCGTCCTCGCCGGTTGCGGCGGTGGCGGCGGTTCGCCGAACGTGGGCGCGCCGCCGCCGGTGGCGCAACAGCCGGCGCCGACCCCGCCGGTTCCGACCCCGCCGGTCGCCACCCAGCCGACGCCGGAGGACCTGAACCCGAACCTGCTGGGCGACGCCTACGGCAGCTACTGGAACAAGTGCGCCGTCCCGCGCGCGGGCCTGGATGCGAGCGGCAAGCCGTATCCGGACGTGCAGGGCACCCTGCTCGACGAACTGAAATTCCTGCGCGCCTGGGCCAACCAGTACTACCTCTGGTACGACGAGATCCCGAACACCTACAAGATGGCCGACTTCAGGAGCGCGCTCGACTATTTCGCGGTGCTCAAGACGCCGGCCCTGACCGCCAGCGGCCAGCCGAAGGACCGTTATCACTTCACCTATCCGACCGCCGAATGGGATGCGATGCAGACCCAGGGCATCGACCTGGGCTATGGCATCACCTGGAGCCGCAACGCCGACGGCCGGGCGCCGCGCACCTGGCTGATCACGGCGGTCGAGCCGGGTTCGCCCGCCGCCACCGCCGGCCTGCTGCGCGGCGACATGCTGCTGAAGGTCGATGGCGTCGACTTCGTCAATGCCGACGACGACGCCTCGGTCGACCGGATCAATGCCGGCCTGTTCCCCGCCGCGGCCGGCGAGACCCACCGCTTCACCCTGCAGCGCGGTGGGGTGGCTTTCGATGCGACGCTGGCCGGGGCCGAGGTGGTGCTGGCGCCGGTGAAGAACGTCAAGGTGATCGAGACCGCCAGCGGCAAGGTCGGCTATCTGACCTTCGACAGCTTCAACGCCGTTTCCGAGAAACAGCTGTACGACGCCTTCGTCACCTTCCAGCAGGCCGGCGTCAACGACCTGGTGCTCGACGTGCGCTACAACGGCGGCGGCCTGCTGTACGTCGCCAGCCAGCTGGCCTACATGATCGCCGGCCCGGCGTCGACGAGCGGCAAGGTGTTCGAGCGTTCCCGCTACAACGACAAGACGCCGGCCTACCAGCCGATCATGTTCCGCTCGACCGCCTGGGGCTTCGCCTCGAGCAACCCGCTGCGCACCGGCACGCCGCTGCCGACCCTGGGCCTGAAGCGCGTGACCGTGCTCAGCACCCCGGGCACCTGCTCGGCCAGCGAATCGGTGATCAACGGCCTGCGCGGCGCCGACATCGAAGTGATCCAGATCGGCGGCACCACCTGCGGCAAGCCCTATGGCTTCACGCCGGTGCCGAACTGCGGCACGACCTATTTCTCGATCGAGTTCCAGGGCGTGAACCACAAGGGCTTCGGCGACTTCACCGACGGCTTCACGCCCACCTGCCAGGCGAACGACGACCTGTCGCGGCCGGTGGGCGACCAGAACGAAGGCTTGCTGGCGACGGCGCTGGCCTACCGCGCGAACGGCGCTTGTCCTGCGTCGACCTCGGCCTCGACCACCGCGCGGGCGCGCGTGGTGCCGATGCGGATCGTGCGGCCGGAGGTCAAAGAGATCTCGATCCATACCACGCCGGGCGCGCCGCCGCGCTGAGCGGGATGCCTGTATTGACGGGCGGGCGGTGTCGCATGCTGCCCGCCCGTCGTGTTTCCATGCTTGAACTGTTGCGCTAAGAACACGTCTATAATCGTCGGCTTCCTTCCTGTCCTTGCCGGAGCTTGTCGATGATCCGTTCTGCGTTACTGCTGGCCATGCTGTCGGCCATTCCCCTCAGCCAATCCGTCCACGCCGCCCCCGACCTGACCACCGTGTCGGAGCGCTCGGGCTTCACCGCCACCGGCCGCTACGACGAGACGATCGCGCTGTGCGCCGCGTTCCAGGAAGCGTATCCGCAGCAGGTCCGTTGCATCGATTTCGGCATCACGCCGGAAGGCCGCCCGATGAAGGCGCTGGTGGTGAACGGCAAGGGCGTGCTCACGCCGCAGGCGGCGAAGCAGGCGGGGTTGCCGGTCACCCTGATGCAGGGCGGCATTCACGCCGGCGAGATCGACGGCAAGGACGCCGGCTTCCTGGCGCTGCGCGAGGCGCTCGAGGGCCGCGCGGCCAAGGGCGCGCTCGACAAGCAGGTGTTCATCTTCGTCCCGGTGTTCAACGTCGACGGCCACGAGCGCTTCGGCAAGTGGAACCGCCCGAACCAGCGCGGCCCGGTCGAGATGGGCTGGCGCACCACCGCCCAGAACTACAACCTGAACCGCGACTACCTGAAGGCCGACGCGCCCGAGATGCAGGCCATGCTGGCGCTGGTGAACGCCTGGGATCCGCTGGTTTACGTCGACCTGCACGCGACCAACGGCGCCAAGTTCCAGCACGATATCTCGATCCAGGTCGAGCCGGTGTATTCGGGCGACCCGGAATTCCGCAAGGCCGGCCTGGCCCTGCGCACCAACGTGATCAAGGACATCGCCAGGGAAGGCTCGACGCCGCAGTCCTATTACATGTCGTTCGTGAAGCATGACGATCCGATGTCGGGCTTCATGGACAGCGTGTCCGATCCGCGCTTCTCGACCGGCTACTTCCAGCTGCGCAACCGCATGGCGATGCTGGTCGAGACCCACTCGTGGAAGGAATACCCGGTGCGCGTGCGCATCACCCGCAACACCGTGGTGTCGGTGCTCGACCAGGTGGCGAAAAACGGCAAGCAGTGGCAGCAGGCGGCGTATGCGGCCGACGCGCGCGCCGCCAAGCTGGGCAACCAGCCGGTGGCGCTGTCGTACAAGGCCTCCGACAAGAAGGAGATGGTCGAGTTCAACGGCTACGCCTATACCCGCACGCCGTCGGAAGTCTCGGGCGCCCTGATGACGCGCTACGACGAAACCCGCCCGCAGGTATGGCGCGTGCCGCTGTGGCAGGACATCGTGGCCGACTTCCAGATCACCGCGCCGCGCGCCGGCTACATCGTGCCTGCCGCCTACGCCGCGATCGTGGGCGAGAAGCTGCGCCAGCACGGCGTCGAGTTCCGCACCCTGGACAAAACGGTCGAGCGCTACGAAGCCGAGACCTTCCGCGCCGACAAGGCAACCCTGGCCGCCGCTTCGGTCGAAGGCCATCAGCGCCTGACGGTGGAGGGCAAGTGGAAGCAGGAGGCGCGTCCGGTCGCGGCGGGTTCGCTGTTCGTGCCGATCGCGCAGCCGAAGGCGCGCCTGGTGGTGGCGATGCTGGAGCCGCAGGCGCCGGATTCACTGCTGGCCTGGGGCACGTTCAACACCGCCTTCGAGCGCAAGGAATACATGGAAGACTACGTGGCCGAGGAAGTCGCGCGCGAGCAGATGGCGGCCGACCCCAGCGTGGCCAAGGCCTTCCAGGAGCGCCTGGACAGCGATCCGGCCTTCGCCAAAAACCCGCAAGCGCGCCTGGAATTCTTCGCCAAGCGCCATTCCTCGTATGACGAGCGCCTGAACCTGTATCCGGTGCTGCGCGCGAACGTCGCTCCCTGAACGGACTATCGGCTACCCTGGACGAAGTCATCGAGACGAATGAACCTGACGTCGCGCTCGCCGGCATCACAGGCTTTCGCCGGCGCTCCTGCCGCTGCGGGACTGGCTCCAGCAGCCGGTCCGAGCGGGATAACGGTGCTGACGATTTCCTTGGCCGCGGTCAGGGCTTCAGCGGAGGGCTCCGTGCCGAGGCCGATCTCGCTGACCGCCCCGCTGTCGCCATACTTGACGTGGAATTCCGTCTTGGCGAATTGGGCGGGGACGACCCTGGCGTAGTACAAGGCCCCGGTCGCCAGAGTGGCGCTGGTGACGAATTGCGCCGGCTCGCAGTTTCCGCCATCGCTCGCCTTGTCATGCGTCCCCGTCTTGACATAGGTTTCGTGCGTCCTGAACGGAACGCCCGGCGCCAGTCTGTTGCCCGCATCGTATATATGCAGCGAGCTGGCGCAAGCGCACAGGCTGGCTGCCGCGGCCAAGGTCGTGACCAGTGTTTTCATGGGTCGCCTCCATACCGGTCCAGCGTTGATGGTGTCTCTGCCTGGGTCGTGGATGCCCGGGCCGTTACGTTGCCAGCTGCACCGCTTTCAGTACGTTCAGGCGACCATGGCCCATCTGATCGTTGCGTCCATTGACATAGGGCACCGAGCCGGCCTTGTCGGCGCTCTGCGCGATGATGGCCGTCACTTGGGCGCCGGACAGCGTGGGGTTGGCGCTCAGCACCAGGGCGCAAGCCCCAGCGACCAGTGGCGTGGCCGACGAGGTGCCATTGAAGCCGGGGTAGTAGTCGCCGCCGGGATTGTAGCCGGCCGGCCCCGTGATGTCGGTCGTATAGTTCTTGACTCCAGGGGCGGCGACCAGGACTTCAGGGCCGTAACTGGAGCCCCACCAGTCTTCTCCATCGTCGCTGGAGGGCGTCTTTGGTTCATCTCTCGGCGTGGATGCGGCCACGCAGATCACACCGGGGAGGCTGCTTGGAAAGCCGACCGGCCCTGGCCTGTTGCCCGCTGCGACGACGACAACGCAGCCCTTGCCCCCGCGTCCATGCGTCAGCGCACGTCCGAAAGCGGCAATGACGGCGTTCGATGCGGATGTGCTGCTCCAGCTGTTACTCAAGACCGAAGCGCCGTTTTGCCAGCTCCAGTCGACCGCCTCGGCGATCTGGCCGGTACTCGTAGTCCAGACGCCGCGCGGCCGGTCGGAGTAGGCGATCCGGACGGCCAGGATCGAGCATCCGCCACCGATCCCGCGGACGCCATCGTCGCTGTTGGGAAGCGCCGCGGCAAGACCTGCGCACGCAGTCCCGTGGCCGTCCCAGGCATTGGGTTCCTGAAAATTGTCCTTGTCGCAGGCGTCGTAGCCGGCGATGACTGATGAGCGCAGGTCGAGATGCCGGGTATCGATGCCGTCATCCAGCACGGCGATCTTGATCGCGGGATTTCCCGTAACTAATTTCCAGGCCTGGTCGGCGGCCGTCAGCTGCATCGCGTAATGCCGCGTGGCGTAGGCGCGCTCGCTGCCCGGGGCGGCGTCATCGGTCGAGACATCGTCAAGCGCGGGCTTGACCATCAGATTGACGAAGTCCGGCTCGATATACGCCAGCTCTTCGCTTGGCGCCAGTTGCTGGACCGTCGCCAGCGGATCGACATCGGGCGCCAGGGTGACCGTGTACTCGCCGAACCCGCGTGGCGTGATGGATTCGTAATTCACGTCCTTGAGCAAGCCGCTGACGGGCGTGGCCGGGTCTTTCATGCCCAGCAGGATCCGGTCCGTGGCCAGGACCCGGGTTTCGCCCAGCTTGAACACCGGCGTCGTTCGCACGACGCCGGCAGGTCGTTTGCCGACCGCCGCGTCGACGGCATCGCTCACCGACATGGGCGCCGCGGACGGGGATTTCAGCAAGGTGAATTTCTCATTAGGGATTTCGATGCGTTCGGTGACGTCGGCCCCGACACTGCTGGAGAAAGCTGCCCGCAGGCTATGCGGCGCCGGCTCCAGATAACGTACGCCAACCAGATCTGGATCTTCCGCCAAACGGACCGTCTGGCCGTTGACCTTGTATTCATAATCCACGACATACCTCCGTGACCAGTGATTTATCCACCATTGATGCGCCATGCATGGATGTAGATCACCATGTCACGACTTCCTGGGGAATCGGTCAACGAGAATTTGATGTTCAATAACCGAAACGTGGGGCGTGTAGCGCAAATACGATGCCATTTCATTGTCTTGCTGGCCTGAACGACGAACATCCTGACGGATGTGACGTCGAAGTCATCGTGCCTTTGTTCGGTCAGGTGCCATCCTTTTCAAGGCATCGACCGCCGTCACCCCTGAGCGCGCGCTGCAGCGTTGACGCCGGCAGGTTCATCAACAGCCGAACCAGCTCGGGCTGGCGGTTGGTGGCGGTCTTTTGGTAGATCGACAGCAATTGCTTGCGCACCGTGTCGTACTGCACGCCGAGCAGGTCGGCGATGGTCTTGAGCGGCACGCCGTCGGCCAGCATCGACGCGATCCTGCATTCGGCGTGCGACAGGCCGAAGGCGGCGGTGAGCAGGGCCGAATCGATCACCTGGACCGAGGTCGGGTGGTAGAAGAACAGCATCACCAGCGGCCGCAGGCCGAAGCTGCCGAGGGTATGCTCCGGGACCAGCATCGTGAAGAAGACGTACAGCGCATCGGGCGCCGCACCTGAGGCGGCCTCGCTGCGCATGTGCAGCGCGCGCGACTCCTCGTTGTCCGGCTTGCCTTGCGCGATTGCATTGCGCACGCGGGTTTCCAGCTCGCCGCACTGCATCAGGAAGGACGTGCGGTAGCGCTGCGGCAGCACCAGCTTGCCATCGGCTATTTGCACCAGGCTGGTGGAGGCGAGCAGGTCGCGCGCCGCGGCGTTGGCCAACACGATGTCGCCGGTCGCGGTCAGGAGCATCACCGGCTGGCGCAGCTTGTCGACCAGGGCATGACCCACCAGGGCCTGGGTCGAATACACGAACTGGGCCAGGCCCATCCGCACCGCGCGCTCCATGTGCGGGCGCAGGCGGTCGAGGAAGGCCAGGGCGTCGGGCGGCAGCGGGCCTTCTCCGCTGCTGCGCAGGCAGGAGAGGATGACGGTCGCCTCTGGCGTATCGGCCAGCTTGCAGGCCGACACATAGCGCGCCCCATGCGGGATCAGGAACTCCTGGTAGAAAGGGTGGGAGGCGGCGAAACCATCGTCGAAGTGCTCGTGGCAATGCAGCCAGCCGCTGGTCGATTGCTGGCGCAGCAGTCCCACGCGCGGGTCGATGAACTGGTAGCGCTGGATGTATTCGAGATCGATGTGCGGCGCCATGGCGGCGCCGTCGCTGTACGACAGCGCGCCGTGCTCGCCGTCGAAGGCCAGCATGTGGACGGCGCGCCCGCCGATCGCCTCATGCAGGCTGTCGAGCATGCGGCGCCAGGCGGCGCGGTCGTCCAATGTGTCGTAGATGAGATTGATGATGCGGTCGAAGCGTGCCTGCGACAGGTCCACAATTCCTCTCCCGATATTTTTTTTGCATAAATACTAATACTATCGGGCATTTAACTGTTGGTCGATACAATATTGAGACAACTGTTAATTGTGGAAAAATTAAGACACAGGATGTTGTCACAACGCCGCAGTTGCCGCTCAGGGCGTGCCGGCGGACGCGGGTAGCGAGCTCAGGATGACCGTCCTGACCGCGCCGTTGGCGTCAGGCGTGAGCTGGTAGAGGCGGCCGTATTCGTCGTCCGCGATATCGAGGCCTGGCTCGCCGCCGAACAGGCGCACCAGTTCCGGCAAGGAACATCGGGGTCAGGTCTGACATTTGGACACGAGTTCAGCAGTAATCAAGGTCCTTGAGGATTCTGAGCGATCTCAGCGTTGGTGGGTGCCAATCCATTACCGTTATCGGATGACACGACCACTCAGAGTCAATTTTCCTGGGGCGCTCTACCACGTGACGTCGCGCGGAAACCGACGCGCACCGATCTTTCGGGATGACGCTGATCGGCGTATTTGGCTAGATGTGCTGGCGAAGGTTTGCGAACGCCACCATTGCATCGTTCACAGTTTTTGCCAGATGACCAACCATTACCACTTATTGGTGGAAACGGTCGAGGGGAACCTACCGAGTTGCATGCGCCAACTCAATGGTCATTACTTGTCGAGTCCCGTCTGATCGTAGACGCGTTTGACGAATAGATCAGGTTTGCGTTTCTGCCAATTCTTGAGCGCCTGAATCGGTGTCGTTGAGCCGATAGCTCGCTGCGGGATATGGTGGTTGTAAAGCTTGAGGTAATTGTGCAATGTGGTCTCCAGATCGGCCCTGCTATCGAAGCGGGTCTGCGCGATCAGCTCACTGATCCTGCCATTGAAGCGTTCCACCATGCCGTTAGTTTGCGGGTGGCGCGGAGGCGCCAGGCGATGCTCGACTTCCATGCTGCCACATGCCTTGTCGAAGGCGTGATTGCCGCTGGGCTTCTTGTCTTTGGTGGCAAAGCGGTCGGTAAATTGCGAGCCGTTGTCGGTCAGTATCTTGGTGATCTTGATCGGCGATGCGAGCTTCAAACGGCGCAGGAAATCGACGCTACTACGTTCAGTCATATCGTTGTAAATATGCAGAAAAACCCAGCGCGTCGCGCGGTCAATGGCAACAAACAGGTAGCGGCGTGAGGTTTCGTCAGGCATCTGTGGCAGGTACTTGATATCGACGTGCAGGAAGCCTGGCTCATAGTCCTTGAAGGTCTTCTTGGCCTTGATCGTTTCGCCTTCAGCTTGAGGGATCACGTCCTCCAGTCGTGCCATGCCTTCGCGTTTGAGCAGTCGCGCAATGCCTGAACGGGAGACCTCGGGATTGATGTATTGCCGGGTGATGTAGAGCAGGTCGTCGAGCGGTAAGTAAAGCGTCTGGCGCAGGGACAGCACGACCAGTTCCTGGGCTGCGCTCAGGGTCGTATGCAGGGTGTGAGCACGATGCGAGCGGTCTTGCACGTCGTCCCGCTTGAGCCATTTGGCAGCGGTGGCCCGAGTGATATTGAACACCTTGGCCGCTTGACGGTCGGACAGGCCGGAATCCTTGATCTCCTGACGGATTTTTGGCGTGGTGCGGGCTTGCGGGTGAATGCGTGAACTCATGCTCGATATGGTGATGTTCTGCGAGGGGCTGACGAACGATGCGGGAAGCCAGCAATTATCTCATCGAGCACGGCCTTTGCACGGAACAAGGCCATGCTGCGACGGGGAACATGATCACACGAAACTAAACAATTACTCACAGCATTTCAATCGAAGGCATCGTGTCGCTGGGCACTTGTTTCAAGGGCGCTATAAGGCAATACTGGTGCAGAAAGATAGTTATTTGCTAGAAGTTTCTCGCTATATTGTTCTAAATCCTATACGCGCTAACACCGTGGCGGCGCTGAACGAATGGCGATGGAGCAGTTACCATTATTTTATTGGTGATGACGTTTCACCCGACTGGCTTGAGAGTGACTGGCTTCTAAGGCAGTTTGGTGATACGCCGACGAGCGCAATCGCGGCGTACCAGGATTTTGTGCTTGCCGGCCTTGGGCAAGCGAGCCCATTTGCGGCTACCCGCCATCAAATCCTTCTCGGCGATGAAACCTTCATATCGGTGCATCAGCAACTACAGCAATCCGAAGAGCTTATAGAAACCAAGAGATCCGAACGACGCGCAGTTGCGCTTCCGTTGTCTGATTATCAGGACCGGTACCCGGATAGGGGTGAGGCAATGGCACGTGCTTACGCGTCTACCGCCTTCACAATGTCGGAAATAGCGCGCGTTTTTGGTGTGTCGACCAAAACGGTCAGCCGAGCGGTCGCCAGCTTTGAGCAGGCAAATAAAGGCAGATTATTGTAGAGGCCGTGTCCAAATGTCAGACCTGACCCCGAAGTTATGACCGAGCGGTCGCCAGCTTTGAGCAGGCAAATAAAGGCAGATTATTGTAGAGGCCGTGTCCAAATGTCAGACCTGACCCCGAAGTTATGACCCTTGCCGGCCTTGGGCAAGCGAGCCCATTTGCGGCTACCCGCCATCAAATCCTTCTCGGCGATGAAACCTTCATATCGGTGCATCAGCAACTACAACAATCCGAAGAGCTTATAGAAACCAAGAGATCTGAACGACGCGCAGTTGCGCTTCCGTTGTCTGATTATCAGGACCGGTACCCGGATAGGGGTGAGGCAATGGCACGTGCTTACGCGTCTACCGCGTTCACAATGTCGGAAATAGCACGCGTTTTTGGTGTGTCGACCAAAACGGTCAGCCGAGCGGTCGCCAGCTTTGAGCAGGCAAATAAAGGCAGATTATTGTAGAGGCCGTGTCCAAATGTCAGACCTGACCCCGAAGTTGACCCCGAAGTTATGACCCCAACGCCGCAGTTGCCGTTCAGGGCGTGCCGGCGGACGCGGGTAGCGAGCTCAGGATGACCGTCCTGACCGCGCCGTTGGCGTCAGGCGTGAGCTGGTAGAGGCGGCCGTATTCGTCGTCCGCGATATCGAGGCCTGGCTCGCCGCCGAACAGGCGCACCAGTTCCGGCAAGGTGTTCGAGTGACCGACCACCAGCACCGGGCCGCGCAGCACCTTCACCTTCTCGACCAGCGCTGCAGGCAGGGCGGGGTCGTACTGCCCGACCTGCACCCCCAGCTGCCGTGCCAGCGGTTGTGCGGTCTGCAGGGTGCGCGCGGTCGGCGTGCTGAAGATGGCCTGGATGCCGGTGCGGTGAAGGATCGTCGCGATGTTCTGCGCGCGCAGCTGGCCTTGCTGCGTGAGCGCCGGGTCCTTGCCGATGCTGGCTTTTTCGCCGTGGCGAACGAGGTAGATCGCGCTGGGTTCGGCGAAGGCCATGCCCGGTACGAGCACGGCGAGGGCCAGGGATAGATTGCGCAGCAGGCGCACAGGCTGGATCGAGGGCAGACGCATGGAGATTCTCTTCAGAGGCAATGGGACCGCCAGCGTAGCACGGCCGGATTCAGGGCTCGATACCCGGCAGGAGCGCATGGTGGCCGTTATATTTTCCGATGAACGACGTTCTAGAAATACTTGAGCCAGGTGATGTCGCGCCGGCGCGCCTTGAGGCGCGAGTACCATGCGGTCGGCACATATAGCACCGGCAGCAGCACCGCGTACCAAAGCCAGAGCCAGTTGACGTTATCCAGCCCGAAGCTCACGCCGTGGGTCGGTCCCCAGATCATGAACGCGACGTGGTACAGCGCGCGCAGCACGTAGATGTGCAGGATGTAGAAGAACATCGGCGCGCCGCCGAACACCGCCAGCGCGGTCAGCCAGGGATGGCCTTCCCGGCGCTCGAACAAGGCCAGCAGGATCACGCCCACGCCCAGCGTTTGCAGCAGGAACAGAAGTGATGGCGGATACTTTGTCAGCGCGATGAAGCCCATGATCGTGTGCAGGGCGGTATCGCCCGCCACCCACGGCTTGTCGCCATATACGTTCAGCGCGCGCAGCACGACGAATGCCGCCAGCATGGCGAATCCCAATGCCAGCAGGTGTCGTACACGTCGCTCGCTGTCCGCGGCGCTGCTCTTGTCGCGTTCGTACCAGCTGCCGAGCAGGTAGCCCAGCACGATCACGCCGATCCACGGCAGCACCGGATACGAGGTCCTGGCGAACGCGCCGAACGGCAACGCGATCATGTCGCGCTGGTGCAGCAGCGCCCAGGCCACGAACCCGGGCTCGCCCGGTACCAGGCGAATGTCATCGAGCAGATTGTGGCCGGCCACGATCGCCAGGCCGAGCGCGAGCAGCAGTTTCTTCGGCAGGTAGATCAGGGCGGCCAGGGCAATCATGCACACACCGATAGCCCAGATCACCTGCAGCCAGAACGTCATCGGCAGCTTGACCGTCCAGGCGAAGGTGAGCAGGGTGACGTCGATCGCCATCAGGAGCAGGCCGCGCTTGACCAGGTAGGCGGCGGTCTCGGCCCGCGTATGATTCTGGCCATACAGGTAGGCACCGAGTCCGGTCAGGGCGACGAACACCGGTGCGCACAAATTGGTGACGATGCGCAGGAAAAACATGACCGGTTCCACCGTCACCGGATTCACCGGGTCCGGCACGTTCATGTACAGATACCAGTTCTCCCGAATATGGTCGATCAACATGATCACCATCACGAAACCGCGAAGAGTGTCCAGGCTCTGCAGGCGACGTCGATTGACGGCGGCCTGCTCTACCGGGGTGATGGATACTGCTTGATCGAAACCGTTCGAGGTAGCTTGCTTCATTGGAATCCTTTGCCTGGCGTGCACGCACTTCATGCCGCACGATCGTTCTCAGCGATAATGATACTGCATTATCATTAATGGCTGGCGGCGAGGAAGCGAACCGGGCATTCGACATCGACGCAAGCGACGTCCCCACGCGCGATCGCGTCGGATGGAACAACAACGCAGGACGAAAAAAAGCAGAGGCCCGGCCTCTGCTTTCATCCATCTGCCGCTGTCAGAGCTGCGTCAACGAAATCGTGTTCGCCGCCGGCGTCGAACACGGCTCCTCGTCGAACGCGATATCGCCCAGCGGATTGGGCACGCCATCGGTCTTCAGGCCGACGAAGTCGAACAGATCACGATCCTGCAAATGCGACGGCACCACGGTCGACAGCGCCGAGAACGTGTTCTCGACCCGGCCCGGATGCTTTTTCTCCCATTCGCGCAGCATGTTCTTGATCTGCTTGCGCTGCAGGTTTTCCTGCGAGCCGCACAGGTCGCACGGGATGATCGGGAAGCCCTTTACTTCGGCATAGCGCTCGGTGTCGGCTTCCTTCACATAGGCCATCGGGCGGATCACCATGTGCTTGCCGTCGTCCGACACCAGCTTGGCCGGCATGCCCTTCAGCTTCCCGCCGAAGAACATGTTCAGGAAGAAGGTCTCGAGGATGTCGTCGCGGTGGTGGCCCAGGGCGATCTTGTTGCAGCCGAGTTCGTCTGCGACGCGGTACAGGATGCCGCGCCGCAGGCGCGAGCACAGCGAGCAGGTGGTCTTGCCTTCCGGGACCAGGCGCTTGACGATGCTGTAGGTGTCCTGGTTTTCGATGTGATAGGGCACGCCGAGCTTGTCCAGGTAGGCCGGGAGAATGTGGGCCGGGAAGTTCGGCTGCTTCTGGTCGAGGTTGACCGCGACGATGTCGAAGTGGATCGGCGCGCGCTCGCGCAGGGTGAGCAGGATGTCGAGCAGCGCATAGCTGTCCTTGCCGCCCGACAGGCAGACCATCACCTTGTCGCCGTCCTCGATCATATTGAAGTCGCCGATCGCCTGGCCCACCAGGCGGCACAGGCGCTTGTGCAGCTTGTTGTCCTCGCGCGCGATCTTCTCTTGCTTCTTCGCGTCGATGCCGGCCCCGGCGGTCGGGAAGTCGTCTTCGACGACGCGTTCAATCACCGTTTCGTTCATGCTTCTTCCTTGATCCTGAATACTTCGACGCCAACGCCTTCGCAAACCGGATAGACGTCCGGCTTCATGGTCGACACGCCGGCGGCGCGCACGCGCGGGTGGGTCAGCATGGCGGCCACCACGTCGTCGCACAGCGTTTCCTGCAGGTGGATGTGGCCCTTGGCGATGCGCCGGGCAATGGTCTCGCGCATGAAATCGTAGTCAACCACTTCCGCCAGCTGGTCGGCCTTCGGCGTCGACAGCTCCAGCGGAATGTACAGCTCAACATTGATCAGGACACGCTGCTCGCCCTTCTTCTCGAAATCGTGCACGCCGATATTGATCATCACTTCGTAATTGCGCAGGAACAGCCGGCGGCAATCGCGCAAGCTCGGGTGGGACAGGGCGGACAACATGGGATAGCCTTATTTGGTGGAGTTATTTGGTTCGGTCAGGAACATCACGTCGCGCTGCGAGGGCATCAGGTGCTGGCCGCCATCGACCAGCAGGGTGGTGCCCGTCAGCGCGCGCGCCGATGCGGCGTAGACCACGGCGTCGGCGATGTCCTGCGGGGTCGACGAGCGCTGCAGCGGCGTCATCCGGTGCGCCGCGGCGAAGCCTTGCTCGCTCTGGTCGCCCGACACCATCGTGATGCCGGGGGCGACGCCGACCACGCGCACCTTCGGCGCCAGCGCCTGGGCCAGCATCGTGGTCGCCGTGTGGAGGGCCGCCTTGGACAGCGTGTACGACAGAAAATCCGGGTTGAGATTGTACAGTTTCTGGTCCAGCAAGTTGACCACGACGGCTTGCCGCCCATCCGGGGTGGCGGCATGCAGTTCCTGCGCCAGCAGCACCGGCGCGGCCACGTTCGCCTGCATATGGGCGTTGAGCAGCTCCCAGGAGAACGCGGTGGCGCTGTCGTATTCAAACAACGAAGCGTTGTTGACGATGCAAGACAGCGGTCCCAGCGCAGCGCTGGCCCGGCCGACCAGCTGCCGCACCGCCGCCTCGTCGGCCAGGTCGCATTGCAGCAGCGCGGCGCGCCGGCCGAGCGCCAGGATGGCGTCGCGGGTCGCGATCGCGTCGCTTTCGGAATGGCGGTAGTGCAGGGCGAGATCCCACCCGGCCTGGGCCAGGCCGAGCGCGATCGCGCGGCCCAGGCGGCGGCCGGCGCCGGTCACGAGCGCGACCCGGGGCAGGGAGATCGAAGGGCTGTCCGTCATCATTGTCTTAAATTGTTGATAAAAGCTATTCTGGCTACAATGCCGGCATGTCCCTGCCCGCACCCGATACCGACGCCCTGGCCGCGTCCCATTCCCTGCAACAGCTCATCGCCGCCGACGTCGAACGGCACGGCGGCGCGATCGCATTCTCTCGTTTCATGGAACTGGCGCTGTACGCGCCCAGGCTCGGGTATTACAGCGGCGGCGCAGCCAAGCTCGGTGCGAGCGGCGATTTCACCACCGCGCCCGAGATGACGCCGCTGTTCGGAGCGGCCGTGGCGCGCGTGGCAGCCGCTATTATCGCCCAAAGCGCGCCCGACATCATCGAGTTCGGCGCCGGCACCGGCCGCCTGGCGCGCGATGTCCTGGCCGAGCTGGCCAGGCAGGGCGTCGAAGTGCGCTCGTATACGATCATCGAACTGTCCGGCGAATTGCGCGCGCGCCAGCAGGCCAACCTGGCCGACCTGCCGCAGCTGCGCTGGCTGGACGCCATGCCGGACCGCTTCAGCGGCGTGGTGCTGGCCAACGAAGTGCTCGACGCCATGCCGGTCGAGCTGGTGATCCGCACCCGCGACGGCTGGCGCCGGCAAATGGTCACGGTCGAGGACGGCGCCTTCGCTTTCGTGCAGGCGCCGCTCGGCGATGAACTGGCCGCACAGCTGGCGCGCCAGGTGCCGGACCACGAGCAGATGATCGAGGGCTATGTTACCGAACTGCACCCGGTCGGCGCCGGCTTCATGCGCTCGCTGGCGACGATGTTCTCGGGCGGCCGCGGCGCCGCCATCCTGTTCGACTACGGCTTCCCGGCCCACGAGTACTACCTCGACCAGCGCATCGGCGGCACCTTGATGTGTCATTACCGCCACCATGCGCACCCGGATCCCTTTTATTTGCCGGGCTTGCAGGACATCACGGCCCACGTCGATTTCACGGCGATGGCGCTGGCGTCCCAGGATGCCGGCCTGCCGGTGCTGGCCTATATGAGCCAGGCCGCCTTCCTGCTCGGCGCCGGGATCGGTGAACTGTTGCTGGAAAACGACCCCGAGGATGCGAAACAGTTCCTGCCCCAGTCGAGGGCCGTGCAAAAACTGGTTTCTCCTGCTGAAATGGGCGAATTGTTCAAGGTCCTGGTGGTCGGACAGGACGTAGAATTGCCAGAGCCAATCGTGCGCGCGGACCGCAGTCATCGCTTGTAGACTTTATGATATCTTGCACAGTGGACACAAATCCGGCTAAGCTGTGAGGTATTCCCGCGTCTCGTCACATGACGGGCTTCGGCCGAGGACAGACAGAACGCGCAGGGTAGAAGCGGGTAGACTTGACAGATCATGGCCAAGATTCACACACATTATGACAACCTGAAGGTGTCGCGTCATGCGCCCCAGGAGGTCATTCGTGCTTCCTACAAGGCCCTGAGCCAGAAATACCACCCCGACAAGAATCCGGGCGACGAAAAGTCCGCCCGCATCATGGCGGTCGTCAATACCGCCTACAACGTCCTGTCCGATCCCGTCCGCCGCAAGGAACACGACGAATGGATCGCGGCCGAGGAGTGGGAAGTCGAGTGGCTGGAAAGCTCCAGCGCCAAGGAAGGCCAGCCGCGCAAGAATGGCGAGCAATGGGATGCGCAGCCGCCGCCCAAGCCGCGCCGCAAGCGCCTGTGGCGCGATCCGCGCTGGTGGCTGGGCATGTCGGGCTGCTTCGTGGCCGGCGCCGTCGCCGCCGTGCTGACGATCGAACAACAGCCGGACATTACCCCCAGCGCGCTGGCCTGGGGCGGCATCGCCCCGGAATCCGTCAAGACCGGCCGTCCCGACCCACTGGGCGTCGACGCCAGCAGCGACGACTGGGCCCGCCGCATCGGTCCGGACGGCGCCAAGGGCCCGCCGCCCGCGGTGCGCGCGCTCGCCGTCACCCAGCTGGCGGTGCCGGCCCGCGCCCCCGACTGCAGCACCGACCTGCAGACCCTGGCGTCGCCCAGCGGCGATCCGTGGCCGCTCGAGTCTTCCTATGTGCCCGGCTACCCGGTCGGCAACGAAGGGGTCGAGATGCAGGTCGTGATCGACAACAGCGCGAATGCGGCGCCGGTCTTCGTCAAGCTGTACGACCTCGACCGCCGCGCCAACGTCAGGCACGCCTTCGTGCAGCAGCGTTCGAATTTTACTTTCGACAAGCTGGCGGCCGGCAAGTACGAGGTGCGTTACCAGAACGTGGTCGACGGCGCCAGCAAATCCGAATGCGACGGCCGCCATACGGCGCTGCGCCAGGCCGCGGCCGAGATCCAGTAATCCGGTCATCCTGGCTGCCTGTCGTTTTTTCGGCGTACTGACACTTTCTCGTGTCAGGGCCTACCCCGATTTCATTATTTTCGTTCCGCGCCGTAATATACTGGCCAGATGCCGCGCGCCCATGCAGCCGCGGCGCTACGCCCAACGCAGGCTTATACGGACCATCATGAACGAACTGGAAGGCCTGACGGCCCTGATCATCGAGCCCCACGCGGGGATGCGGGCCAGCATCCACAGCATGCTCACGCTGTGCGGCCTGACCCGGATCGAGCACGCCAGCACCTCCAACCAGGCCGTGAAACACCTGGGCCTGCGCCAGTTCGACATGATCCTGTGCGAATACGACCTGGAAGGCGGCCAGGATGGCCAGCAATTGCTGGAAGACCTGCGCCACCACAAGCTGATGCAGCTGGCCACCATGTTCTTCATGGTCACGGCCGAAGGCAACCACAGCAAGGTGGTCAGCGCCGCCGAGCTGGCGCCGACCGACTACATCCTCAAGCCGTTCACCGCCGATCGCCTGCTCGAGCGCATCGCGCGCGCCCTCGACAAGCGCAATGCCTTCCTCCCGGTGTACAACCTGATGGAGGCGGGCGACCAGATCGATGCGATCGCCGCCTGCATCGAAGGCCAGCGCCTGCACGCGCGCTACGCGATCGACTTCCTGCGCCTGCGCGCCGAGCTGCACATGTTCCTGGGCCAGGCCGACCAGGCCGAGCCGATCTATCGCCACCTGGTCGAGATCAAGGCGATCGCCTGGGCCCGGCTTGGCCTGGCCAAGACCCTGTTCGTGCGCAAGCAATTCACCGAGGCGCGCGACATCCTGGAAGACCTGGTCGACACCAACCGCAACTTCGTCGACGCCTACGACTGGCTGGCGCGCACCCACGCGGCGGTCGGCGAACTGCAGAAATCGCAGGCGGTGCTGAGCGACGCGGTGGCGGTGTCGCCGCATGCTGTGCGGCGCCTGCGCACCCTGGCCGACACCGCCTTCGAGGTGGGCGACGTCGACACCGCCGAAAAAGCCCTGCGCCAGGTGGTGGGCAAGGCGAAATATTCCGAATTCCGCGACCCCGAGGACCACGTCAAGCTGGTGCGCGCACTGGTGCACAAGGGCGATCCCGTCGGGGCCGCCGCCGTGGTACGCGACCTCGACCGCTCGATGGGTGGGCGCGCCAATACTCCGCTGTGCAGCGCGATCGCCTCGGCCCTGGTGCACGAGTACACCGGCAACGAGCAGCGCCTGGGCGAGGCGCTGGGCACGGCCCTGGCGTCAAGCAAGGACGCGCCCAATCTGTCGGCCGACCTCAAGCTCGAGCTGGCGCGCACCTGCATCGACAATGGCCGCGAAGAAGGTGCTTCCGAGATCGTGCGCGAGGTGATGAGCAATGCCTCGAGCGACGCCATGGTCACGCGCGCCATGGGCGTGCTGGAGCAGGCCGGGAAGGGCGAGCTGGCGCAGACGCTGGCGCAACAGAGCCGCCAGCAGGTGGTCGACCTGGTCGCCGGCGGCGCCGCGCGCGCCAGGAACGGCGACTACCAGGGCGCGGTGCGGCTGATGCTGGAAGCGGCCGCCAAGTTGCCGAGCAATCCGGCGGTTGCCTTCAATGCCGCGCTGGCGGTGCTGCGCTGCCTCGAGCACGAGGGCTGGGACACTCGCCTCGGCGCCCAGGTGCCTGGCCTGATCGGCAATGTGCGCAAGCTGGATGCGCTCAATCCCAAGCTGCCGGCGCTGGCGGCGCTGCACCAGCAGGTGCTGAAGCAATACAATCAAGGACTGCGACAGGGCGCGCAGGCGGCCGCGCCGCTGCGCAAGGCCGGCTGAGCCGATCGACGCCATGACCGACATTTCCCAGGACGGCGCCCCGCGCCGCGTGCGCCCCGCCCTCATGCGCAAGCTCAGCGGAACCGAGCGCATGTTCACGCTGGGCGGCGCCATCATGCACGTGATCGGCATGGGGTATAACGACGACCTGGGCACGGCCGACCTCGCGTATTACGTGGTGTCCGACGTGGCGCTCACCCAGCGCATCCTGCGCCTGTCCAACACGGTCCAGTACCGCACCTTGTCCGGCACGCCGGTGACGACGATCTCGCGCGCCATTTCCCTGCTCGGCTTCGACAATGTGCGCGCCGCCGCGCTGGCGATGCTGCTGGTCGATGCACTCGACACCGCCGAGCACGGCGTGCGGGTGGAACTCGAAGCTGCCCTGTGCGCCAGCCTGGTCGGACGCGAGCTGGCGCGCCACAGCCCGATCCCCGGGGCCGAGGAAGCGGCGATCTGTGCGCTGTTCAAGAACCTGGGACCATTGCTGTTGGCCAGCCGCGAGCCGGAGCGCTACCGCGAGATCGCCGCGATCGTGGCGGCTGGCAAGCACAGCCCCAGCCAGGCTGCGCAACTGATCCTGGGCTGCAGCTTCGAGACCTTGTCGGAGGCGGTCTTGCGCGAGTGGCAGATGCCGGAGCTCATCGTGCAAGCCCAGGCGGCGCTGCCGCCGGGGCCGCTCGAGGGCGCGGCCGACCGTGACGAATGGATGCGGCAAGTGGCCGCCTTCAGCCGCGACGTGGCGCGCCTGATGGGGCGTCACCACGATCCGGCCGCCGCGCCCGAGACCCAGGAGCTGATCGTGCGCTATGGCGCGGCGCTGGGCGTCGACCATCCGGCCATGGTGGCGCTGTACGACGAGGTGCAGGAAGGCATGAACGGCATGCTGCAGAGCATGAACATGGAACGCGCGCCGAAGACCGATCCGAAGGCCGGCAGCAGCCTGCCGAACGTGCTGGCGCTGGCCACCCTGGACGCGGGCGAGGACGACGAGGGCGAGTTCCACCCCAGCGGCAAGCCGAAGAATGCACGCGACCTGCTGCTGGCGGGCGTGCAGGACGTCGCCCTGCTGGGCGGGTCCGGCGCCGGCGTCAACGACGTGGTCAATGCCGTCCTCGAGACCCTGTACGGCGCGCTGGGCTTCCGCTTCGCCACCGTGTGCCTGCGCGATGCGCGGACCAGCCAGTTCCGCGCGCGGGTGTCGCTGGGCGAGGGCAGCGCCGACCTGCAGAACGGCTTCGCCTTCCCCTGCGCCTTCACGCGTGACGTGTTCCACCTGGCGCTGGAAAACGACGCCGACATGATGATCGCGGACGCCTTCAGCCCCAAGATCCGCGACCTGCTGCCGGCCTGGTACAAGACCCTGCTGCCGGACGCCGAGAGTTTCATCGTGCTGCCGCTGGTGGTCGGCAAGGCCCGGCTCGGGTTGATCTATGCCGACCGGATCTTCACCGCGCCCGAGGGCGTGGCGCCGGACGAGACGGCGTTGATCAAGGCGCTCAAGGCGCAGGTACTGGCGGCGCTGGCGCCGCAGGGTGCGAACACACCGCAACCTTGAGTCCCACTGCTTGCCTCAAGACCGTCGTTCCCGCGAAGGCGGGAACCCGGGATCCTCGCATGCCAAACCGGCCATTTTTCACCGCCACACTGCGCGTATAAACTTGGGTTCCCGCCTCCGCGGGAAGTCGTTGCTGTCAGTGGCAGGAACGACGTGGTCTGGCGGTGTGGGTTTGCGAGCGAAACAATTCCAAGCACGTTCATGAAGATTTTTTCGCACTTGGCAAAATCACCCTTGCAGCTTTACAGTCCGACCGTTACAATCACGCCCCGAAGCAACGCTGTCAGGCGAAGTGGAAAAAGTTTCTACTGCAGTCTGATTGACAGTACGTTGAGCTTGCTTCATACTCTGCGGTTCTTCGCGGTGGGGTGGCCGAGTGGTTAAAGGCAGCAGACTGTAAATCTGCCCTCTCTGAGTACGCTGGTTCGAATCCAGCCCCCACCACCAAAAAGAAGATCGTGAAGTCGGATTTGAAGTTGTACCTCGCGGGTGTAGCTCAATGGTAGAGCAGAAGCCTTCCAAGCTTACGACGAGGGTTCGATTCCCTTCACCCGCTCCAGTTAGTGCGGTGGTTTCTACATCGCAAAAATCAGCCCTTGTAGCTCAGTGGTAGAGCACTCCCTTGGTAAGGGAGAGGCCACGTGTTCAATCCACGTCAAGGGCACCAGAATTTTGTACGGCAGTCGCGTTGCACTCGTCCGTCAGGTGTGCCTGGTAATCCCCAAAATATCGTTAGATCTTAGGAGTCTGAAATGGCAAAAGGTAAATTCGAACGGACCAAGCCGCACGTGAACGTCGGCACCATCGGTCACGTTGACCACGGTAAAACCACCCTGACGGCTGCAATCGCTACCGTCCTGTCGAAGAAATTCGGCGGCGAAGCCAAGGCCTACGACCAGATCGACGCGGCTCCAGAAGAAAAAGCACGCGGCATCACCATCAACACCGCGCACGTCGAGTACGAAACCGAAAACCGTCACTACGCTCACGTTGACTGCCCAGGCCACGCCGACTACATCAAGAACATGATTACCGGTGCTGCGCAGATGGACGGCGCGATCCTGGTGTGCTCGGCCGCTGACGGCCCAATGCCACAGACCCGCGAGCACATCCTGCTGGCGCGTCAGGTTGGCGTTCCATACATCATCGTGTTCCTGAACAAGTGCGACCTGGTCGATGACGCAGAACTGCTGGAACTGGTCGAAATGGAAGTCCGCGAACTCCTGTCGAAGTACGAGTTCCCAGGCGACGACCTGCCAATCATCAAGGGTTCGGCACGTATGGCGCTGGAAGGCCAGCCAGGCGAAATGGGCGAAGAGTGCATCACCCGCCTGGCAGAAGCCCTGGACACCTACATCCCAACCCCGGAACGTGCCGTTGACGGCGCCTTCCTGATGCCAGTCGAAGACGTGTTCTCGATCTCGGGCCGCGGCACCGTCGTGACCGGTCGTGTCGAGCGCGGCGTGATCAAAGTCGGCGAAGAAATCGAAATCGTCGGCATCATCGACACCGTCAAGACCACCTGCACCGGCGTGGAAATGTTCCGCAAGCTGCTGGACCAGGGTCAAGCTGGCGACAACGTCGGCCTGCTGCTGCGCGGCACCAAGCGTGAAGACGTGCAACGTGGTCAAGTTCTGGCCAAGCCAGGCTCGATCAAGCCGCACAGCAACTTCACCGGTGAGATCTACGTCCTGTCGAAAGACGAAGGCGGCCGTCACACCCCGTTCTTCAACAACTATCGTCCTCAGTTCTACTTCCGTACGACTGACGTGACCGGTTCGATCGAACTGCCAGCAGACAAAGAAATGGTCATGCCAGGCGACAACGTCTCGATCACCGTCAAGCTGATCGCTCCGATCGCGATGGAAGAAGGTCTGCGCTTCGCAATCCGCGAAGGCGGCCGTACCGTCGGCGCCGGCGTGGTTGCCAAGATCATCGCCTAATTGATTAGGTGATAAGGGGAAACGGAAGCACTTCTGTTTCCCCTTAAACAGCATTGCCAGTGAGCGCGCGCTTGCTGTATAATGCTGGATTCAGCAGTAAAGTTTTCGTAGGGGTGTAGCTCAATTGGCAGAGCGTCGGTCTCCAAAACCGAAGGTCGCGGGTTCGATTCCCTCCGCCCCTGCCACCGAATTCTGGTGCGCAGCACCGAAAGTAAAGAAGAATGTCTAATCAATCCGTGCAAACTGTCAGCACCTCGAATGACAAGTTCAAGGTCGCGCTGGCGGTGGTTGCAGCGATTGCAGGCGTCGTCGGGTTCTTTTACCTGACTGGCCAGAACAAACCAGCCTTGGTCGCCGCAGGCGCCCTCGTGGCTGGTTTAGTTTTTGCTGTCCTGCTTTTGTGGACTTCCACCACTGGCCGTGATTTCCTGAGCTTCGCCAAGGAGTCGGTGCGCGAGACCAAGAAGGTCGTCTGGCCTACCCGCCGCGAAGCCATGCAGATCACCGGCATCGTGTTTGCCTTCGTGGTCGTGATGGCGATTTTCCTGTGGGGCACGGATAAGCTTCTCGAGCTCCTGTTGTACGACTTTGTCCTGGGTTGGAAATAACATGAGCGATAACGTGCAAGACAATGCACCAGTGCCGGGCGATGTCCCGGCCTCTGACGCTGGTGCGCCTCTGAGCGTGCCGGTCAGCAATAAGCGCTGGTACGTCGTCCATGTCTATTCGGGCATGGAAAAGAGCGTGATGCGCGCACTGACCGAGCGCGTCGAGCGCGCGGGCATGCAAGAACAGTTCGGCCAGATCCTGGTGCCGACCGAGGAAGTCGTCGAGATGCGCAACGGTTCCAAAGCCGTTTCCGAGCGCCGCTTCTTCCCGGGCTACGTGCTGGTTGAGATGGAAATGACCGACGAAACCTGGCACCTGGTGAAGAACACCAGCAAGGTCACCGGCTTCATCGGCGGCAAATCGAACAAGCCGACCCCGATCCCAGCACGCGAGATCGACAAGATCATGCAGCAGGTGCAAGAGGGCGTCGAAAAGCCACGGCCAAAAGTGCTGTACGAAGTGGGCGAGCAAGTCCGCATCAAGGAAGGCCCGTTCACCGACTTCAACGGCAACGTCGAGGAAGTCAACTACGAGAAATCGAAGGTGCGTGTCTCGGTCACCATCTTCGGCCGCGCAACTCCGGTGGAACTGGAGTTCGGGCAGGTAGAGAAAGTATGACCCTTTGCGGGAAAGAGTTAAGCGAAGCCGCGCGCAGCGAGGCGCAGCGGTACTCTGTCCCCAACACTTCAAATACAACGCCGTAATCGGAGCGTCGCAGCAACTAGGCGGAATCCGGTAAGAGGAGCCCCGCCAAGATGAGTAGTCGCGGTGGGGCGCTACTACTCAAGTCAAGATAGGAGCCAGACATGGCAAAGAAAATCATTGGCTTTATCAAGCTGCAAGTCCCGGCTGGTAAGGCAAACCCATCCCCACCGATCGGTCCAGCACTCGGTCAGCGTGGCCTGAACATCATGGAATTCTGCAAGGCGTTCAACGCGCAGACCCAGGGTATGGAACCAGGCATGCCGATCCCGGTCGTGATCACCGCGTTCGCCGACAAGTCCTTCACCTTCGTGATGAAGACCCCACCGGCAACCTACCTGATCAAGAAAGCCGCCGGCATCACCAAGGGCTCGGCCAAGCCGCACACCGACAAGGTTGCCAAGCTGACCCGCGCTCAAGCTGAAGAAATCGCAAAAACCAAGCAGCCGGACCTGACCGCCGCCGACATGGACGCAGCAGTGCGTATCATCGCTGGCTCGGCACGTTCGATGGGCATCACGGTGGAGGGTCTGTAATGGCTAAGCTGTCCAAGCGCGTCAAAGCAATCAAAGCAAAAGTTGACCGTAACAAGGTCTACGAGTTCGACAACGCTGTGTCGATCATCAAGGAATTCGCCACCGCCAAGTTCAACGAGTCGATCGACGTCGCCGTTCAACTGGGCGTGGACCCGAAGAAGTCGGACCAAGTGGTTCGCGGTTCGGTCGTGCTGCCAGCTGGCACCGGCAAGACCGTGCGCGTCGCTGTGTTCGCTTCGGGCGACAAGGCTGAAGCTGCTAAAGCAGCCGGCGCCGACGTGGTCGGCATGGAAGACCTGGCAGAGCGCGTGAAGGCCGGCGACATGCCGTTCGACATCGTCATCGCTTCGCCAGACACCATGCGTATCGTCGGTACCCTGGGTCAGATCCTGGGCCCACGCGGCCTGATGCCGAACCCGAAAGTCGGCACCGTGACCCCGGACGTCGCTACCGCCGTCAAGAACGCCAAAGCCGGTCAGGTCCAGTACCGTACTGACAAGGCAGGTATCGTCCACGCGACCATCGGCCGCAAGTCGTTCAGCGACGCAGATCTGAAGACCAACCTGGTCGCCCTGATCGACGCCCTGAACAAGGCCAAGCCAGCCACCTCGAAAGGCGTGTACCTGCGTAAGGTCGCCCTGTCGTCGACCATGGGCGCTGGCGTCCGTGTCGACCACGCTTCGATCGTCGCTGCTGCTTAAGAACGTCGTTCCCGCGAAGGCGGGAACCTAAGTTCGCAAGAATTAAGTCCTCGTACGCAATATCACGAGGCGCATCTTTGGGCTGTCGGAGCTGAACATCGCTCCGGCAGGCAATCAAAGACCGTTGGGCCGAAAGCAGAGGTTGAGCTGACGGTTAATAGACCACCCAACGCAGATGGTGTACCCGAACAAGTTTTGTAGTCCAGCTGTGTGAATGTATCCGCCCAGTTTTAAGACTTCTTAACTTCGGACGCCGTGTGTTCGAACCGATATGGACATCCGTTCATATCATTTAAGGAGATTGACCGTGGGTCTTAATCTGAATGACAAAAAGGTCGTCGTCGAAGAAGTTTCCGCAAAAGTAGCAACTGCGCAAACCATCGTCGTGGCTGAGTACCGTGGCATCCAGGTTAGTCACTTGACCAAGCTCCGTGCAACCGCACGTGCCCAGGGCGTGTACCTGCGTGTTCTGAAGAACACGCTGGCTCGTCGCTCTGTCGAAGGCACGCAGTTTGCCTCGCTGGCTGATTCCATGACCGGTCCGCTGATCTACTCGATCTCGGACGACGCCGTTGCTGCAGCAAAAGTCATCAATGACTTCGCTAAAACCAACGACAAGCTGGTCATCAAAGCCGGTAACTACGCAGGTAAGCAGCTCGACGTAGCTGGTGTTACCGCGTTGGCAAGCATCCCATCCCGTGAAGTCCTCATCTCGCAGCTGTTGGGCGTCATGCTGGCTCCGGTGTCGGGCTTTGCACGTGGTCTGGCTGCACTGGCAGCGAAAAAAGGCGAAGGTTCGGAAGCTGCTCCTGCAGCCGAAGAAACCGCTGCAGCTTAATAGCGCAGCCTTTTTTCTCAAGTACTAACTACACACAATATACAACTGGAGTTTCAAATGGCAATTAGCAAAGACGATATCCTGAACGCAGTGAGCGAAATGTCCGTCATGGACCTGAACGAACTGGTCAAGGCATTCGAAGAGAAGTTCGGCGTGTCGGCAGCTGCAATGGCAGCACCGGCAGCTGGCGGCGCCGCTGGCGGTGCAGCTGCTGCTGAAGAGCAGACCGAGTTCAACGTTGTTCTGTCGGAAGTCGGCGCGAACAAGGTCGGCGTCATCAAGGCAGTCCGTGAAATCACCGGTCTGGGCCTGAAAGAAGCCAAGGACCTGGTCGACGGCGCACCGAAGACCGTGAAAGAAGCCCTGCCAAAAGCTGACGCTGAAGCCGCCAAGAAGAAGCTGGAAGAAGCTGGCGCCAAGGCCGAACTGAAGTAATACATCAGCACCGGGCGCTTGAAACACAGTGCCCAGCGCGGGAGTCAAAGCTTGCAAAACCTGCCGGAAGGCAGGGGATGCGGCTTTGGCTCTTTTGTCGTCCCTGCGGCAAACGTCAGTTTTGAATTGACGACAGGGAACTGGTAGTACCCCGTTTCAGCAGCATCGTATCACAGCAGTTTGCTTGTCCTTTTCATCTGGCGCGAAAGAGTAAGAGACTTCAGGGCTTGCGTGTGGTAGTGGCGTTCGCCACTGGCAATTCCTGAATTCTCCATCCTTTCTGTCACTCACGGAGTGTCCATGCACTACTCATTTACTGAGAAGAAGCGCATTCGCAAGTCGTTCGCGAAGCGCGCCAACGTTCACAACGTTCCCTACCTGCTGGCTACCCAGCTGGAATCCTACGAGAACTTCCTGCAGGCCGAATTCGCTCCGTCCTCGCGCAAGAACGAAGGCCTGCAATCGGCCTTCTCCTCGATTTTCCCTATCGTGTCGCACAATGGTTTTGCGCGCCTCGAGTTCCTGTCGTATGTGCTGGGCGACCCCGCGTTTGACGTGAAAGAGTGCCAGCAGCGTGGCCTGACCTTCGCGTCGCCGCTGCGCGCCAAGGTGCGTCTGGTGATCCTGGACAAGGAATCGCCGACCAAGCCAGTCGTCAAGGAAATGAAAGAGCAGGAAGTCTATATGGGCGAGCTGCCGCTGATGACCACGAACGGTTCGTTCGTGATCAACGGCACCGAGCGCGTCATTGTCTCCCAGCTGCACCGTTCGCCTGGTGTGTTCTTCGAACACGACCGCGGCAAGACCCACTCGTCGGGCAAGCTGCTGTTCTCGGCAAGGATCATTCCTTACCGCGGTTCGTGGCTGGACTTCGAATTCGACCCGAAAGATATCCTGTTCTTCCGCGTCGACCGTCGCCGCAAGATGCCGGTCACGATCCTGCTGAAGGCCATCGGCATGACGCCGGAGCAGATCCTGGCGAACTTCTTCGTCTTCGACAACTTCACCCTGCGTAACGACGGCGGCGAACTCGAGTTCGTCTCCGAGCGCCTGCGCGGCGAAGTCGCGCGCTTCGACATCGTCGATCCGAAGTCGGGCAAGACCATCGTCACCAAGGACAAGCGCATCAACGCCAAGCACGTGCGCGACATCGAAGCCGCTGGTATCAAGAGCATCTCGGTGCCGGAAGACTACCTGCTGGGCCGCGTGCTGGCCAAGAACATCGTCGACCAGGACACTGGCGAGATCATCGCCGTGGCCAACGACGAGCTGACCGAAGAACTGCTGGGCAAGCTGCGCGACGCCAGCGTGACCGACATCCAGACGCTGTACACGAACGACCTGGACCAGGGCGCCTACATCTCGCAAACCCTGCGCACCGACGACACCGCCGACCAGACCGCCGCACGCGTGGCGATCTACCGCATGATGCGTCCTGGCGAACCGCCAACCGAAGAGTCGGTCGAAGCCCTGTTCAACGGCCTGTTCTACATGCCGGAACGCTACGACCTGTCGGCTGTCGGCCGCATGAAGTTCAACCGCCGTATCGGCCGTGACGAACTGACCGGCGACATGACCATGTCGAACGAAGACATCCTGGCCGTGATCAAGATCCTGGTCGAGCTGCGCAATGGCCGCGGCGAAGTCGACGACATCGATCACCTGGGTAACCGTCGCGTGCGTTGCGTCGGCGAACTGGCTGAGAACCAGTTCCGTGCCGGCTTGGTGCGCGTGGAACGCGCCGTCAAGGAACGCCTCGGCCAGGCCGAAGCGGACAACCTGATGCCGCACGACCTGATCAACAGCAAGCCGATCTCGGCCGCGATCCGCGAATTCTTCGGTTCGTCGCAGCTGTCGCAGTTCATGGACCAGACCAACCCGCTGTCGGAAGTCACCCACAAGCGCCGCGTCTCGGCACTGGGACCGGGCGGTCTGACCCGCGAACGTGCAGGCTTCGAGGTGCGCGACGTGCACCCGACCCACTACGGCCGCGTGTGCCCGATCGAAACGCCTGAAGGCCCGAACATCGGCCTGATCAACTCGCTGGCTCTGTACGCCCGCCTGAACGAATACGGCTTCCTGGAAACCCCGTACCGCAAGGTCGAGGATTCGAAAGTCACCGACAAGATCGAATACCTGTCGGCGATCGAAGAAGGCCGCTACATCATCGCCCAGGCGAACGCGGCGATCAGCGACGAAGGCCAGCTGGTCGACGAACTGGTCTCGGCGCGTGAAGCCGGCGAAACGATCCTGGTCTCGCCAGAGCGCATCCAGTACATGGACGTCGCCCCGGGCCAGATCGTGTCGGTCGCAGCATCGCTGATTCCGTTCCTGGAACACGATGACGCGAACCGTGCACTGATGGGCGCCAACATGCAGCGCCAGGCCGTGCCTTGCCTGCGTCCAGAGAAAGCCGTGGTCGGCACCGGCATCGAGCGCACCGTCGCGGTCGACTCGGGCACCACCGTGCAGGCCCTGCGTGGCGGCGTGGTCGACTACATCGATGCGGGTCGCGTGGTCATCCGCGTGAACGACGATGAAGCGCAGGCTGGCGAAGTCGGCGTCGACATCTACAACCTGATCAAGTACACCCGTTCGAACCAGAACACCAACATCAACCAGCGTCCGATCGTGCAGGTTGGCGACCGCGTTGCCCGTGGCGACGTGATTGCCGACGGCGCATCGACCGACCTGGGCGAGCTGGCACTGGGCCAGAACATGCTGGTGGCGTTCATGCCATGGAACGGCCTGAACTTCGAGGATTCGATCCTGATCTCGGAAAACGTCGTCAAGGACGACCGTTACACCTCGATCCACATCGAAGAGCTGTCGGTCGTCGCTCGCGACACCAAGCTGGGCGCGGAAGAAATCACCCGCGACATCTCGAACCTGGCAGAGAATCAACTGGCGCGCCTGGATGAATCGGGCATCGTCTACATCGGCGCCGAAGTGCAGGCCGGCGACGTGCTGGTCGGTAAGGTCACCCCGAAAGGCGAGACCCAGCTGACTCCGGAAGAAAAGCTGCTGCGCGCGATCTTCGGCGAAAAAGCGTCGGACGTGAAAGACACCTCGCTGCGCGTGCCTTCGGGCATGGTCGGCACCGTGATCGACGTGCAAGTGTTCACCCGCGAAGGCATCCAGCGCGACAAGCGCGCCCAGCAGATCATCGACGACGAGCTGAAGCGCTTCCGCCTGGACCTGAACGACCAGATGCGTATCGTGGAAGGCGACGCCTTCGAGCGTCTGGAGCGTATGCTGGTCGGCAAGATCGTCAACGGCGGTCCGAAGAAGCTGGCCAAGGGCGCGGCGATCACCTCGGAATACCTGGCCGATCTGGACAAGTTCCACTGGTTCGACATCCGCCCGGCGGAAGACGACACCGCGAACGCGCTGGAAGCGATCAAGGAATCGATCAACGAGAAGCGTCACCAGTTCGACCTGGCTTTCGAAGAGAAGCGCAAGAAGCTGACGCAAGGCGACGAGCTGCAGCCTGGCGTGCAGAAGATGGTCAAGGTCTACCTGGCCGTCAAGCGCCGCCTGCAGTCGGGCGACAAGATGGCGGGCCGCCACGGTAACAAGGGTGTGGTCTCGCGTATCGTGCCGGTGGAAGACATGCCGTTCATGGCGGACGGTCGTCCAGCCGACGTCGTGCTGAACCCGCTGGGCGTTCCGTCGCGTATGAACGTCGGTCAGATCCTGGAAACTCACCTCGGCTGGGCTGCGAAGGGCCTCGGCTGGCGCATCGGCGAAATGCTGCAGGCGCAAGCGAAGGCAGCGGATCTGCGCACCTTCCTGGGCAAGATCTACAACGAAACCGGCCGCAAGGAAGACCTGGACAGCTTCAGCGATGAAGAAATCCTGAGCCTGGCGAGCAACCTCAAGAACGGCGTGCCGTTCGCGACCCCGGTGTTCGACGGCGCCCACGAGGAAGACATCCGCCGCATGCTGGACCTGGCGTTCCCGGACGACATCGCTGCCCACCTGGGCATGACGCCGTCGAAGAACCAGGTCACCATGTTCGACGGCCGCACCGGCGAAGCGTTCGAGCGCAAGGTCACCGTCGGCTTCATGCACATGCTGAAGCTGCACCACCTGGTGGACGACAAGATGCACGCCCGTTCGACCGGTCCGTACTCGCTGGTGACGCAGCAGCCGCTGGGCGGTAAAGCCCAGTTCGGTGGCCAGCGCTTCGGTGAGATGGAGGTGTGGGCACTGGAAGCGTACGGCGCATCGTACGTGCTGCAGGAAATGCTGACCGTGAAGTCGGACGACGTGAACGGCCGTACCAAGGTGTACGAGAACCTGGTCAAGGGCGACCACGTGATCGACGCCGGCATGCCGGAATCGTTCAACGTGCTGGTGAAGGAAATCCGTTCGCTGGGTATCGACATCGATCTCGAGCGCAACTAAGCAGGGCCAGCATGGCCGCCAGCCTTCGGGCCCGGCCTGCTGCCTTTGAAACGTCGTTCCCGCGCAGGCGGGAACCTAAGCCCGGTGAGTTGCCGGCAAACTTGGATTCCCGCCTGCGCGGGAATGACGTTTTTAAGGGTTGGCGGGACGCGCAAACGCCGGCGAAAATCGGCGAGAAGTTGGCGGTAGTAGTATTCAGTACAGAATCAATCACCTTTGGAGTGATACATGAAAGCACTGCTCGATCTATTCAAGCAAGTTCAGCAAAACGAAAGTTTCGACGCCATCAAGATTGGCCTGGCGTCGCCTGAAAAAATCCGTTCGTGGTCGTTCGGCGAAGTCAAGAAGCCGGAAACCATCAACTACCGTACGTTCAAGCCTGAGCGTGACGGCCTGTTCTGCGCCAAGATCTTTGGCCCGATCAAGGACTACGAATGCCTGTGCGGCAAGTACAAGCGCCTGAAGCACCGCGGTGTGATCTGCGAGAAGTGCGGCGTCGAAGTCACCCTGGCTAAAGTGCGCCGCGAGCGCATGGGCCACATCGAACTGGCGTCGCCGGTCGCTCACATCTGGTTCCTGAAGTCGCTGCCGTCGCGTCTGGGCATGGTCCTGGACATGACCCTGCGCGATATCGAACGCGTGCTGTACTTCGAAGCATACGTCGTCACCGATCCTGGCATGACCCCGCTCAAGAAGAGCCAGATCATGTCGGAAGACGACTACGCCGCCAAGTACGAAGAGTACGGCGACGACTTCACCGCATTCATGGGCGCCGAAGGTATCCGTGAACTGCTGCGCTCGATCGACATCCACCGCGATGCCGAAGCCCTGCGCGTGGAACTGAAAGAGTCGAAATCCGAAGCCAAGATCAAGAAATACGCCAAGCGCCTGAAAGTGCTCGAGGCGTTCCAGCGTTCGGGCATCAAGCCTGAATGGATGATCATGGAAGTTCTGCCGGTCCTGCCGCCAGAGCTGCGTCCGCTCGTCCCGCTGGACGGCGGCCGTTTCGCCACGTCGGACCTGAACGACCTGTACCGCCGCGTCATCAACCGTAATAACCGCCTGAAGCGCCTGATGGAACTGCGCGCACCAGAGATCATTACGCGTAACGAAAAGCGCATGCTGCAGGAAGCGGTCGACTCGCTGCTGGACAACGGCCGTCGCGGCAAAGCGATGACCGGCGCCAACAAGCGTCCGCTGAAGTCGCTGGCCGAAATGATCAAGGGTAAGGGCGGTCGTTTCCGTCAGAACTTGCTGGGCAAGCGCGTCGACTACTCGGGCCGTTCGGTCATCGTGGTGGGTCCACAGCTGAAACTGCACCAGTGCGGTCTGCCGAAGCTGATGGCCCTCGAGCTGTTCAAGCCGTTCATCTTCAACAAGCTGGAACTGATGGGTCTCGCGACCACCATCAAGGCCGCGAAGAAGCTGGTCGAAGTGCAAGAGCCGGTGGTCTGGGACATCCTGGAAGAAGTCATCAAAGAACACCCGGTCATGCTGAACCGTGCGCCTACGCTGCACCGTCTCGGTATCCAGGCGTTCGAGCCGGTCCTGATCGAAGGCAAGGCGATCCAGCTGCACCCGCTGGTCTGCGCGGCGTTCAACGCCGACTTCGACGGTGACCAGATGGCGGTCCACGTGCCGCTGTCGATCGAAGCGCAGATGGAAGCGCGTACGCTGATGCTGGCGTCGAACAACATCCTGTTCCCGTCGAACGGCGAACCGTCGATCGTGCCGTCGCAGGATATCGTGCTGGGTCTGTACTACGCGACCCGCGAGGCGATCAACGCCAAGGGCGAAGGCATGATGTTCCCGGACGTGTCGGAAGTCATCCGCGCGTACGACAACAAGGAAGTCGAGCTGGCGACCCGCATCACCGTGCGTATCGTCGAGTTCCCGAAAAACGCCGAAGGCGGCTTCGACCAGACCCTGACCCGCTACGAGACCACCGTTGGCCGTGCGATCCTGTCCGAGATCCTGCCGAAAGGCCTGCCGTTCTCGGTGCTGAACCGCGCGCTGAAGAAGAAGGAAATCTCGAAGCTGATCAACACGTCGTTCCGCAAGTGCGGCCTGCGTGCGACCGTCGTCTTCGCGGACAAGCTGATGCAGTCGGGCTTCCGCCTGGCGACCCGCGCCGGCATCTCGATCGCCGTCGACGACATGCTGATCCCGGACGTCAAGAAGGGCATGATCGCGACCGCCGAAGCCGAAGTGAAACAGATCGAGCAGCAGTACGCCTCGGGTCTGGTCACCGCCGGCGAGCGTTACAACAAGGTCGTCGACATCTGGGGCAAGACCTCGGATGAAGTCGGCAAGGCGATGATGGACCAGCTCAAGATCGAGCCGGTCACCAAGCGCGACGGCACCGAAGGCACCCAGGAATCGTTCAACGCGATTTACATGATGGCCGACTCGGGCGCCCGTGGTTCGGCAGCCCAGATCCGCCAGCTGGCGGGTATGCGTGGTCTGATGGCGAAACCGGACGGTTCGATTATCGAAACGCCGATTACCGCGAACTTCCGCGAAGGCCTGAACGTTCTGCAGTACTTCATCTCGACCCACGGCGCTCGTAAAGGTCTGGCGGATACGGCACTGAAGACCGCGAACTCGGGTTACCTGACCCGTCGTCTGGTGGACGTGACGCAAGACCTGGTGGTGATCGAAGACGATTGCGGCACCAGCAACGGCACCCACATGAAGGCGCTGGTCGAAGGCGGTGAAGTCATCGAAGCCCTGCGCGACCGTATCCTCGGCCGCGTGGCAGGCACCGACGTCGTCAACCCTGAAACCCAGGAAACCCTGTACGAAGCCGGCACGCTGCTGGACGAAGACATGGTTGAAGAGATCGAACGCGTCGGCATCGACGAAGTGAAGGTCCGCACCCCGCTGAACTGCGACACGCGCTTCGGCCTGTGCGCCAAGTGCTACGGCCGCGACCTGGGCCGCGGCATGCTGGTCAACAGCGGCGAAGCAGTCGGTGTGGTGGCAGCGCAGTCGATCGGTGAGCCGGGTACCCAGCTGACCATGCGTACCTTCCACATCGGTGGTGCGGCATCGCGCGCGGCAGTGGCCTCGTCGGTCGAAGCCAAGTCGAACGGTACGGTCCGCTTCACCGCGACCATGCGTTACGTCACCAACGGCAAGGGCGCGCAGATCGTCATTACCCGTTCGGGCGAAGTGCTGATCACCGACGACCACGGCCGTGAGCGCGAGCGTCACAAGGTGCCGTACGGTGCGACCCTGATCGTCAAGGATGGCCAGGCTGTCAAGGCCGGCACCGCCCTGGCGACCTGGGATCCGCTGACCCGTCCGATCATCACCGAGTACGCCGGTACGATCCGCTTCGAGAACGTCGAAGAAGGCGTCACCGTCGCCCGTCAGGTCGATGAAGTGACCGGTCTGTCGACCCTGGTGGCAATCGATCCGAAGCGTCGTGGTTCGGGCAAGGTGCTGCGTCCGCAGGTCAAGCTGCTGAACGAAGAAGGCCAGGAAGTGAAGATCGCCGGCACCGAACACGCCGTGACGATCGGCTTCCAGGTCGGCGCGCTGATCATGGTCAAGGACGGTCAGCAAGCGACCGTGGGTGAAGTGCTGGCACGTATCCCGACCGAATCGCAGAAGACCCGCGACATTACCGGTGGTCTGCCGCGCGTTGCCGAACTGTTCGAAGCACGTTCGCCGAAAGACGCGGGCATGCTGGCGGAAGTCACCGGTACCGTGGCGTTCGGTAAAGAGACCAAGGGCAAGCAGCGCCTGGAAATCACCGACATGGACGGCAACAAGCACGAGTTCCTGATCACCAAGGACAAGCAAGTGCTGGTGCACGACGGCCAGGTGGTGAACAAGGGCGAGATGATCGTGGACGGCCCGGCCGATCCGCAAGACATCCTGCGCCTGCTGGGCATCGAAGCGCTGGCCCGCTACATCGTGGACGAAGTGCAGGACGTGTACCGTCTGCAGGGCGTGAAGATCAACGACAAGCACATCGAGGTGATCGTTCGCCAGATGCTTCGTCGTGTTCAGATCACCGAAGCAGGCGACACCGACTACATCGTCGGCGAGCAGGTGGAGCGTTCGGAACTGCTGGAAGAAAACGACCGCGTGAACGCAATCGGCAAGCTGCCGGCGCAGTACGAAAACGTGCTGCTGGGTATTACCAAGGCATCGCTGTCGACCGATTCGTTCATCTCGGCCGCATCGTTCCAGGAAACCACCCGCGTGCTGACCGAAGCGGCGATCATGGGCAAGCGCGACGGTCTGCGCGGCCTGAAAGAGAACGTCATCGTCGGCCGCCTGATCCCTGGCGGTACCGGTCTGGCATTCCACCGCGCCCGCAAGGAGAAGGAAGTGTGGGAAGCGGAAGAGCGTCAGGCACTGCTGCAGCAAGAGAAGGCCAATATGGCTGCAGAGCTGCAGGCGATGGAAGACCAGCAGACTGCACAGGCTTCGGCTGAGCAGCATAACGACGGCGAGTGATCGCGTAAGTTGTTAGTGAAAGCGGCACCCTGAGGGGTGCCGTTTTTTTTGCCTGATGGGTTCGTAATGCTGCTCGTCAGGAAGACGCGCGGTGTGCTGTAATCTGCTCCGCCTTGAACGTGCGCACTTGCGTCGTATTCGATTGCATCCAATCACTGTGGCGCCACGTAACTCCTGTATCCCGGTAGCATTAGACGAACCCGAACAGAACCGCTGCCGCCAGTAATACCCAAGTCAGCAGGACGCGCCAATGCATGGGATTGGTCTACACTGGATTGGCTTTTTACTATCCTATAGATATCTTCGAAGGAGCAAACAATGAAAATGCGATGGATGAGCGCCGTCCTGCTGAGCGCAGTATGCGCTGCCGCCAGTGCCGCCGATAACACCGTGACTCTCAAGCTGGCCACCGACAAAGGCGATGGCGCCAGCGTGGGCACCGTCAAGCTCAGCGAAACCAAGTATGGCGTCGTGCTCACGCCGGATCTGAAGGATCTGACCCCGGGCCTGCACGGCTTCCACATCCACGCCAACGGCAGCTGCGCGCCGAACCAGGCCGACGGCAAGACCGTCCCGGCCGGCGCGGCGGGTGGCCATCTCGATCCAGCCAAGACCAACAAGCACGGCACCCCGTGGGGCGATGGCCACCTGGGCGACCTGCCGGCGCTGACGGTGGATGCCAAGGGCATGGCCACCAACCCGGTCCTGGCGCCACGTCTGAAGATGTCGGACATTAAGGGCAAGGCCCTGATGGTCCACGTCGGCGGTGACAACCACTCCGATCACCCGGCGCCGCTGGGTGGCGGAGGCGGCCGCATGGCTTGCGGCGTGATCCAGTAAGCCTCGACCCACACTGAAAGCGGATGGCAGCGCATGGCGCGCCGTCCGCGATCAATCCGCGCGCACCTGCCCGCGCAGCCATACTAGGCTCGACGCGGCATAGTTCATCACCGAGATATGTCCATCGTCCGGCCGCTGCCACAGCTCGGCCGAGCGGCAGTGATGCGCCAGCCACTCGCTGTGCGACGCCGGCACCACGCGATCCTGGACCCCATGCACGAACAGCACCGGACAGGCGATGCGCGTGCAATCGAAGCCCCACGGCGTCACATAGGCGATATCGTCGTCGATCAAGCCGTCAAGCCCCTTGGCCACCGCCGGTCCCACCACGCTGTCGAACCATGACCACGGCCCCGCCAGCGCCTCCCAATCCTCGGGCGTAAACATCTCCCGGTCGAATTCGAGCCCGAGCGCCTCATGGTATGCCTTGGCCGCGCGCCCCTGCGCCGCCGCACGCAGCGCCGCCGCCCCGTAGGCGCCCATGCCTTTGAACCAGTCGAGTCCCTGCGCGTCGGGCGGCGCCAGGCCCGCGATGCTGACCGCGCCCACCACCCGCTCGGGCAGCAGGGCGGCGCAAGCCAGCGCATGCGGTCCGCCACCTGAATGTCCCATCACCGCGAAGCGCTTGACGCCCAGCCGGTCGGCGATGCGCTCGACATCGAAGGCCGCCGAGGCGACGTCGCGCCCGCTGCGTTCCGACGAGCCGCCATAAGCCGGGCGGTCGTAGCCGATCAAGCGAATGCCCAGCTCATCCGCGAGCGCGAACAGCGGCTCGGGCGGGCGGCCGATGTTCGGCGTGCCGTGGTGCCAGAACACTGCCAGCTCCTGCTCGCCGGGTGGCGCCAGGTCGTAGAAGTGCAGCGTGCGCCCGTCGCCGAGCACCAGGTCTTCTTCGCGCATCGTTCGCCTCTCTCGTCAGTGGATGGGAAATCGTTGACCCAAACGCGTCGTTCCCGCGGAGGCGGGAACCCAAGTGTGCCAGCGTTATCGTAACGCGAACAACCTGGGTTCCCGCCTGCGCGGGAACGACGTGGTACTGCTAACTAAACCTGAAGCCTGGCGGGTGCGATTACTTCGCTGCGCGCGCCTTGCCGAACGGATCGCCTTCCTTCCACGCCGGCATCTTCGGCGCGTCGGCCACTGCGCGGCCCAGGTTCAGCGTGTACTGCGCCTGCTGCACCATACCCGACAGGTCCCAGCTCGGATCGTATTCGTCCGACGCCTGGTGGTACTTGTCGCGGTAGGTCGCGGCCTTGGCGTTGTTGGCTTCGACGTCCTTGACCCAGCTGCGGCCCGCGCCCACCGAGAACGCCGGCACGCCGGCCTTGGCGAAGCTGAAGTGGTCGCTGCGGAAGTAGCCGCCGGCGAGGTCAGGCTTGGCTGGAGCCACGGTCAGGCCCATGGCCTGGGCGGTGGCGGCGGCCATCGCGCCCAGTTCGGTGCGCTCGCTGCCCGGCACGCTGACGTCCTTCACCAGGCCCACCCAGTTCAGGCTGTCCAGGTTCAGGTTGGCGGCGGTCTTCTCGATCGGCCACAGCGGCTTGGCGACGTAGGCGGCGCTGCCCAGCAGGCCTTGCTCTTCGGCGGCCACCCACAGGAACATCTGGCTGCGCTTGGCCGGGTGCTTGACGGCTTGCTCCGCCATCGCCAGCAGCGCGCCGGTGCCCGAGGCGTTGTCGACCGCGCCGTTGAAGATGGTGTCGCCCTCGGTACCCTGCTTGCCCATGTGATCCCAGTGCGCGCTGTAGATCACCACTTCGTCCTTGAGTTTTGGGTCGGTGCCCGGCACGACGCCGGCCACGTTGAACTCCTCGAGCTTGCGCACTTCCGCGCGCGCCGTGCCCTTCAGGCGGGCCTTCAGGGTCACCGGCTTGAAGTTCTTGTCTTCGGCGGCGGCGCGCAGTTTATCCAGGTCCTGGCCGGCGGCGGTGAACACCTTGCGCGCGGTGTCATCGGTCATCCAGCCCTGCACCCCAGTGCCCACTTTACCTTCGGTGAGCTGGAAGCGCTCGGCGTTGGCCCAGCTGTTCTGCACCACGCTCCAGCCGTACGAGGCCGACTTGTCGGTGTGGATCAGGATGGCGCCGGCCGCGCCCTGGCGCGCCGCTTCCTCGAATTTATAGGTCCAGCGGCCGTAATAGGTCAGGCCTTCGCCGTTGAAGCGGTTCGGTTCCGCGGCGGTCGGCAACGGGTCGTTCACCATCATCACCAGCACCTTGCCCTTCAGGTTCATGCCCTTGAAGTCGTTCCAGCCGCCTTCTTCCGGCGCCACGGTGCCGTAGCCGACGAAGACCAGGTCGGCGTCCAGCTTGTGCTCGGCCTTGCCGTCGCCCGGCCCCCAGACCCAGTCAGCGCCGAACTGCAGCGGCAGCGCCTTGCCGCCGGCGGTGATGGCGATGTCGCTCTTGGCCGGCAGCGAACGCACGCCGGCGATCTTGACCGCCTGGCGGAAGCTGTTGCCGTTGGCCGGCTTCAGGCCGGCGGCCTTCGCCTGCGCCTCGAGGTAGGCGACGGTCAGTTCGCCGCCGCGCTGGCCGGTGCCGCGGCCTTCCATGGCGTCGTCGGACAGGTGGGCCAGGTGCGCGCGCAGCGGCGCTTCCTGGACGGTTTGAGCTTGTGCGTGGGCCGGATAGGCCAGCGCCAGGCTGCCGGCGACGGCGGTGAGGACGAGGGAAGAGACGATCTTGTACATGAAATCCTGCGACTTGAGTTGATCGGGAAGGGCACGTTCGTGGCGTGCGCGGAACATTCTATGACAAGTCTTCAATAAAATCGCAGGATATCGGTGGACATCGTCATTCCCGATTGTTCCCGTAAATACGGGGCGTCTTCGTCGCGCGACGGTAGCAGGTGCTGGGGCAGGCCGGGCATGCGCTCCTGCACGGTGATCGCGAAAATCTCATCGGGCGCGCTCTCGATCTCGAAGTGCAGCACCCGGTCTTCCATCCCGTACAGCGACAGCAGCCACGGCGCCTCCTTCGACGTGAGCGGCACGCCGTCGAGCCGCGAGCGCAGCGCCTTGGCGCCCGACATGCGCAGCTCGATGTGCGGCGCGCGATTCTTCGAACGCACAGTGAACGTGCCGCGTCGCACCTTGCCAACGGTGTTGAGCAGGGCGAAGCATTCTGGGAAGGCGATCGCATCCTCGCGCGGCGCTTCGGCATACCATTGGCGCGGGCTGTTCCAGCCGAAGACTTCGACGAAGATGGTCGGCTGCCGGCCGGGGAACAGCTGGCGGCGCCAGTCGTCGAGAGGCTGCTCCGGCAGCAGCCAGTACGCGCGCCAGGTGTTCGCGTCCTTGTAGTAGACCAGGCGTTCGAGGCCATCGGATGCGGGTGCCAGAGTGGCGCGCGGCGCCGCCTGTCCCGGCAGGACGAAGCAGCTTGCGGCCAGCAGCGCCAGCATGGCGCCGACGGTCGGCGCGATGGACAGCACCAGCAGCAGGCTGGCGAAGCACAGCATCGGCAGCGCCATCAGCATCGGCGGCAGGTACATGTGGTGCGGCGCGAGCAGCAGCCAGGCATCGCGCAGCGCCGGCGGAAACAGCGCCGCGGCCGGCGCCAGGCCGGCCACCAATACCAGCAGCCGCGGGGCGAAGGCCGGGCGCTGGCCCCAGCGCGACTGCAGGACCAGGAAGGCGGCCAGCGCCGCCGCCAGCGGCCAGGCCAGCACGTAGGCGGCGCCGGGCAAGAAGACGATGACAAGCAGCAGCGTCAGCGCAGGCCAGGCCAGCGCGCCGAGCACCATCGCCGCGGCGCCGACGCTGCGCCGGAACAGATACAGCCCCGCGACGAAGACGCAGCTTGCCACGACCAACACCACCAGCGGCAGGCGCTGCTCGCCCGCGAGACCGGCGGCGGCAATCTCTTCGCGCCAGGTCCAGCTGCCGACGCGCACCACGAGCAGCAGGAAGCACACGCCGAACACGCCCTGCGCCGCCTCGACCGCGCCATCCGCGCCGAACTGGCGGCGCCAGGCGAATCCCAGCATCAGGCAGGACAGGATCGCCGGCGCCCAGGCGAGCCAGGCCGCGTGCTGGACCAGGCCCACGACGGGCAGCGAGAAATAGGCGGCGGCCGCCTGCGTCCCGCGCGTGAGAGGCGTGTCGCCGTAGGCCTGCGCCAGGCGCAGCATCGCGTCGCCCAGCTGCCGCGGATCGTGCTCGCCGCCGGCGAACAGCAGCACCGGCGCATCGAGCGCCGCCAGCGGACCGACGTGTGGCGCGTCGTTCAGCATGCGCGCCAGGGTCGTCTCGAGCGAAGAGCCGCGCAACTCGGGCGCGGCGCGCATCCAGCCGGCCAGCGCGGCGCCGCCCGCGCCGCTGGTCTCGACCAGGCGCAGTCCCGCATCGCCGGCCGGATCGAACTTGAGCGCCAGGCCGATGGTGGCGGCCAGTGGATGCTGTTCGGCGAAGCCCTTGGCGCCCAGCGCGCCGATGTGGTGGCCGTCGGCGAACAGCAGCACGACGTCGTTGGCGGGCGGCGCAGCGCGCAGGGAGCGCGCCGTTTCGAGCAGGGCCGCCATGGTGGCGGCGCCGCGCGCGGTATCGCGCACGGCGTTGCCGCTGTCGTAGTGCGTCGTGAGCAGCAGCGCCGGGCGGCGGCCCGCATCCAGCGCGCTGCCGGGAATCCTGGCGACGACGTTATGGACGACGCCGATCGTGTTGTGGATGGCGCCAAAATAATGGACGACCGACTTGCGCACCGTGGCGCGCTGCACTGTCGGCGCCAGGTCCATCGCCCGCAGTTCTGCAAGCAGGTATGCGCGCGCCCGGGCATTGCCATCGGTCGCGATCGAACGCGGCGCGGCCCCCAGCACCCGCACGTGCTCCTGTACGCGGGCGCTCCAGCTGCCGGCCGCGATCTGTACCTTCGGTTCGGGCAGCGCCGGTTGCGCCAACGCCATCCAAGCTATGATGGCCAGGACGGCCAGTCCCAGGCAGCCGGCAAGGGCGTGCATGAAACCCGTGAGACGTAGCGCCGGCATCGGCGCGCTTGCAGCATCCATTGGTTCTCTCTCCAGTGTCGTGGTGGATCGGATGCCCCCGCAGGCGTCTATGCACCTGTCATAGGGACGAAAAAAAGCCCGCCGAATCAAGAGGGGCGGGCTAAAAGAGGAAAGGGGGGCTTACTCGAGCGTCCAGACGTAGGCGAGCTGCGCCCACCCGGCTTCGGCTGTGCCGCCGTTCATCGCCGGCTGGAATTTGCACAGGCTCAGGGCATTCACGGCGGCGCGATCGAGCTCACGCGAGCCGCTGGAAGACTGGATGCGGGAGTCCTGCACCCGGCCATCGGTCCCGACCAGCAGCGCCAGGGTCACGGTTCCGGTCTCGCCATTGCGCGCAGCGCGCACCGGATAATCGGGTTTGGCGCAGCCGTTGGCGTCGGCCAGCACGGCGCTACGCATCTGGCCGCTGTTCGACGACGGCTCGGCGGCCGGCTGTGGCGGGGCTTCGGATTGCGCCTGCTGGACTGGTTCCGGCGATGGCTCGGTGCTCGCTTCGATGACCTGTTCGGGTGGCGGCTCGGCGATGTCGACTTCCACTTTGGGCACCACGACCTCGGGTGGTGCGGCCTTCACTTGCGGCTTGGGTGGCTCGGGCGGAGGCGCCGGCGGCGGGACTTCCGGCTGGATCCACACCAGCTTGTCTTCGAGCATGGCGGGCAGCGAAATCGACTTGGCGTTCATGGTGCTGATGACGCCCATCGCCACCAGCACGTGCAGGCCGGCCACCAGGGCGAACTTGCCGGCCTTGCCGCCGGCGCCTTGATTGATGTCAGAAAAATGCATGGCAACCTCCTTTATTCGTCCCGCCATCCCTCGGAATGGCCAGGTTTACTACCTTGGAAGAATGCATATCTACAGCTCATTGGAATCAATATATGCTATGTCCTAGCAATTTGCAAATCCATAATCTGGCAAAATTGTTTCTAGTTGTGTGTGCGTCAGCGTACCAAGCAGTGCTAACCATAGGGTGGACGGCTCCGCCGTCCATGCGTCCAGCAAAAGGAAGCGCCTCAAAAACGCCGGTTGCAGAGCACAAAAGTTCTCCGCCTTTCCATTCGCTTCCCCGCCCGTTGTATGAAATAATTCCCAACTGTGCCGTGGCTTTTCGCCCCGGCCTCAGCAAAGCCAGACCCACGCCAGACACTGGCAAAGCACACCGGCCACGCGCCAGGAGAATCAAATTGGCAGAACAGAACAAACCCATCCGCGTCATGCTCGCGGATGATCACCCGATCGTCATGACCGGTTTCGCCATGTCGCTCGAAGCGGCAGGCATGCAGGTGGTGGGGCAGGCCAAGACCCCGAACGAGGCGACCGCGCTGTACGCCGCCGAGCATCCCGACGTCGCCGTGCTCGACATGCGCTTCGGCACCGAGCTGACCGGCATGGACGCGGCCCAGGCCATCCTCAAGTCCGACCCGTCGGCCAAGATCGTCTTCCTGAGCCAGTTTGACCAGGACAGCCTGATCAAGGAAACCTACCGCCTCGGCGCCCACGCCTTCGTCACCAAGGATTGCGACCCGGCCGACCTGGCCACCGCGGTGCGCCATGCCCACGAGGGCAAGCTGTACTTCCTGCCGCATATCGCTTCGCGCCTGGCCAGCATGGCGGTGCGCGGCGAAGTCACGCCGCAGTCGCAGCTCGACGAGCGCGGACTGGAGATCTTCAAGCTGATGGCCGAGGGCATGACCAATGCCGAGATCGCGGAGCGCCTCGACCTGTCGACCAAGACCATCAGCAACATCAGCCAGTCGATCAAGGAAAAGCTGGGCGTGCACCGCCAGGCCAGCATCACGCTGCTGGCGGTCAAGCACGGCCTGATCGAGCCCTGACGCGATGGCCATCCTCCCGCGCCGCATGCCCCACCAGCGCAGGCGCGCGCCCGCGCTGGCGCCGCTACTGGTCCTTGCCTTCATGCTGGCGCTGTCGGCCGGCAGCGTCCACGCCGCCCAGCAGGTCGAGCGCGAACGCGAAGAAGCGCAGGGCTACCGCTTCCAGATCCTGACCGGCGACGACAGCGCCGTCACCCACCGCATCGCCGACGACCTGTACAAGCGCCTGGTGCCCACCTTCGCCGCCTTCCGCACCGAGCTGGCGCAGAAGCGCCGCATGCTGTACGTGGCGATCGGTCCGACCGCGCTGCGCGACGCGCTGTCGCGCCGCTGCGATTGCGTGGTGATCTCGGCGTACACCTCGAGCCAGGTGTGGCGCACGCTCACCGCGCGCCTGCCCAAGCAGCGCCGCATGGCCATGACCGCCATCTATGCCGAGCCGGCGCCGAACGACCAGATGCGCCTGGCCGAATTGCTGTACGGCCGCCCGGTGCGGGTCGGCGTGCTGCTCGGCCCGGACACCGCTTTCCTGCGGCCGGTGCTGCACGAGGCCACCGAGATCCAGATGTATACGCCGGGCGAAGACCTGAATCACACGCTCAACAGCATGACGCGCGCCGAGACCCTGCTGGCGCTGCCCGACAGCGACATCTACAACGCCGAGAACGTGCGCAATATCCTGCTCTCGACCTACCGCCGCAAGCAGGGCGTGATCGGCTTCTCGGCCGACATGGTCAAGGTGGGCGCGCTGGCCACCACGTATTCCGAGATCGAGGAGATCAACGCCCAGGTGGCCGAGCTGGCCGCCGACTTCGTGCGCACCGGCGAACTCGATCCGCCGCAGTTCCCGCGCTACTTCCGCACCATCATCAACGAAGGGGTGGCCAGTTCGCTCGACCTGCGCGTGACCGACGCCGCCCGCAACTTCGCACGGCGCGCGCCGCTCCCGCAATGAACCTGCGTTTCTGGCGCGGCTGGGGTGTCGGACGGCGCATGGCCGTCATCACCATGCTGCCCGTGATCCTGCTGTTCACCTCCTTCGTCTGGTATTCCTGGTATGCGCACCGCGCCCAGGTGGCCGAGGAGCTGGCCGAGCGCGGACGCATCCTGGCGCGCGCGCTGGCCGAGACCTCCGAATACAACGTCATCTCGGGCAACCTGTCCGACCTGCGCCTGACCATCAACGGCCTGGTGCAGTCCGACCGCAGCATCTACAAGGTCGACGTGATCGACGGCAGCGGACGCGCCGCGGTGCGCGTGGTGTCCGACTCGGCCAGCGACGCCCAGGCCCACTACTACGAGGCGCCGATCCGCAAGCAGGTGGTGTGGATCAACCTGTTCTCGGACAACGGCACGCCGCACGTGTCGGCATCGAGCGATTCGCGTCCGCCCACGCTCACCACCGAAGTCGTCGGCTGGGTGCGGGTGACGATGTCGCCGGCGAACATGATGGCCAAGCAGACCGACCGCTTCCAGATCGAGCTGTCGATGGCGGCGCTGGCGCTGGCCGCGAGCGGCATCCTGGCCTGGGTGCTGGCGCGCTCGCTGATCGTGCCGCTGCGCGAGGCGATCGGCACCCTGCGCCAGATCCGGGGCGGCAACTACCGTGTCCATCCGCCGGTCACCACCGGCGGCGAGATCGGCGAGCTGCAGGCTTCGATCGGCGAGATGTCGCTGGCGCTGGACGAATCCAAGCGCGACCTCGAGAACAAGGTGGCCGAGCGCACGCGCGACCTGCTGGCCTCGCGCAACGAGGCGCTGCGCGCCGACGCCGACAAGCGCAAGCTGATCCAGAAGGTCAACGAGATCATCGAGGACGAGCGCAAGAGCATCGCGGTCGAGATCCACGACGAGCTCAATGCCTCGCTGATCGCGGCGAGGCTGGAGGCGCAGGCTATCGGCCTGCTGGCGGCCAAGGCGCCGCCGGGACCCGAAGTGGACGAGATCCGCCGCAAGTCCGAGGCCATCACCAAGCTGGCGCTCGACCTGTACGCCAACGGCCGGCGCCTGGTGCGCCGCCTGCGCCCCGAAGTGCTCGACATGCTGGGCCTGCACGGCGCGGTGGAAGAGATGGTGCGCCACTACGACACCACGTCCGGCTGCCGCTTCGACCTGCACAGCGAGGGCGATTTCGCGCGCCTGTCGAACGAGCTGGCGATTTCCGCCTACCGCATCGTGCAGGAAGCCCTGTCCAACGTCATGAAGCACGCCGCCGCGCGCTCGGCCCACGTCAGCCTGCTGCTGGACGAAGGCAAGGGCATGCTGCGCATCCGCGTGGTCGACGACGGCGCCGGCTTCGACACCGCCAGCGCCTCGGAAGGCATCGGCATCATCGGCATGCGCGAGCGCGCCTATGCGCTGCACGGCACGATCGAGGTGCGCTCCAGCCCGGGCGAAGGCACCGACGTCGCGATCGCGCTGCCGCTCAACCTGCCGGCCCAGGCTCAAGCCGTGCCGGCGACGATTTCCGAAGCATCAACCTCACAACGATAAGATCCATGTCCACTGAATTGCTGACGCCCTACGAGAAGGGCAACCTGAACCAGACCACCACCTGGCGTGATTGCATCGCCTGGTACGAAGACCTCGCGCGTCGTTTCCCTTCCGTGCTGCGCTTCGAAAAAGTGGGCGTGTCGGATGCGGGCGTGCCGATCCACGCGGGCGTGGTCAGCAGTGACGGCGTGTTCGACGTCGATGCGATCAAGCGCGCCGGACGCCCGGTCTTCTTCAACAACAACGGCATCCACCCGGGCGAACCGGAAGGCGTCGACGGCTGCATGGCGATCGTGCGCGACTTCTGCCAGCAGAGCGCCAAGCTTGCTGCGCTGGGCAACACCGTGTTCCTGTTCGTCCCGCTGTACAACGTGGACGGCAGCTTCAATCGCGCCGACACCTCGCGCGTGAACCAGGACGGGCCGGAGCAGTTCGGCTTTCGCGGCAACAGCCGCCACCTCGACCTGAACCGCGACTTCGTCAAGTGCGACACCCTGGCCGCGCGCACGTTCAATCAGCTGTTTACGCGCTGGGATCCGGACGTAATGGTCGACACCCATACCTCGAATGGCGCCGACTACAGCTACACGATGACCCTGATCCACACCCAGGCCGACAAGCTGGGCGGCGGCCTGGGCGAATTCCTGCGGGCCGAGATGCTGCCCGCGATGTACGCCGGCATGGATGCGCGCGGCTGGCCGACCTGCCCCTACGTGAATCCGGTCAAGGACAGCCCGGACCACGGCATCGCCGAGTTCCTCGAAACGGCGCGCTTCTCGACCGGCTACGCGGCGCTGCACCACACGATCGGCTTCATGCCCGAAACGCACATGCTCAAGCCGTTCAAGGACCGCTACGAGTCGATGGTGGCGCTGGTCGAAGTGGCGCTCGAGTTCACCGTCAAGAACGCCGGCCGCATCCAGGCGCTGCGCCGCGCGGCGCGCGAGGAAGGCCGCAAACAAAGTGAATGGCCGGTGCGCTGGAAGATGGACGAAGCCAATCCGTCGAGCTTCCGCTTCAAGGGCTACGAAGCCAGGTACAAGAAGAGCGCCATCGGCGACTATACCCGCCTGTACTACGACCGCAGCAGCCCGTGGGAACGCGACATCGCCTATTACAACAGCTTCCCGGTCGACGTCGCGGTGCCGGCGCCGCAAGCCTATGTGGTGCCGCAGCAGTGGCGCGAGGCGATCGAACGCCTGGAATGGAATGGCGTGCGCATGGAGCGCATCGAGGCGGATCGCCTGCAGGAAGTGACGTACTACCAGATCCGGTCGGTGACGTCGCGCCCGTCGGCCTACGAAGGCCATCTGTTCCACGACGAGGTGGTGCTGGAGCGCCTCATCGGGCAGGTCCTGCTGCGCGCCGGCGACTACCTCGTGCCGCTGGACCAGGACCGGGCGCGCTATGCGGTCGAGACGCTCGAGCCGCTGGCGCACGACAGCTTCTTCCGCTGGGGCTTCTTCAACAGCGTGCTGGAGAAGAAGGAGCATTACTCGGATTATGTGTTCGAGGACGAGGCCGAGAAGCTGCTGGCGGAGGAGCCCGAGCTGGCGGCGAAGTTTGCCGAGTGGAAGGCGGCGAACCCTGGGCTGCTGAGCAGCCAGGAGGCGGTGCTGGACTTCATCTACGCCAACTGCGCGCGTTATCGCGAGCCGGAGTGGAACCGCTATCCGGTGTTCATGATCGCGCGCTAGAAGCCAGCCGGCGACATGTTACGTCGGCGTAACGAGCAGGGGGAGACAGTGGGAAACAAGACCGCGATACTGGCTTACGTGGATGAAGGCAGTGATCTGCATTCTGTCCTGAAGTCGCGGCCAGTACTGGACCGCGAAGCCACGGCACTGGCGCTCGCTGAGTTGTTTCCCTCGCATAAGGCGATGCCACTTGCGGACGGTCACCTCGGGAGCGTCTATCCTCCGCGCGATGAAGTCGGCATCGCTTGCTATCCCGGCCTTACGATCGTGTCCGCACAAGCCCTGATTGTCGAACCAAGCCAGCTCGATCAGCGCTTCCTCGAATTCGCCAAGGGCAGGACGATGCTGCATCACGTGACAATCAGCACGGTCGATGCTTTCTCTTACGGGGTATGGAAGAACGGGGAGCTGGTCCGCGCGTTGTCGATGAGTTCGGATGGTGTCACTGAGGATATCGGTGCGCCACGTGCGGTCGAATTGCCCTACTGGGCCGGCAAGTATCCATGCGCGGACGACGACGAAGTTGACGACGGGCTTGTCGAGCTCGATGAGCATGACCGCCCCGAGTTTGGCGACGATCTCGAAGGTAGTGCAGTGGATCGCCATGCCGGTTCGCTGCCATTTCACCCGCTCGAGCTGGGGGATGCGGTGTTGCTCGATTTGTTTGGCTATGCCTTGGACGGCTACGATGCCGAAACCCAACTGGATCCGGACAGCATCGCGCTCATGCGATTTACGCTGAGGCAGACTGCGCGCCAACAAACCGGCAGTGACCCGGTCGTAGGCATGAGACCGTGGTGGAAGTTCTGGTAGAGCAGCGTCAAGTGCGGAGACGAAGGACAAGCCTCCGCATCCGCACTCGCATCACATCACCCTATTTGGAAGCCGCAATCCACCGATCGACCTTCGCCTCCAGCACCGCCAGCGGCAAGGTGCCTTCGTCCAGCACCACCTCGTGGAACTTCGGCAGGCTGAACTTGTCGCCCAGCGCCGCCTGCGCGCGCTGGCGCAGTTCCATGATCTTCAGCGAACCGATCTTGTACGCCAGTGCCTGGCCCGGCATCACCATATAGCGCTCGATCTGGGCGCGCGCTTCCAGTTCCGAGTAGCCCAGCATATCGCGGAAGTACGCGATCGCCTTGTCGCGGCTCCAGCCCTTGGTGTGCATGCCGGTGTCGACCACCAGGCGCGCGGCGCGCAGCATTTCGTCGTTCAGGTGGCCGAAGTAATCCTCCGGCTGCTCGAACAGGCCCATCTCCTTGCCCAGGGTCTCGGCATACAGCGCCCAGCCTTCGGTAAAGGCGGTGTTGCCGCCGAACTTGCGGAAGTTGGGCAGGCCCAGTTCCTGCAGCAGGGCGATGTGGAAATGGTGGCCCGGCTGGCCTTCATGCAGGTACAGCGTGACCATGCCGGTGCGGCCGTACTTGGTCGGGTCGTTCACGACCGACCAGAACACGCCCGGACGCGAGCCGTCGGCGGCCGGCGCCGAGTAATGGTCCGACGCGGTCTCGCGCGTCAGTTCCGGCTCCAGCCGCACTTCCAGCGGCGCCTTCGGCATCAGCGTGAACAGGGCCGGCAGCTTGGCGCGCACTTGCGTGTCCAGCTTCTGGAACACCTCGATCACCTGCTGGTCGGTGGTGAACGGCTTGTACTTCGGCTGCTCGGACACCCACTTCGGCAGGCCGGCGGCCGGGCCGGTGTAACCCATCTTGGGGCCGATCTTGCCGTATTCGCCCTGGATGCGCGCCACTTCCTTCAGGCCGATCGCATGGATCTGCTCGGGCGTCATATCGGTCGTGGTCATCGCCGCCACGCGCGCCTTGTACCACTCGGCGCCGTTCGGCAGCGCGTTCCAGCCGGCGCTGGTGCGGGTCTTCGGCAGGTAGTCCTTCTCGACGTAGCTGGCCAGGCGGTCCAGGGCCGGATTGAGCTTGTCGATCGTCTTGCGATAGGCATCAGGCAGGCTGCGCTTGTCGGCGGCCGAGAAATCTTGTGGCAGCTTCTTGATCGGAGTGTAGAAGATGCTGGCTTCGGCGCTTTTGGCCTGCAGCTGCTTGAGCTGCGGCAGCAGCGACTGGATCGGCTGGCGTGGATGCACGATGCCGCGCCTGACGCCTTCGCGCATGTTCGCGATCGACTGGTCGATGTAGGCCACCATCTGGTCCAGGCGGTTCAGGTAGTTGCGGTAGTCCTTCGGCGTGGCGAACGGCTGGGCGCCTTCGCCTCCGGCGTAGTTCGCGATGAAGGCCGGCATATTGAACATCTGGTCCATCGGCAGCAGGTGCTCGGGGAAGGCGCCCAGGCGCAGCGCGGTCTCGAGCTCGAACTTGACGATGTCGTAGCTGGCCTGCTCGTGCGCATTCAGGCGCTCGCGCGGGATGGTGGCCAGGCGCTTCAGGTAGCCGCGGTACAGCGCAAACTGGGCCTCGCGGTTCTTCGGCGCGATCGACAGGCCGAGCTGGTCGAAGAAGCGGCCGTCGCCACTTTCGGTCGCCCACACCGGCTCGAAGCGGGCATAGGCCTCGTAGTACTCGTCGACCAGCTTGTCGATCGCCTTGCCGGCTTCGGTCGTGGCGACCTTCTGCTTGGCGGACGCGGTGTCGGGCGTGGCATCAGCCGCAGGCGCGGCCTGCACGGATGCGCAGGCGAGCAGGGCGCCAATCGCCAGCGCGCCGAGCTTGAAGTTCTCTCTCATCTCGTTTTCCTTGTCGAGTCAGTAGCTGGCCAGCGGCGTCAACGCGCCGTTCTTGAAGGTGTACACCGTCACCGCCGTCTTCTTGAGATTGCCCTTGGCGTCGTAGCCGTAGGCGCCGACCACGCCCTGGTAGCTGATCGCGTGCATCGCGGCGCCGACCTGCTTGGCGTCGACCGACTTCGCCTGCTGGATCGCCTGGGCGATGAACTTGGTCTGGTCGTAGAACGACGGCGCGTAGACGTCCGGATCGCGGCCGAAGCGCTTCTTGTAGCTGGCCAGGAAGGCAGGGCCGCCCGGCTGCCGGGCGACGATGGCGCCGGCCTGCGCGCAGCGCACGTTTTCGCCGACCGCGGCGCCGCCCAGCCTGGCCATCTCGGGGCTGCACAGGGTGTCGCCGCCCAGCAGCGGCACGTTCAGGCCCAGCTGCTTCATCTGGCGCGCCATCGGGGCGCCTTGCGGGGCGTAGCCGCCGAAGAAGATCGCGTCCACCTTCTTGGCGCGCAGCGAGGTCAGGATCGCGGCGAAGTCGCTCGCCTTGTCGTTGGTGAATTCGTGGCCCGCGACCTTGATGCCGGCTTTCTGCGCCTGGCGCTTGAATTCCATCGCGATGCCCTGGCCGAAGGCGGTGCGATCGTCGATCACGCCGACGTTCCTGACCTTGAGCTCCTTGGCCGCATAGCCGGCGACCGACGCGCCTACCTGCGTGTCGCTGGCCACGATGCGGAACACCGTCGGGTAGCCGGCGCTCGTGATCTTGGGGTTGGTGCCGACGGTCGACATCAGGATGCCGTTGTCGTTGTAGACGCGCGAGGCCGGAATCGCCACGCCCGAGTTGTACGGGCCGAGCACGTACTTGACGCCGGCGTCGGCGAACTTCTGGGCCACGGTCACGCCCTGTTTCGGGTCGCCCGCATCGTCCTCGGACTGCAGCACGAAGCGCAGCACGTTGCCGCCCACCTGGATCTTCTGTGCGTTGAGTTCTTCGATGGCGAGGCGCACGCCGTTCTCATTGTCCTTGCCGGCGAAGGCGTTGGAACCCGACAGCGGGCCGCTCACGCCGATCTTCACGACTTGTTCCGCGGCGGTTGCCTGAGCGGCGAACAACGCCGCCAGCGCCAGCGGCGCCATCTTTATTTTCGATCGCATTCCCTTGGTCTCCGTTGATGTCAACGGCCGCCATCATCGCACGATCGCACGCCGCGCGAAAGCACGGCGCTCGGCGTAAACACGCTCAGGCAGGCACGCCGTGCGAGATCAGTTCGAGCGGCAGGGCGGTGGTCGACTTGATCTGTTCCATCGAGAAGGCGGATGACACGCCGTTCAGGCGCGCGGTCTTGATCAGCTTTTTGTAGAAGCGGTCGTAGCCGGCGATGTCGGTGGTGACGACCTTGAGCAGGTAGTCGACGTCGCCGCTCATGCGATGGAACTCCAGCACTTCGGGCAGGGCGATCACGGCGGCGGCGAAGCGCGACAGCCATTTTTCGTCGTGCTCGGTGGTCTTGATGCTGACGAAGACGGTGACCGGCAGGCCGACCTTTTCGCGGTTGACGATGCTGACGCGGCTTTCGATATAGCCGTCTTCCTCGAGGCGCTTGACGCGTTTCCAGCACGGCGTGCTGGAAAGGCCGACCTTTTCGCTCAGGCCCGAGATGGAGAGGGTGGCATCCGCCTGCAAGGCGGCGAGAATCGCACAATCAAACTTGTCGAGTGAGTTCATATTCCGCAAAGCTTGTTTATAAGAATAATTATTCTATTAACAGCCCACAAATCGAGAAATTTGGGACGTTTCGATTGGCGTGTTTCCGTACCATATTACTGGACTATAACGTGTTGTGCGACACCTTTTTTTATGTTTTTGGCAGCTAATCCATGATCACCGAAATCTACCTCGACGCCAACGCGACTTCGCCGGTACTGCCTGCCGCCGCCGCCGCAGCCATGGCCACGCTGCAGGAGTGCTTCGGTAATCCGAGCAGCAGCCACGCGAGCGGCCTGCGCGCCCGCGCGCTGCGCGAGGGCGCGCGCGCCTGCGCACGGCGGGTGCTGGGCGCCCCGAGTGGGCGGCTGATGTTCAACAGCGGCGCCACCGAGGGCATCCAGACCGCGGTGCTGTCGGCGCTGTGCGCGGTGCGCGAACGGCGCGCGCGCGGCGAAGCCTGCGGCGAGGGGGCGGCAAACATCGTCCTGGTCGGCGCCACCGAGCACAAGGCGGTGTCCGAAAGCCTGGCGCACTGGAACCGGCTGCTGGGCCTTGGAATCGAACTGCGCGTGCTGCCGGTCGACGGCGACGGCCGCCACCGCCTGGACGTGTTGCGCGAGCTGGCGCCGCGCCTCGCCTTCGTCTGCACCATGGCCGCCAACAACGAGACCGGCGTGGTGTCCGACCTGGACGGCATCGCGGCGGTGCTGAGCGAGACGGGCAGTCCGGCGCTGTGGATGGTCGACTGCGTGCAGGCGCTTGGCAAGCTGCCGTTGGCGCTGGGCGCAAGCCGCATCGACTACGCGCCGTTCTCGGGCCACAAGCTGCATGCGCCGAAAGGCATCGGCATGCTGTACGTGCGCGAGGGCGCGCCGTTCACGCCGCTGATCTGCGGCGGCGGCCAGGAAGACAACGACCGCTCGGGCACCGAGAACATGGCCGGCATCGCGGCGCTGGGCGCGGTGCTGGAAGCACTGGAGCGCGGCGACACCTTTGTTGGCCATGAAGCGCTGCAGGCCCACCGCGCGCGCCTGGTGGACGCCCTGACCCGCGCCTTCCCCGGCATCGTGTTCAATGCGCCGCTGGCGCATACGCTGCCGACGACGCTCAACTTCTCCATTCCCGGCGTCGCCAGCGCCGAGCTGCTCGACCTGTTCGACGCCGCCGGCATGCGCGTCAGCGCCGGTTCGGCCTGCGCCGCGTCGAAGGCCGCGCCGAGTCATGTGCTCGACGCGATGGGCTTGCCGGCCTGGCGCAGCGCGTCGGCGGTGCGCCTGTCGATCGGGCCGCTGCTGGACGCCGCCGCGCTGGAGCAGGCGTGCGAACGCATCGCGCGCTGCGGGGCGGCGCTGGCCATGCCGGCGCCGGCGGCGGCGCCCGAGGCAGCGCCGCCGGATGCCGCGCTGGACGCCTGCATGGAACTCGACGCCATCGCGGCGCGCGGCTGGCTGGCGGCCCATCCCGACGCCATCGTGGTCGACGTGCGCGATGCGCGCGAGCACAGCGTCGCCGGCCAGGTGGAACTGCACGGCCGCATGGCGCTCAACGTGCCGCTGGCGAGCGTGGCCGAACACGCCCCCGCCTGGCTGGGCGCCGATGCCCGGCCCTTGCTGTTCGTGTGCCGCAGCGGCGCACGCAGCGCCCGCGCAGCGCGCACCCTGCGCGCCCTGGGCCACCCGCGAGCCTGCTCGCTGGCCGGCGGTTTCGCGCTCGCCATCTGACTATCCCGCACGCCTGCCAGGCCGGGCAGGCGGTGTGTGTACGCCAGCGCACGGTAGCCTTTCGTTCCTTTCCCTAGCATGGAGTCAGCCGTGCGCGCCCAGCATTGTTTGTCTGGTCCTTTGCCCTGATTGTCCCGGGGTGTCCCGTCCTCCGGCGGTCCGCCGCGCACGCCTCCGTCCCGAGGTCCCCGTTGAAAGTTGAGAACGACAAGATGCCCTCCGGGCAGCATGCGCCACATGGCGCCGGCGCCACCGCCCCCGTGGCGCTGCTGGCCGCGAATGCGGAGGCCATCGTTCGTTCCTGCGATACGCTCGACCGCGCCGTGCGCGCCGGGATCGAACTGCCTCCCGCGGGCGCACGCCTGCTCGATGGCTACCACCTGCTCGACACCCAGCTGCGGCTGGCGCGCGCGCAGGCGCGGCAGGTCGCCGCCCAGGATGGCGCCGCGCGCGTGTGGCGTCTGGCGGCCGACGCGGTCGCGCGCGCCGACGGCGTCATCGACACCGAAGAACTGGCGCGCGTCCTCGCCGCCAGCCAGCAAGGCGCGCCCCTGCGCGTCGCCGAACTCGATGCGCTGCCCGCGCTGTTGCGTCTTGCGCTGATCGACCGGCTGGCCGCCCTGGCGGCGCACGCCGCGCATGCCTGCACCGGCCGCGAACGCGCCGCCGCCTGGGCCGCACGCTTCCTCGACACCGCCGAGGCCCGCCCGGGCGACCTGGTGCTGCTGTTCGCCGACATGGCGCGCAGCGAAGACGCCGACAACAGCGCCTTCGTCGCCGAACTGGCGCGCCGCCTGCAGGGCCGCGGCGCGCCGCTGGCCCAGGTACTGGACTGGATCGACGCGCGCCTGGCGGATGGGCAGGGCAGCATCGCCTGCCTGGCGCAGGACGAAAGGAGCAGCCAGGCGCAGGACGCCATCTCTGCCGGCAATGCCCTGGCCAGCCTGCGCGCGCTGGGCGGCGTCGACTGGCGCGCCTTTGCCGAACAACTGGGCGTGGTCGATGCGCTGCTGCGGGACGACCCGGACGGCAGTTATGCGCGCATGGACGGCGCCACGCGCGACCGCTACCGCCACACGGTCGCGCGCCTGGCGGATTCCCTCGGCGTGAGCGAGGCCGCGGTGGCGCAAGAGGCGATCGCGCTGGCCGGCGTGCATCGCGCGCCGGGCGAGGGCGGGCTCGATACGCGCATCCGCCACGTGGGCCACTACCTGGCCGGCCCCGGCCTGGCGATGCTCGAGGCCCGGCTGCGCGGACGGCGTGGATGGGCGTCGCGCGTTCGCGCCGCGTTGCCGGGCGCTTCCTCCGGCATGCATACGGGCGCCACGGCGGCGCTGGCCCTGCTGTTCACGGGCGCTGGCCTGGTCCACGCCTGGCAGGGCGGGGCCGGTCCGCTGCTGCTGGTCCTGATGGGCATCCTGGCGCTGCCGGTGGCCGGCGCCCTGGCGCGCGCCCTGGTGGGGATGGCCGGGAGCTGGCTGGCCCGGCCCCAGGCCACGCCGCGCATCGACGTGGCGACCGGCATCCCCATTGAGGCGCGCACGCTGGTGGCGGTGTCGGCGCAACCGGCCGACGCCGCCCAGCTCGCGGCGCTGTGCGACGACCTCGAAGTGCGCTACCTGGGAAACCGCGATCCGCGCCTGCGTTTCTGCCTGTTGCTCGACCTGCCCGACGCACCTGAAGCGACGCTGCCCCTCGATGCCGACTTGCTGGCCCGGGCGGGTGGCGCGATCGAGGCGCTCAACCGCAAGTACGGTATTGAACAGGACGGCCCCTTCACGCTGCTGGTGCGCCCGCGCGCCTGGAGCGACGATCAACAAGCCTGGATTGGCCGCGAACGGCGGCGTGGCCAGCTGGCCGACCTGAATGCCTGGCTGTGCGGCGTGCGCGACCGCTTCGCGCTCGCGGCCGGCAATACCAGCGGCGCGGCCGGGATGCGCTACGTGATCGCGCTCGATGCCGATACCGGCCTGCCGCGCGACGCCGCGCGCAGCCTGGTGGCGGCGATGGCGCACCCGCTGCACCGGCCGCTGCAGGACGAAGCGGGCCGGGTGCTGGAAGGCCATGCCATGCTGCTGCCACGGCTCGGGACCGCCTTGCCGCACCAGGGCGCGATGCGCTACCAGCGGCTGTGGCCCGACGGTGGCGGTGGTTGGGCCGCGATCTACGACGTCGATGCCTGGCGCCGCGCGATGGGTCTCGAGCTGCGCGACGAGGGCCGGGCGCAACCCGGCGCGGTCGAGGAAGACCGCCTGCGCGCCGCGCGCGTAAGCGACGTGCGGCTGGACGCCGCGCATCCGGGCAGTTACGGCGAACACGTGCTGCGCCGTCATGGCGCCTTGCGCGCCGCCTGGCAGGAAGCGCGCCGCCTCGGGCGCGGCGCCGAGCGCCTGCGCGCCGCGCGGGTGCGCCGGCGCCTGTTCGACCTGCTCTCCGGGAGCCTGGCCGCACCGGCGTCGATCGCGCTGCTCGTGTTGTGCTGGAGCTTGCTGGCCGCGCCCGTGTTCTGGACCGTGGCCATCCTGGCGCCGGCCTGGTTGCCGGCGCTGCTCGACATGCTGGCCACGCTGGCCGGCCGCGCGCCGGATGCGCCGCTGCGCCAGCACCTGGACGCCTGGGTGCGCGGCGCGCGCACGACGCTGGTGCGCGCCGAGCTGGCGCTGGCCTTCCTGCCGCACCGGGCCTGGCTCGACGCCGACGCGGTCGTGCGCGGGCTGTGGCGGCGCGATGTGAGCCGCCGCAAGCTGCTCGAGCTGCGTACCCCGGCGCTGGCTCGTCCCAGCAGCGCGATGGAGAACAACTCGCGTACGATGTGGTTTCCTCCGTTGCTGGCGGTCGGCGTCGCGGTGCTGCTGACCTTCGCCAATCCCTACGCCCTGTTCGCGACCGCGCCGCTGCTGCTGGTATGGTTCCTGTCGCCGGTGCTGGCCTGGTGGGTCAGCCAGCCGTCGCGGCGCGGCATGCGCCTGGCGAAGGGGCAGACCCTGTTCCTGCGCACGCTGGCGCGCCGCAGCTGGGCCTTCTTCGAACAGCACGGCGCGGGCCGGAACGGCCTGGCGCCGGAAGCCGTGTTCGACCATTCCGAACCCACCGTCGACGAGCGGGTGTCGCCCGCCAGCATGGGCTTGACCCTGCTGGCGACCCTGAGCGCGCGCGACTTCGGTTATCTGCCGCTGGGCGGCCTGCTCGCGCGCAGCGAGCAGGCGCTGGCGTCGATGGCCTTGCTGGAACGCTGGCACGGCCACCCCTTCGAATGGTATGACGGCGTCACGCTCGCTCCCCTCGAACCGGCCCATGTCGACACCGCGGCGAGCGGCGGCCTGGCGCTGGCGTTGCGCACCTTCGCCGCCGGCCTCGATGAATTGCCGGACCGGCCGATCCTCGATGCCGCCGCGCTGGACGGCATCCGCGTCACGCTGTGCGTGGTGCGCGAGCACGCGCCGCCCGGCGTGGCGCCGGCGCTGGACGCGCTGGAAGAATCGCTGGCGCCGGGCCGCTGCCGCGCCACCGATACCTTGCCGGGCCTGGCAGACTGCCTGCGCGCGGTCGCGGCCAGGGCGGCCGAGCTGGATGCGGACCTGCCTGGCGACGTCACGCCCGCGCTGCGCGCCTGGACGGCGCGCCTGGCGCGGCAGTGCGCGGCGCAGCTGGACGACCTGCATGCGCTCACGCCCTGGACCCGCGCGGTGCAGGAATACGTGCTCGATGCCGGCCTGACCCGCATCCCGACCTTGCGCGAACTGGCCGCGTTCGATGCGCCAGGGGGCAACGAGGGCCTGGCCCAGCTGGTCGCACAGGGGCGCGACTGCGCGCGCGAGCGCATGGAGAACATCGCGCGCCTGGCCGCGCAGGCGCGCGAAGCGGCGCGCATGGATTTCGGCAAGCTGGTCGACCCGTCTACCAGCCTGCTGGCCACCGGCTGTCACGTGCGCGAAGGGCGCGATGGACGCCTGGACGGCGACAGCTGCGACCTGCTGGCGTCCGAGGCGCGCATGGCCAGCTTCGCCGCCGTCGCCCAGGGCCAGCTGCCGCAGCGGCACTGGTGGTCGCTCGGCCGTTCCTTGCGCATGACGGGGGGCGGCGCGCTGCTGCTGTCGCGTGCGGGCGCGCTGGCGGACTACCTGGCGCCGCAGCTCGTGATGCCTTCGTTCCGCGACACCCTGCTGGACGACGCCGGCCGGGCGGTGGTACGCCTGCAGGCGGCCCACGCCAGGGGCAGGGGACTGCTGTGGGGCTATACCGAATCGGGCTGCAACGCGGTCGACGCGGCGGCGCGCTACCGCGTCGACCGTTTCGGCCTGGACGCCGCGGCCCTGCAGCGGCGCGTGGGCGATGACCTGGTCGCCGCGCCCCATGGCGCCGCGCTGGCACTTGGCGTGGCGCCGGCGCTGGCGGCGGCCAACCTGCGCCGCATGGCGGAGCAGGGCCTGCTGGGCGAGACCGGCTTCCATGAGGCGCTCGATTATGCCCCGGCGCGCCTGCCGCAAGGCGAACGCCAGGCGGTGGTGCGGGCCCAGCTCGCGCGCCACCAGGCCACGACCCTGCTGGCGCTGGCGCGTCACCTGCAAGGCCAACCGATGCAGCGCCGCTTCGCACGCGACCCAGAATTGCGCGCCGCGCTCGGCCTGCTGCAAGAGGCGGCGCCGGCAGCCGGCGCCGAGCCGCCCCTGCGCATCGATGCCGGCGTGGCGCTTGACGGCGTGGCGGCGACCCGTCCATATGCGCGCGTGCTCGAGCCGGACGCTTCGCCGCTGCCGGAAGTCCAGCTGCTGTCGAATGGCCGCTACCACCTGGTCGTCGACAGCGCGGGCGCCGGCGCCAGCCGCTGGGAGGGTACCGGGCTGACGCGCGGCGGCGAGGCCGGCCTGGCCCTTCACGTGCGCGATACGGTTTCCGGCGCCGCCTGGGCCAACGTCCTGCTGCCCGGCGCGCCGGCGCCGGACGAGGTCGAGGCGGTGCTGGCCGAAGGACGGGCCAGCCTGCGCCGCGTGGATCACGGCATCGAAATGCGCACCGATGCGGTGGTGGCCCCTGGCGACGACGTCGAGTTGCGCCGCATCCGCATCGTCAATCGCGGGGCTGAGGCGCGCACCCTGGAGCTGACGGGCTGCGTGGCGCTGGCCGGGCCGCCCCTGGAAGAGGGTGGGCGGAGCGGCATCCGGATCGAATTCGACGGCGCCGCCGACAGCCTGCTGTGCGTGACCACGCCAAGCGCGCCCGTGCTCGTGCAGCGCATGACGGTGCGCGAGATGGCGGGGCAGCCGAGCGTGGAAACGAATCGCGCGCGTTTCATCGGGCGCGGTCATGAGTTGTGCCGGCCGCAGGCGGTGAGTAACGGCGGCGCGCTGCCCGGCCTGGACCCGGAGCCCGACGAAGCGCTGCTGGCATTGCGGCGCGCCGTGACGCTGGCGCCGCAGCAGGAGATCACGGTCGACCTGGTGCTGGGCGCGGCCTCCAGCCGTGCGCTGGCGCGCGAGCTGGCGGCGCGCTATGGCGTCGCGCACGAGGTCGACCACGCGATCGAGGCCGCCTGGACCCTGGCCCAGGCCGAGCTGCGCCGCGCCGAGATCGGCGAAGCCGACGCCCAGCTGATCAACCGCCTGGCCGGCTGCCTGCTGCAGCCCGCGCCGGCGCTGCGCGCCGACCCCGCCGTCATCGCGCGCAATCAGCGCGGGCGGGCCGACTTGCCGGCCTATGGCGTCACGGGCGACTTGCCGCTGCTGTTGCTGCAGCTGGGCGAGGGACCGGACACCGGCCTCGCGCGCCAGCTGCTGCAAGCCCACGGTTACTGGCGCGACCACGGCCTGGCGGTCGACCTGCTGGTCCTGTGCGACAGCCGCTCCGCGCGCGAAGCCCTGATGCACCTGGCGGCGCCGCTGGTCGATCCGTCCAGCTTCGACCAGCCCGGCGGACTGCACCTGCACCTAAAGGAAGACGTGCCGCAAGAAGACCGCATCCTGCTGCGCTCCGCCGCCAGCGTGCTGCTGTCCAGCGAGCGCGGCGACCTGGCCGACCAGTTGCGCCGCGCCGGACGCACGGGCCACGCCGAGGCGCCGCCCTTCGTCGCCACCACGCCGGCGCAGGCATGGACCGCTGCGAGTCAGCCCCCGGCCTCGATCGAGGCCGCACCGGCGGCGATGCTCGACGACGGCGTCAAAGGCTTCACGCCGGATGGCCGCGAGTACGTGGTGCGCAGCGGCGTCGGCATCGCCGCGCCCGTCACGCCGTGGATCAACCTCCTGGCCAACGATGCCTTCGGCAGCTGCGTCTCGGAACGCGGCCATGCCGTCAGCTGGAGCGGCGAGCGCGCCACGCGCCTGACGGCGGGGAGCGAAAAGGAGATTGCGCCGCAGGGCGGCGAAGCCTTCTACCTGCGCGACGAGGACGGCGGCGACGTCTGGTCGCCGACCCCGTGGCCGGCGCCGTCGCCAGAGGCGTATACGACGCGCCACGGCGTCGGCTACAGCGTGTTTGAACATCGCGCCCACGGCATTCATTCGGAGTTGCGCTGCTTCGTCGCCCAGGATGCGCCGCTCAAGTACAGCGTGCTGCGCTTGCGCAACGACAGCGATGCGCCGCGCCGTCTGAGCGCGACGGGGTATGTGGAATGGCTGCTGGACGAGCGCGACGCGCCGCCCGGCCTGCAGGTGGTGACCGGACGCGATCTCGCCAGCGGCGCGCTGTTTGCGCGCAATGCCTTCGGCGCGGGCTTCCACGACAAGGTCGCGTTCTTCCACGTCGACGCCGAGCAGGTTGCCGTGACCTGCGACCGCCAGGAGTTCATCGGCCGCCTGGGCTCGATCGCGCGGCCGGCGGCGCTGGGGCGTGCCGCTCTGTCGGACGTCGCCGGCGCGGGCTTCGACCCGTGCGCGGCGCTGCAGGTCGGCGTCACCCTCGAGCCGGGCGCCGAGTGCGAACTGGTCTTCGTGCTGGGCGTGGCCGGCCCCGGCAGCCTGGACGCCAGCGCGGCCGTGCAGCGCCATGGCACGGCGCAAGCCGCCGCCGCCGCATGGCAGCGCCTGCGCGACTGGTGGGAGCACACGCTCGGCGTCGTCACCGTGCACACGCCCGACGCCGGGTTCGACCTGCGCGTCAACCGCTGGTTGCCCTACCAGGCGCTCAACGCCATGATGGGCGAGCGCGACCCGGCGCTGCGCCTGCAGTCGGCCCTGGCCTGCGTCCATGTCCGCCCCGAACTGCTGCGCGAAGCCTTGGTGCGCGCCGCGCCCGCGTTCACGACGGGTTGCGCCGTCGAGGACTTCCTGTGGCTGCCGTACGCACTGACGCGCTATCTCGCGGTCACGGAAGACCATGCGCTGCTGGCCGCGCGCCTGTCGGACCGCGACGATCTGTACCAGCACTGCGTGCATGGCCTGCGCGGCTGCCTGCGCTTCGGGCCGCGCGGCCTGCCGCCGGCGGCGGGGCGCCTGCATGAGGAAGGCGTGGCCGGGCGCGTCGAAAGCGTGCGCCTGGGCTTCTTCATGGCCGCCGTGCTGCAGCGCTTCGCCGAGGTGGCCGACCGGCGCGGCGACTTCGGCTTCGCCACCACCTGCCGCGGCGCGGCGCTGGCGCTGCGCGCGCAATGCGAGGAGCACGGCTGGGACGGCGACTGGTATCGCTGGACCTGGCTGGACAGCAGCAATGCCCTCGGCTCGATCGCCAATGCCGCCTGCCGCGTCGAGCTGTCGACCCAGTGCTGGGCGTTGGAGGCCGGCGCGGCGCAAGGGCCGCAAGCGCTGCGCGCGGCGGTGCAGCGCCTGCGCATCGATGGCGCCGTGCCGCGCTGCGATCCGCCGGTGGACGGCGAATGGAGCGAGCGGGTAAGGTCGGGTCCCGGCCAGGACCATCGCGCCACCGCCTGGGCCGCGGCCGGATTCGCACGGCTGGGCGACGCCGCCAGCGCATGGCAGCTGGCGCGCATGCTCGACCCGATGGCGCATGGCGACGGGCCGCCCTACCTGATGAGCGGCGGCCTGCGCACGATCGCGCCGCATGCCTGCCGCGCCACCGGCGGCGTCGCGACGCCGGCGGCGGCGTGGACCTGGTTGCTGTTCGTCGAAGCGCTGCTGGGCCTGGAACGCCATGGCGACGCGCTGCGTTTGAGGCCGCGCCTGGCGCCGGGCTGGGATGGTTTCAGCCTGCGCTACCGTCATCGCGGCGCGTTCTACGAGATCACGGTGCACGCCACGGAAGGCTTTGAAGAGATGCTGCTGGACGGCCAACCCTGCCCGGACTGGACCATCGTGCTGCGTGACGACCGGCGTGACCACAAGGTAGAATTGCGGGTTGCGCGCGCGCCTGGCGCGCCGGAACCATAGGATCAAGATCATGAACATCGTCACCCGCGTCCTCGGCTGCGGCGCCTGCCTGCTGGCCACGGGATTCGCGGCCAGCCCCGCGCAGGCGCTCGACTGGAGCGATACCGCCGTCAGCTGGCGTTACGGCAGCCGCTTCGCCGAGCCGTTCAATCCCGACCACATCGACAAGCACGTCCTCGCGCTGACCCACGCCAGCGGCTACAAGTACGGCAGCAACTACCTGAACCTCGACTGGCTCAAGTCGGACCGCAACGATCCACGCTCGCTCGGCGGCGATTCCGGCGCCGAGGAAGCCTATCTGCTGTACCGTCACACGCTCGACATCGGCGCGCTGAGCGGGCGCGAGCTGCGCTTCGGGAAGGTGAAGGGCGTCGGGCTCACCGCCGGCTTCGACCTGAACACCAAGCGCGACGTCGGCTACAACTCGCGCAAGCGCATGCTGGTGGTCGGGCCGACCCTGATGTGGGACGTGCCGGGCTTCCTGAGCACCAGCATCCTCCTGATCCGCGAAAGCAATGCGCCGAGCGGCGCCTTCGCCCCGATCTCCGACGTGCGCGGACGCTACAAGTACGAGAACCATCCGATGCTCAACGTCAGCTGGGGCATCCCGCTGAACGAACGCTGGGCCTTCGAGGGCTATGCCAATTTCATCGCCGAGAAGGGCCTGGACGAAACCGGCAACCCTACCGGCGCCGAGACGAACATCGACATGCAGCTGATGTACGATGTCGGCGCGCACTTCGGCCAGAAGAAGAACCGCTTCCGCGTCGGTGTCGAATACCAGTTCTGGAACAACAAGTTCGGCAATACCCGCGCCACGACCGGCGGACGCGGGCAGCGCGCCAGCACGCCGATGATCCGCGCCGAATACCACTTCTGAGCCGGCTGCCTGGGCTAGACGACGCTCAGTCGTCGTTGCTGCTCTCGCGCACCACCAGCTGCACTGCGAGCGTCTGTTCCAGGCTGGCGCCGTCCACCTTCTCCAGCAGCGAATCAACGCCCATCCGCCCGAGCAGATCCTTGTCGATCTGGACGCTGGATAGCGGCGGGATCGCGCTGGAGGCGGCGCTGATGTCGTCGAAGCCGACGATCGCGATGTCGTGCGGGATCTTCAGGCCGCGTTCCAGGCAGTGGCGCATGGCGGCGAGGGCCGTGCTGTCGTTGTAGCAGAACAGCGCATCGGGCCGCGGCTGGCGCGCCAGCAGGGCGTCGACCGCCTGGCGCACGTTGTCGAGACTGTTGCCGATGCTGGGCAGCTGGACCTCGAGGTCGGGATCGGCCAGCATGCGCGCCTCGAACAAGGCCTTGCGAAAGCCGCGGTAGCGCTCCAGGATGCTGTGGTGCGCCAGCGGGCCGGTGAGCATGGCGATGCGGCGCCGGCCCTGCCGGACCAGGTGGCGCGTGGCCAGGTAGCCGCCCAGGGCGTGGTCGGGATTGAGCGAGCGGTAGCCGGGCAGGCGCATGTCGAGCAGCACCAGTGGCTTGCCGGTGTCGCGCAGCGCCGCCACCAGTTCCGGCTCGAAGTAGCCGGCGCACAGCAGAGCGTCGGGCTGGTGCAGGCGCACCAGGTCGAGCACCGGCTCGGCCGGGCCCACCACCACGAAAGAGAGCGCGATGCCGCGCTTGCGGCAGGCGTCCTCGGCGCCGTGCAGCACCGGCAGGTAGAACGGGCTGGCCGACTGCGTGTTGTGCTGGCGGTGCAGCAAGAAGGCGATGCGGCGCACGTCGCCTTCGCGCAGCTTGGCGAAGTCGTAACCCATTTCGCGCGCCACCGCGCAGATGCGTTCGCGCGTCTTGTCGGTCAGGCCGTCCTGGTTCTTCAGTGCGCGCGAGACCGTGCCGATCGAGTAGCCCGTGGCGCGGGCGATGTCGCGGATCGTAACGGCCATGGCGCGCTTTCCTTCGTCAATATCTGGTCTGGGTGTAGGGGCGGGCGTTCTGCTCCTTGCCCCAGTCCTTGTTCGGCGTGGCCTGCATGGTGAACACCAGTTCGCCGCCGGCCATGATGTCCTCGTGGCGGATGAAGGTGCGCATCAAGGGCTTGCCGTTCAGGGTCACGCGGCCGATGTAGCCGTTGCCGCTCGAGAGATTGTCGGCGCGCACCGTGAAGCGCTTCCCGTTCGGCAGGTTCAGGGTCGCCTTGTCCAGGAAGGGGCGGCCGATCACGTACTCGTTGCTGGCCGGGGCCACCGGATAGAAGCCGAGCGCGGTGAAGGCGAACCAGGCCGACATCTGGCCCAGGTCGTCGTTGCCCGACAGGCCGTCCGGCTTGTCGCTGTACTGGCTGGCCATGATGTTGGCCAGGCGTTCCTGCGTGCGCCATGGCGCGCCGGCGTAGTTGTACAGGTAGGCCACGTGGTGCGAAGGCTCGTTGCCGTGGGCGTAGTGGCCGATCAGGCCCGAGATGTCTTCCATGTGGGCGTACACGGTCTCGTCGACCTTGGCGTCGAACACCTGGTCGATCTTCTCCACCAGCCTGGTGTCGCCGCCCAGGAAGGAGATCAGGCCGGCATTATCGTGCGGCATATACCAGGAATACTGCCAGGCGCTGCCCTCGGTATAGTCGCTGCCGAAGTTCGACTGCTCCGGGTTGAACGGGGTGCGGAATTCGCCGGTGGACTTGCGGGCGCGGATGAAGCCGGTCTCCTTGTCGAACACGTTGCGGTAGTTCTGGGCGCGCTTGTAGTAGCGGGCCGCAACATCCTTCTTGCCCATCTTCTCGGCCATGCGCGCGATGGTCCAGTCGTCGAAGGCGTATTCGACGGTCTTCGATGCCGCTTCCTTCTCGAGGTCGATCGGCACGTAGCCCAGCTTCATATAGTGTTCCAGGCCGCCGTAGGGACCGTATTCGGCGCTGGCCGTCATCGCGGCCAGGGCCTTGTCGGCGTCGAAGCCGCGGATGCCTTTCATGTAGGCGTCGGCGATCACCGGCACCGCGTGGTAGCCGATCATGCACCAGGTCTCCAGGCCATGGAACTGCCATACCGGCAGGATGCCGTAGGGGCTGTGCTGCTGCGAGGCGATCAGCGAGTTGACGAAGTCGGCGTTGCGCTGCTCGGGTGCGACGATGGTGAGCAGCGGGTGCAGCGCGCGGTAGGTGTCCCACAGCGAGAAGGTCGAGTGGAAGCGGAAGTTCTTCGCCTTGTGCACCTGGTTGTCCGGGCCGCGGTAGCTGCCGTCGAGGTCCATGAACAGCGACGGCGCCAGCATGGTGTGGTACAGGGCGGTATAGAACTTGGTGCGCATCGGGCCTTCGGCTTCGACCTTCACCGCGCCCAGCGCGTCGTTCCAGGCCTTGCCGGCGCGCTCGCGCTCCTGGTCGAAGTCCCAGCCCGGCATCTCGGCCAGGTTGGCGATCGCATTGTCTTCGCTCACCGCCGACAGGGCGACCTTCACCAGCAGCGTGCCGTCCTGCGGCACGCCGAAGTTGAAGTCGGCCATCAGCTGCTTGCCTTCGACCAGCGCTTTATCTGCCGGGGTCTTGCCGGGCGGGGCGAAGCCGCGGTAGGGGATCGCTTCTTCGCGGTTCAGCAGCTGGCGGGTGTCGATCGGGCGCGAGAACTGGATCGCGAAGTGCACCTGGCGGCCGGGCGCCCAGCCGCGCGTCTCGCGCATGCCGGTGATGGTGGTGCTGTTGCGCACGCGCAGGCGCGCCCACAGGTTCTTCTCGTCGTAGTTGTAGATGCTGGTGCGCAGGTCGAGCAGCACCTTGGCCGGCTCGCCGGCCTTGAATTTATAGCGGTGCAGTCCCACGCGCTCGCTGGCGGTCAGCTCGACGTCGACTTCATGATCCTTCAGGCGCACGGCGTAGTAGCCGGGTTCGGCCTTTTCCTGGTCGTGCGAGAAGCGCGAACGGTAGCCCGAGAACGGACGCTCCGGATAGCCCGGCTCCAGCTTGGTCTCGCCGCTATAGGGCATCAGGAGCACGTCGCCCAGGTCGGAGTGGCCGCTGCCCGAGAAGTGAGTGTGCGAGAAGCCGAGGATCGAGCTGTCGGCGTAGTTGTAGCCCGAGGCCCAGGGATAGCTCTGGCGGAAGTGGCGGTGCTGGGTGTCGGGGCTGAGCTGCACCATGCCGAAGGGGCGGCTGGCGCCGGGGAAGGTGTGGCCGTCGCCGCCGGTGCCGATGAAGACGTCCACGGCTTCGGCCGGGCTGCCCGGCGGGGCGGCCAGGGCGGGAACTGCACTAAACAGGAATGCCGCACCGGCGGCGATCGAGAGTTGTCCGAAGTTGAGTCTGGCCGTCATGAGGTCTCCACATGTGGCGGCAACGACGCCGCCTGTTTTTTTGCACTATACCCAAGTGCAACTTATATGTGGAGACCGGTTTCCGGGCAATCCTTACCGTGTTTCAGCCCATATGTTTAGCCGGTTTACTAAACATTTGGTGCGCGGCGCTTGGCCACCGCTTCGATTTCGACCAGGGTATCGGGCGACGCCAGCGAGGCCACGCCGATGCCGGTCAGGGCCGGGCGCGGCAGGCCGAGATGCCGCACCAGGATCGGCGCCACCGTCTCCAGGTGCTCGCCGATCTCGCCGCGCACGTAGACGCGCAGCTGCAGGATCTGCTCGACCGAGGATCCGGCGGCCGCCAGCACCGCGATCAGGTTGCGCGCCGCGCCTTCGGTTTGCCCGGCCAGGGTGGTGTGCCTGACCTTGTACTCACGATCCCAGTCGACCTGGCCCGACACGAACACCAGGCCGGTTTCGTGATCGATGGTCGCGTGGGACAGGCCATGCGGGGCGCCGTCGTACAGCGCGGGCGGATTGATGCGTTCGATGCTCATGCGGTTTCCTTTGCTTTGAAAGGCGCCAGCTTAGGCATGCGCACCGGTCGCCGCAATCAAGCGCGGCTTGTAGCTGATACAAGAGTAGTCGATGCGAGGCGGGAGCCGACCCGCTCCAGCACCCAGGTGATGAAGGAATCGTTCTGCGCATTCGGATGGTGGGCGGCCACCACCTGATAGCCCGGCGGGTACTTGGGCAGCCCGATCTCGAATACTCCCTCGCAGGGCAGCAGGCGCGATGGCATGAACGCGACCAGGTCCGATCCCTTCAGGTATTCCAGCGCCATGAAGAAGGACGGCGCCGACGCCACGACCCGGCGCTGCAATCCCTGGCGCGCGAACCAGCCGTCGGCCGATCCCGTGAAACTGGCCATGCCCGGATTGGTGACGATGAAGTCGTGCTCCACCAGCTTTTCGAGCGACATGACGCCGCCGCCGGCCAGCGCGCGGTTGCCGGTGACGCAGCGGTACTGCTCGAGGAACAGGGGCTGCGTTACCAGCCCGGGCGCGACGTAACCGTCCACCGTGAAAATCAGGTCGATCTCGCCCTGGTGCAGCTTGCGGGTGAGGGCGCTGACCTCGATGTCGACCACCGCCACCTTCACCCTCGGCGCCTCGCACCGCAGCATGCGCACCAGGTCGGCCACGATCACCTTCTGGGTGTAGTCGGTGCCCGAGACCACCAGCGTGCGCTCGGCCTGCTCGGGCCGGACCTCGAAGGGCAGGGGAATGCCGTTCAGCTGCGCCAGCACCTGGCCGATGTGGGGCGCGATCAGCTTCGCATAGGGCGTCGGCGCCATGCCCTGGCCGGTGCGCACGAACAACGGGTCGCCCAGAATGGTGCGGATCTTCTTCAGCTGCAGGCTGACTGCCTGTTGCGAGACGTCCAGGTGCTCGGCCGCCGCCGAGATGGTGTCGAAGCGGTTCAGGGCGTCGAGCGTGCGCAGGTGGGTGATTTCGAGCTTGTCGATCATGAGGCTGCCAACATAAACGGCTATCCGGCTCGTGGCAAGTTGCCATGATTGAAATTCATCAAAATAAATGGACGAAATGACAATTTTTAAGGGAGGCTGCTCAAGATGACTGAGGCATGAAATTGCAAAAATTGCATCATGAAATCCTCACTCCTGCCCCCACTCCTGGCCCTGTCGCTGTGCTGCAGCCTGGCGCAAGCCGCCCCCGCAGAACATCAGGAATTCGAAGCCACCCTGCTCGCGCCGTTCCAGGCCGGCGCGGCCCAGGGGCGGACTTTCACCCTGCAGTTCGCCTATCCCGGCCTGGCGCGGACAGACACCGTCGACTGGCGGGTGGAACTGGTCCGGCCAGACGGCCGCGTCGCCCTGCGCTGGCGCGGCGCGGCGCCGTTCACGGGCAATGAAATGACGGTGGCCGTGCCCTGGTCCGGCCGCCTGGGATTGTCTCCGGCGCCGAGCGGCATCTACCGCGTCCGGCTGCGCGCGACCGTGCGCGGCGACGCCCATGAGCAAATCGAGCAGGACTGGCAGATCGCGGTCGGCGCGCCTCTGCTGCCTGCCATGCCGGCGTTTTCGCCGCTGCCGCGCGCCTTCGAGCCGGCGGCCGTTGCGGCGCCGGGCGCGCTGCCCTACACGGTCTATCTCGGCAACCTGCACAGCCAGACCAATCACAGCGACGGCGGCGCCGACATCGCGGAGTGCAAGGGCGCCCAGTCGCCACTGGAGTCGCCGCACGGCCCGATCGATGCCTTCGCCTATGCGCGCGGGCGCGGCCTCGGCATCCTGGTCGCCTCCGAACACAACCACATGTACGACGGCTCCGAAGGCAGCGCGCCGGACGCCGACCCCGCCGCCGCCAAGGCCCTGTACCGCGCCGGCCTGGAAAGCGCAGCGGGCTTCTCCAGGAAGCACCCGGATTTCCTCGCGGTGTACGGCCTGGAATGGGGCGTCATCAGCAACGGCGGCCATATCAACATCTTCAACAGCGACGAGCTGCTGGGCTGGGAGACCAATGCCAGGGGCGAGCTGATGGCCGACACGCGCACGCCCAAGGGCGACTACGCGGCGCTGTACACGCTGATGCGCGAGCGCGGCTGGGTGGGGCAGTTCAACCATCCGGCGCACTCGGGCCAGTTCCAGGTCGATGGCGTGCCGCTGGCCCATACCGAGGATGGCGGCGAAGCGATGGCGCTGTGCGAGGTGATGAACAGCACCGCCTTCTCGACCAACGTCAGCGAGACCGAGACCCGCCGCAGCAATTTCGAAGGCGCCTGCAACCGGCTGCTGGAGGCGGGCTATCGCCTGGCCTTCAGCACCAACCAGGACAACCACTGCGCCAACTGGGGCGCGTCGTTCACCAACCGCACCGGCGTGCTGCTGCCGAACGGCACGGCCCTGAACCGCGCGTCGTTCGTCGAGGCGCTCAAGGCGCGCCGCGTGTTCGCGACGATGGACAAGGATTCGCAGCTGGTCCTGACCGCGAACGGCCGCCTGATGGGCGAGCGCTTCACCAATCGCGGACCGCTCGCGCTGGTGGCGAACTTTGCCAGTTCAACCGGCCGGAAGGCGGCCTCGGTCGCGATCATGGAAGGCGTCCCGGGCCGCAAGGGCACGGTCACGCAGACGTCGGACCAGGCCGAGACGACCTTCACCCCGAGCCCGGGCGCCCACTTCTATTATGCGAAAGTGACCCAGGACGACGGCAACGTGCTGTGGTCGGCGCCGGTATGGGTCATGCAGGAAGACTAGAACCCCAGTCCTTCGCCCATCCCCAGCAGGGTCGCGATGCCGAGCACCGCGAAGATCAGCGCAGCGATGCCATGCACCAGCTTGAGCGGCACGCGGTTCGCGATGCGTTCGCCGAAGTACACGGCCGGCACGTTGGCCAGCATCATGCCGAAGGTGGTGCCGGCGACGATGGCGGCCATCGACTCGTAGCGCGCGGCCAGCGCCACGGTGGCGACCTGGGTCTTGTCGCCCATCTCGGCGACAAAAAAGGCGATCAGGGTGGTCAGGAACACGCCGTACTTCGCCAGCTGCGCTTCCTCGGCGTCGATCTCGTCCGGCGTCAATACCCAGGCGGCCATCCCCAGGAAGGACAGTCCCAGCACCCAGCGCATCACGCCGGGGCCCAGCAGCTCGCTGACGAGGGCGCCGACGGCGGCGGCGAAGGCGTGGTTGGCCACGGTCGCGACAAAAATGCCGAACACGATCGGCAGGGGGCGGCGAAAGCGCGCGGCGAGCAGGAAAGCCAGCAACTGGGTCTTGTCGCCGATCTCGGCGAGGCCCACGATGCCGGTCGAGACGAGAAAGGCGTCCATCAGTCGGATGAGCAAACAGCAGGAGGAAGGGCGCGATCATAGCAGAGGCGGCCCGGTCGCTGCGCCGCGGCATGCGTATTTATCCTGCGCGAAGGGGCGGGCGGCGCGCTTTCGCTGGCCTGGCCTGCATGCTATCCTGCACCCGCCTCGGCCTGCCGGGCCGACCTTCCCTGCGAGAGACCATGAACAAAAGCACCCTGCTGCGCGCGAGCACCGCAGCCCTCCTGAGCGCCTGGAGCGCCTACGCCTTCGCCCTCGATCCCCTCAGCTACGCCAGGTACGACCAGGTCAAGACCACGGCGCTGCACCTGGACCTGAAGGCCGACTTCGCGAAGAAAAGCCTGGATGGCTATGCCGAGCTGACCCTCGACTGGCTGGACAAGAAGGCGACCACGCTCGACCTGGATACGCGCGAGCTGACGATCTCGAAGATCGAGGCGCAGGATGCGAAAGGCGCCTGGCGCAAGGCCGACTACTCGCTCGGCAAGTTTGACGAAGAAAAGGGCCAGCCGCTGCACGTCAAGCTGCCGGGCCAGCAGAAGAAGGTGCGCATCCACTACCGCACCGCGCCGACCGCCACCGCGTTGCAATGGCTTCAGCCGGTGCAGACGATGTCGGGCAAGCACCCGTTCATGTTCAGCCAGTCGCAGGCGATCAATGCCCGCTCCTGGGTGCCAATCCAGGATACGCCGGCGGTGCGCTTCACCTACAGCGCGCGCATCGAGGCGCCGCAAGGCCTGCGCGTGGTGATGAGCGCCGATAACGACATGAAGGCCACCGGCAAGGGAGGCTGGAAGTTCAATATGCCGCAGCCGATTCCTTCCTACCTGCTGGCGATCGGCATCGGCGAGCTCGAAGCGCGCACGCTCGGCGGGCGCACCGGCGTCTACGCCGAGCCGCAACGCATCAAGGCGGCGGAGTACGAGCTGGCCGACACCGAAAAGATGGTGGAAGCGGCCGAGAAGCTGTACGGGCCGTATCGCTGGGGACGCTACGACATGCTGGTCCTGCCGCCGTCGTTCCCGATCGGCGGCATGGAAAACCCGCGCCTTACGTTTCTCACCCCGACCATGATCGCGGGCGACCGCAGCCTGGTCGACCTGATCGCCCACGAACTGGCGCACAGCTGGTCGGGCAACCTGGTGACCAACGCCTCGTGGAAGCACTGGTGGCTCAACGAAGGCTTCACCACCTACGTCACCACCCGCATCCTGGAGGAGATCTACGGCAAGGAAGTCGCCCTCATGAACCTGCAGCTGGAGCAGGAAGAGGCGCTGGAGATGCTGAAGGACCTGCCGCCGGCGAAGCAATCGCTGGTCTCGCGCCAGCCGGACACCTCGGCCGAATACTACCCGGACACCTCGCTGGCCTATCCGAAGGGCGCCTGGTTCCTGCACACGCTCGAGCAGCGCGCCGGCCGCGCCGCCTTCGACACCTTCCTGCGCGGCTGGTTCGACGGCCACGCCTTCCAGAGCGTGACCAACGACCAGTTCCTGGACTACCTGCGCAAGAACCTGTTGGCGAACAATCCGAAGATCATGAGCGAGGCCGAGCTGGACGAGTGGATCTACGGTCCCGGCATCCCGGCCAGCGCCCAGCGCGCGGTGTCGCAGCGCCTGGCGCAGCTGAATGCCGCGATCGACGGCTGGGTCAAAGGAACTGTCTCGACCGAGCAGCTCAAGGCCAGGGATTGGAACGCCGTCGAGTGGATGAAGTTCCTCAACGATATCGACAACAAGGCCGATGCGAAGAAGCTCGCGGAGCTGGACCGCGCCCATGACCTGGCCAATACGAAGAACAATGAAGTCGCGTTCCGCTTCTACCGCGCCTCGGTGCACGCCGGTTACCGCGCCGTGCGTCCGCAGCTCGAAGCCTTCCTGATGAGCGTGGGCCGCCAGAAGTTCGTGGTGCCGCTGTACGCGGCGCTGCGCGAAAAGCCGGAAGACCGTGCCTGGGCCGAAGGCATCTACAAGAAGGCGCGCGAGCGTTACCACCCGGAGACGCAATCGAGCGTCGACAAGACGATGGGCAAGCAATGATGATCATGAACCGACTCGCCGGCGTCGTAGTGCTTGCGCTCTGCAGCGTGGGCGCCGCAGTGGCGCAAACCGCCGCCGCGCCGACGGCCGCCGCAGCGGCGCCAGCCTATGACCTCGAAGCCGACGTCAACCGCGTCCTGAAAACCTTCGACGTCCCGGGCATCGCCATCGCCGTGGTCAAGGACGGCAAGGTCGTCGTCACCCAGGGCTTCGGCGTGCGCAAGCTGGGCGACCCGACGCCGGTCGACGGCAAGACCATCTTCGAGATCGCGTCCAACTCCAAGGCATTCACGGCGGCGGGGCTGGCGATGCTGGTCGACCAGGGCAAGCTGGAATGGGATGACCCGGTCATCAAGCACCTGCCGGACTTCCGCATGTACGATGCCTACGTGACGGCCGAGATGACGGTGCGCGACCTGCTCACCCACCGCAGCGGCCTGGGACTGGGCGCCGGTGACCTGATGTGGTGGCCGACCACCACCTTCAGCACCGACGAGATCATCCACAACCTCCGCTACATCAAGCCGGCGACGAGCTTCCGCAACAGCTACGCCTACGACAACCTGCTGTACATCGTGGCCGGCAAGATCATCGCCCGGAAATCCGGCAAAGACTGGGGCGCGACCATGCGCGAGTGGATCCTCGATCCCGTCGGCATGCAGGCCACCACCACCAGCCTGGACCAGCACAAGCCGGGCATGAACGTGTCGGCGCCGCACAGCAAGATCAATGGCAAGGCGGCGGTGGTCAAGCCGATGCCGGTGGCGAACGCGATCGGCGCGGTGGGCATCAACACCAATGCCGAGGACATCGCGCGCTGGATGAACGTGCTGCTCGACCAGGGCCGCGTGAAAACGGACGCCAGCGGCAAGGAAGTGCGCCTGTGGTCAGAGAAACAGGCGCGCGAGATGTGGACCGCGCAGACGCCGATGAAGATCAACGAGCCGCGTCCACCGCTGGCGGCGACCAAGCCGAACTTCTTCGCCTATGGCCTGGGCTTCCAGTTGCGCGACTACCAGGGCAAGCTGGTGGCGATGCACGGAGGTGCATTGCAGGGCTTCTATTCGCGCGTGCTGCTGGTGCCGGACGCCAAGCTGGGCATCGCGATCTTCACCAATGCCGAAAGCGGCCCGTCGCTCAATGCGCTGCAATACCGCCTGCTGGACCAGTACCTGGGCGTGGCGCCGACCGACTGGATCGGCCGCATCGCCGAGGTCGACCGCGAAGCGCGGGAAAAGGAAGAGGCGCGCGTGAAGGGCGAGAGCGCCAGCCGCGCCAAGGCCTCGAAGCCGTCGCTGCCGCTGTGGGACTACGAGGGCGAGTACGAGGACGCCTGGTATGGCAAGGCGATCGTCAAGCGCCAGGGCAGCAAGCTGGTGATGTCGTTCTCTCGCACCCCCGACCTGACTGGCGAGATGGAGCACTTCCAGCACGATACCTTCATCGTGCGCTGGAAGGAACGCAACTTCAACGCCGACGCCTACGCGACCTTCTCGCTGGATCATGACGGTTCGATCGAGCGGTTGCGGATGAAGCCGGTGTCGACCGAGACGGACTTTAGTTATGACTTCCAGGACTTGCTGTTCACGCCCGTGAAAAAGGCGAAGTAAGAGCAACGAAAAACGCCCGCGGATCCGCGGGCGTTTTTCATGGCGCGCGGGTAGTGAACCTTATTTGCGCTCCCACACCTTCATCATGTCTTCCGACCCCTGCGTCCTGATCCCGTTATCCGACAGGATGGACTCGGTCGCCGCCAGCGTCGCCTGGCGCGGCAGGATCATGGTCTCGCCGTAGCGCTGGTCGAAGCGCAGCACCACCTGGTCGTCCTTCAGGTCGCGCAGCAGTTCCACCAGGTGGCGCAGGCTGCGCACCTTCTCGCCGTTCACCGATTCGATCACCGAGCCGAAGCGGTTGTTGTAGCCGCTCACCAGCTTGTGCGGGAAGAACGGCGCGCTGATCACCACCAGCTCTTCGCGCTCGGGCGTCGGCGAATCGCCGCGCCGCGTGACCAGGGGGCTGGCGTTGAAGGCATAGGCGTTCATCCCCGGCGCGCTGCCGGCGACAAAGCTCATGAATTCGCTGGTGGCGCGCGAGAAGGTGATCGGGCCGTAGATGAAGTAGGACGGATAGCCGCCGTCCAGGTCCGAGATCAGGAGCGGACGCGGGCCGGTGGCCGGCACCTCGACCTTATTCTCCTTGCCGCCACGGATGATCGTCATGGGCACCTTGCCGTTCTTCGCCACCTGCTGGATGCGGTACTGGAAGCGCACGCGCAGGTTCGAGCCCAGCTTGACCATGCCCTGGTTGTCGACCGCGTATTCGCCGATATGGGTGATCACGTCCCACTCCTTCAGCGGCCAGCTGTCGTCGACCCGGTAGGGGCGGTGCACCACCGCGCCTTCGACCGATTTATCCAGCTTGAGGAACTGGCGCAGCGCCGGGTTTTCCAGCGTCTGCACGCTGTCGTGCAGCAGCGGCTTGCCGTCGTAGCGGCCGTCGGCCACGTCGCGCAGGAACAGTTCGATTTCCTCGTTGGGGATCACGTAGCCGATGTTCTGCGCGTTGGTCGCGCCGGCGAAAGCCAGGCCGACCATGCGCTCGCCCGACACCACCGGACCGCCGCTGTTGCCGGGATTGATCGGGGCGTCGATCTGGATCCGCAGGCCCGAGCTGAAGGCGCCGTAGTTGACGAACTCCACGCGCGAGACGATGCCGGTGGTGGTCGACAGCGAGTTGCCGCCGACCGGATAGCCGTAGGCGAACACCTGCTGGCGCACGTAGGGCAGCACGGGGGCGCGCGGCACCGGCGGACGCTTGTCGAAGAAGGACGGGTCTTCCAGTTCCAGCACGGCCAGGTCGATGCCGCGCGCCAGCGCGATCACCCTGGCCGCCACCTTGTCGCCGGACTGGCTGGCCTGCACCTCGACCTGGCTCGCATAGCCGACCACGTGGGCATTGGTCAGGATGCGCTTGCCCTCGATGATGACGCCGGAACCGGTGACCGAGGCTGGCGCCGCCTTGGTCCAGGGCTTGTAGGGTTCGGGGCGGCGGATCGTGGCGAAGATCTTCACCACCGAGTTCTCGACCGCGGGCAGGACCGGCGCGGGCACGGCGCTCTTGGCGGCGACTGGAGGAGCAATGGCGGGCGCCGGGACGGGTGCGGGAGCAGGCATGGCCTGGGCTTCAGGCGGCACGGTATCCTGGGCGTGCGCGGCGCCGCAGACGGCTAGGGCGAGGGCGGCCAGGCGCAATGTCGGCAGAGTCTTCATGGTTTCCTTCGGTTGGACGGTTCAGGATGCATCCGGAAGAATAACCACAGGCGACGCAAAAGGAAATACGAGAATCGTCGCGGAGGCGGCATGGCCTTCCTCCACGACGGGACCGACGTGCTTACTGCTTGACGAATTTGAGCGTCATGCGGTCGCTCTCGCCGATGGCGAGGTACTTCGCGCGGTCCTTGTCCTTGTTGGCCAGCACCGGCGGCAGCGTCCACACGCCTTTTTCATGGTCGGCGGTGTCCTTCGGATTGGCGTTCACCTCCGACTTGGCGGCCAGCTTGAAGCCGGCGCGTTCGGCCATGCGGATCACATACGCCTCGTGCATATAGCCGCTCGACGCCTTGGCATCCTGCTCCATCTTCGCCGGCAGGCGGTGCTCGACCACGCCCAGCACGCCGCCGGGTTTGAGCACCTTGTGCACTTCCTTCAGCGTGGTGAGCACTGCATCGTCGCCGCCACCCAGCCAGTTGTGCAGGTTGCGGAAGGTAAGCACCATGTCGGCGCTGTTCGGTGCGCCCAGCTCGTAGCGGGTCGGTGGCTCGAACAGGACCGGGGTGACCTTGCCGTAGACCTTGGCGTCGGTGGCCAGCTTGTCGCGGAATGCTTTGCCATAGCGGCTCTCGGCGGACGGCGCGGCGCCCAGCAGCTTGCCCTTATCGTGCAGGTAGGGCGCCAGGATCTCGGTATACCAGCCGCCCGACGGCGCCAGCTCGATCACCGTCATATCGGGCTTGATGCCGAAGAAGGTCAGGGTTTCATACGGGTGGCGGTAGGTGTCGCGGGCCTTGTTGGCGGCTGCGCGGTGTTCGCCGGCGATGGCGGATTTGAGGGCGTCGTCGGCATGCGCGGCGCCGGCGAGGCCGGTCGCCAGCATCGCGGCCAGGATCAGTCGTTTCATCGTGCGAAGTCTCCTTGGTGGATCGGACGGCCGGCGGTTCGCCGCCGTCAACCCGAAGATGATCGAACAGGCAACCTCCATAGTCAAGCGTTCCCCGCATATGCATATGCGTGGAATGTTCATCGTACAGACAGTGCCCTGCACAGGCAGAGAACGTTGCATTGCGGTGGCACAAAGATTGCCTATTCAAAACGCTAAGTCGATGCTATGGTTGAGAGGTTTGCCGCGTGGGCACACAGGCAAATCCAAAACAATAGCGATGTACATACAAGAGCGGCGCCGAGCTGTTTGCGGAACCGCTGCCCGGAAGTAGGTCATTCAGGAGAACACATGGAACGCCGTACCTTTCTCAATCTCAGCAGCCTGGCCGCCGCCTCGATGCTGCTGCCATTCGGTCGCGCGATCGCTGCCGAGGAACTGGTCAGCACGATGCCCGTCGCCGCCAAGAAGGCCCTGGCCGACGTGGCGCTGAACGCCGCCACCAAGGCCGGCGCCAGCTACGCCGACGTGCGCATCGGCCGCTACCTCAACCAGTTCATCACCACCCGCGACCTGAACGTCGAGAACGTGGCCAATACCGAATCGGCCGGCGTCGGCGTGCGCGTGATCGTGAACGGCGCCTACGGCTTCGCGGCGACCTCGGACATGTCGAACGACGGCATCGCCAACGCGGCGCGCCAGGCGGTGGCAATCGCCAAGGCCAATGCCAAGCTCCAGACCGAACCGGTGCAGCTCGCACCAGTCAAGGGCGTCGGTGAGGTGTCGTGGAGCACGCCGTACACCAAGGACTGGCGCACGGTGCCGATCGCTGAAAAGACCGACATGCTGATCGCCGCCAACAAGGCGGGCATGGAAGGCGGCGCCAACTTCATGCGCACGATGCTGTTCCAGGTGAACCAGCAGAAGTACTTCGCGTCGACCGACGGCTCGTACATCGACCAGGACGTGCATCGCCTGTGGGCGCCGCTGTCGGCCACCGCGGTCGACAAGGCCACCGGCAAGTTCCGCTCGCGCGACGGCCTGAGTTCCCCGGTGGGCAAGGGCTATGAATACTTCGACGCCCGTCCCGAACACAAGATCAAGGCCGCCGGCGGCGTCGCCACCCTGTATACCGACAGCTACGACATCGTCGAGGACGCGCGCGCCGCGGGCCGCGACGCCAAGCGCAAGCTGACCGCCAAGTCGGTCCAGCCGGGCAAGTACGACCTGATGCTGTCGCCGGAACACCTGTGGCTGACCATCCACGAGAACGTCGGCCACCCGACCGAACTCGATCGCGTGCTGGGCTACGAGGCCAACTACGCCGGCACCAGCTTCGCCACCCTGGACAAGCTGCAGTCGAAGAGCTTCAAGTACGGCGCGCCGATCGTCAACATCTTCGCCGACAAGACCACCCCGGGTTCGCTGGGCGCGATCGGTTACGACGACGAAGGCGTCAAGACCAAGCGCTGGGACATCATCAAGGACGGCATCCTGGTCAACTTCCAGGCCACGCGCGACCAGGCCCACATCATCGGCGAGAAGGAATCGCACGGCTGCTCGTACGCGGACGGTTGGAACACGGTGCAGTTCCAGCGCATGCCGAACGTGTCGCTGGCGCCGGGCAAGGCGCGCCTGACCCCGGACGAGATGGTCAAGGGCATCAAGAAGGGCATCTACATCATCGGCGACGGTTCGTTCTCGATCGACCAGCAGCGCTACAACTCGCAGTTCGGCGGCCAGCTGTTCTTCGAGATCAAGGACGGCAAGATCGGCCAGATGCTGGAAGACGTGGCCTATCAGTCGAACACCCAGGAATTCTGGGGCGGCTGCAGCGCCATCTGCGACGAGCGCGACTGGCGCATGGGCGGCTCCTTCTTCGACGGCAAGGGACAGCCGCCGCAGATCAGCATCGTCTCGCACGGTTCGTCGACCGCGCGCTTCAACGGCATCAACGTGATCAACACCGCTCGCAAGATCGGCTAAGGCAGGGACGCACATGAGCATCTTGACCCAGGAACAAACCAGGAAGATCAGCGACCGCGTGATGTCGCTGACCAAGGCCGACGAGTGCATCGTCAACATCGAAGGCAGCACCATCGGCAATATCCGCTTCGCGCGCAACGCCGTCTCGACCGCCGGCCTGGCCGACGACACCCGCATCCAGGTGCAGGTCGCCTTCGGCAAGAAGCAGGGCACGGCCACCATCAACGAATTCGACGACAAGTCGATCGAGCGCGCCGTGCGCCGCGCCGAAGACCTGGCGAAGCTGGCCCCGGACAATCCGGAATTCATCCCGGCGATCGCCAAGACCGCCTACAAGCCGTCCGACACCTTCGTCCAGAAGACCGCCGACATCGATCCGGAATACCGCGCGCAGGCCGCCGCCTACGCCATCGAGGGCTGCCGCAAGCGTGGCCTGGTCTCGGCCGGCTTCTTCACCGACCGCACCAGCTTCGAGACGATCGCCAACTCGAACGGCCTGTTCGGCCACCAGGTCGCGACCTCGCTCGACTTCACCCTGACCGTGCGCACCGAAGACGGTCGCGGTTCGGGCTGGGTCAAGCGCTCGGCGCGCGATGTGTCCAAGTTCGACCCGCGCGAAGCGGCCGAGATCGCGATCGAGAAGGCACTGCGCTCGGTTGACGCCAAGGCGCTCGAACCGGGCCGTTACACCGTGATCATGGAGCCGGCCGCGACGTCGGACCTGCTGTCCTTCATGCTGGGCGGCTTCGACGCGCGCCGCGCCGACGAAGGCCGCAGCTTCCTGTCGAAGGCCGGCGGCAAGAACCGCCTGGGCGACAAGCTGTTCGACAGCCAGGTCAATATCTGGTCCGATCCGTGGGACAAGGACGTCGCCGTGCTGCCGTGGGACGAGAACATGCTGCCGCGCGAACGCGTGGAGCTGGTCAAGGACGGCAAGATCAACGCCCTCGACTACTCGCGCTACTGGGCGCAGCAGAAGAAGCAGCGCGCGGTGGGCGCGGCCGGCAACATCATCATGGCCGGCACCAACAAGAGTACCGAAGAGCTGATCGCCAACACCAAGAAGGGCGTGCTGGTCACCCGCACCTGGTACATCCGCATGGTGGACCCGCAATCGGTGCTGCTGACCGGCCTGACCCGCGACGGCACCTTCTACGTCGAGAACGGCAAGATCAAGCATCCGATCAAGAACTTCCGCTTCAACGAAAGCCCGGTCTCGATGCTGAACAATATCGAGGAAATCGGCAGGCCGGCCGTGATCGGCGCCGATGAGGCGCGCTACTCGATGCTGATTCCGTCGATGAAGATCCGCGACTTCAACTTCACGTCGCTGTCGGACGCGGTCTGATCTGAACGTTAAAAAAATGTAGGGTGGACCGGGGCGCTCAGCTGGGTTTCCCGTCCACGCGGCCTCTCGTATCGAGGCGCCGCATTTGGAGGATACATGGAACGTCGTAAATTCCTGCAGATCGGCGCCGGCACTGCCGGCGCCATGCTCATTCCGGTCTTCGGCAACGCGATCGCGGCCGAAGACCTGCTCAAACCGATGGCGGCAAGCGCCAAGAAAGTCCTGGCCGATACCGCCATGGGCGCGGCCACACAGGCCGGCGCGTCGTATTGCGACGTGCGCATCGGCCGCTACCTGAACCAGTTCATCGTCACACGCGACCTGAACGTCGAAAGCATCAACAACACCGAATCGAGCGGCGTCGGCATTCGCGTGATCGCCGACGGCGCCTATGGCTTCGCCTCGACCAACAGCATGACCGCCGACGGCGTCGCCCAGGCCGCACGCCAGGCGGTGGCGATCGCCAAGGCCAACGCCAGGCTGCAACTGGAACCCGTGCGCCTGGCGCCGGTGAAGGGCGTCGGCGAAGTGGCCTGGGCCACGCCGATCAAGAAGGATTGGCGCACCTTGCCGGTCAAGGAAAAAGCCGACATGCTGATCGCCGCCAACAAGGCCGGCCTGGATGCGGGCGCGAACTTCATGACCGCCTCGCTGTTCCAGATCAACCAGCAAAAATACTTCGCATCGACCGACGGCTCCTACATCGACCAGGACGTGCACCGCCTGTGGGCCCCGATCAATGCCACCGCGGTCGACAAGGCCACCGGCAAGTTCCGTTCGCGCGGCGGCCTGGGCGCCCCGGCCTCGATGGGCTATGAATATTTCGACGCGCGCGCCGAAGACAAGGTGCGCGCCGCCGGCGGCGTCACCACGCTGTACACCAAGTCCTACGACATCGTCGAGGACGCGCGCCTGGCGGGCAAGCAGGCACGCGAAAAGCTCAGCGCCAAGTCGGTCGAGCCGGGCAAGTATGACCTGGTGCTCTCGCCCGAGCACCTGTTCCTGACCATCCACGAGAACGTCGGCCACCCGACGGAACTGGACCGCGTGCTCGGCTACGAAGCCAACTACGCCGGCACCAGTTTCGTGGGTCTCGACAAGTGGCAGAGCAAGAAATTCAAGCACGGCGCCGAGCGCGTCAATTTTGTCGCGGACCGCACGACACCGGGCTCGCTTGGCCTGATCGGCTACGACGACGAGGGCGTGCCGGCCAAGCAGTGGGACATCATCCGCGACGGCATCCTGGTCAACTACCAGGCCACGCGCGACCAGGCCCACATCATCGGCGAGAAGGAATCGCACGGCTGCTCGTATGCCGACAGCTGGAGCACTGTGCAGTTCCAGCGCATGCCGAACGTCTCGCTCGAGCCGGGCAAGGCGCGCCTGACGCCGGACGAGATGGTCAAGGACGTCAAGAAGGGCATCTATATCCTGGGCCGCGGCTCCTATTCGATCGACCAGCAGCGCTACAACTTCCAGTTCGGCGGCACGCTGTACTACGAGATCAAGAACGGCAAGATCACCGGCCCGCTCGAGGACGTGGCGTACCAGGCGAATACCCAGGAATTCTGGAATGCCTGCTCGGCCATCTGCGACGAGCGCGACTGGCGCATGGGCGGCTCCTTCTTCGACGGCAAGGGCCAGCCGAGCCAGGTGAGCGCGGTGTCGCACGGATCGAGCACCACCCGCTTCAACGGCATCAACGTCATCAATACCGCACGCAAGATCGGATAAGGAGACCAGGATGAAAGCCCTGAACCAGGAACAAGCCAAGAAAATCACCGATCGCGTCCTGTCGCTGTCGAAAGCCGACGAATGCACGGTATCGATCGAAGGCAGCCGCGTCGGCAACGTGCGCTTCGCGCGCAACAGCGTGTCGACCGCCGGCCTGACCGAAGACATGCAGCTGCAGGTACGCGTGGCCTTCGGCAAGCGCAGCGGCACCGCCGTGATCAACGAGTTCGACGACAAGTCGCTGGAAAAAGCGGTGCGCCGCGCCGAGGAGCTGGCCAGGCTGGCGCCCGAGAATCCGGAGTTCATGCCGGCCATCGCGAAGCAGGAATACCGCGCCACCACCACCTTCGTGCCGAAGACCGCGGCGATCGACCCGGACTTCCGGGCCGAGGTGGCGGCCACCTGCATCGAGCTGGCGCGCAAGAACAAGCTGGTCACCGCCGGCTTCTTCACCGACAGCACCCGCTTCGCCACCATGGCCAACTCGAACGGCGTGTTCGGCCACCAGGACTTCACCGACCTGTCGTTCAGCCTCACCGCGCGCACCGAAGACGGCCGCGGTTCGGGCTGGGTGACCCGCTCGGCGGTCGACGCCGCGCGCTTCGACGCGCGCGAGGCGGCCGAAGTGGCGATCGAGAAGGCGCTGCGTTCGGTCGAGGCGCGTGCGCTGGAACCGGGCCGCTACACCGTGATCCTGGAGCCGGCGGCGACCTCGGAAATCCTGGGCAATATGTTCAGCGCCTTCGACGCGCGCTCGGCCGACGAGGGCCGCAGCTTCCTGTCGAAGGCCGGCGGCAAGAACCGCCTGGGCGACAAGCTGTTCGACAGCCAGGTGAACATCTGGGCCGACCCGTGGGACAAGGACGTGCCGGTCGCGCCGTGGGACAACGAGTCGCTGCTGGCGCGCGAACGCACCCAGCTGGTCAAGGATGGCCGCGTCGCCTCGCTCGACTATTCGCGCTACTGGGCCCAGAAGACGGGCAAGCGCGCCACCGCGGGCCACGGCAACATGATCATGGCCGGCGGCACCAAGTCGCTGGAAGAGCTGATCGCGGGCACCAAGAAGGGCATCGTGGTCACCCGCACCTGGTATATCCGCATGGTCGATCCACAGTCGCTGCTACTCACGGGCCTGACCCGCGACGGCACCTTCTATGTCGAGAACGGCAAGATCAAGTACCCGCTCAAGAACTTCCGCTTCAACGAGAGCCCGGTCACGATCCTCAACAATATCGACGAACTGGGCAAGCCGCAGATCATCGGCGGCGACGAAGTGCCGTTCCAGATGGTGCTGCCGCCGATGAAGGTGCGCGACTTCAACTTCACCTCGCTGTCCGACGCGGTCTGACGGCTGCGAATCTCCATGGCGAGTTACGACTTCTACTTCACGCGCCTGATGTATGAATCGGGCAACTGGGACGTAGATATCCGCATGCCCAGCAACGTGCTGAACTCCCTGGTGGAGTACACCACGTTGCGGGTCGATACGACGGAGCGCATGGTGGCGCTGTCGGATCCGAAGATGCTGCAGGCCCCGTTCTGCTACCTGGCCGGCCACAAGCTGGTGCAGTTCACCCCGGCGGAACGGAGCAATTTCGAGAAGTACGTGCGCGGCGGCGGCTTCGTCTTCGTGGACGACTGCAACCACGACATCGACGGCCTGTTCGCCAAGTCGTTCGAGGCCGAGATGGCGAAGATCTTCGGCGCGCAGGCACTCAAGAAGATCCCGAACAACCATCCGCTGTACTCGTGCTTCTTCAAGTTCGAGGACGGGCCGCCGACGACGTCGATGGAACTCAATGGCTGGGGCGACGACCTGGTGCACGAGTACCTGAAGGCGATCGAGATTGGCGGGCGCGTGCGCGTGCTGTATTCGAACAAGGACTATGGCTGCGAATGGGATTACGACTTCCGCAACAAGCGTTTTCTCGCGGTCGACAACACCCGCTTCGCGGTGAACATCATTCAATATGCGTTGGGAGCATGACCAGTGTCGCAACAAGATGCAGTAGCGTGGAATGAACAGGATATCGCCGCCCTGACGGCGAAAGTGGGCGCGCTGAAGGCCAGCATGGCGCGTGTGATCATCGGCCAGGAAGACGTGGTCGACCTGCTCGTGACCTGCCTGCTGGCAGGCGGCCACGCGCTGGTCGAAGGCGTGCCGGGGCTGGGCAAGACCCTGCTCGTCAAGTCACTGGCGCAAGCCACCGACATGCAGTTCCGCCGGGTGCAGTTCACGCCCGACCTGATGCCGTCGGATATCGTCGGCACCGAGATCCTGGAAGAAGACGCGGCGACCCGCCAGCGCGCGTTCCGCTTCCAGCCCGGCCCGGTGTTCACGCAAGTGCTGCTGGCCGACGAGATCAACCGCGCACCGCCCAAGACCCAGTCGGCGCTGCTCGAGGCGATGCAGGAACGCTCTGTGACCTTCGCCGGCCAGACCCATCGACTGCCGCGTCCCTTCTTCGTGCTGGCCACGCAGAACCCGATCGAGCAGGCCGGCACCTATCCGCTGCCCGAGGCCCAGCTCGACCGCTTTTTGCTGCGCATCGACGTGGTCTATCCGACCGAGGACGAAGAGGTGCTGATGGTCTCGCGCACCACCCACGCGGGCCTCTCGGACGCCGAGCCGGTGATGGACGTCGAGACCCTGCTGCGCCTGCAGCAGCTGGTGCGCGACATCGAGATCGGCGACCACCTGGTGCGCTATGCGACGCGCCTGGTGCGCGCCACCCGTCCGAGCGAGACCACGGTCGACGCGGTGAAAAAACACATCGGCTGGGGTGCCGGTCCGCGCGCCGGCCAGGCCCTGGTGCTGGCCTCCAAGGCGCGCGCCCTGATGCAGGGCCGCCTGGCGGTGACCCGTGACGACATCGCGGCCATGCTGCTGCCGGTGCTGGCGCACCGCGTGCTGCGCAACTTCGAGGCCGAGGCCGACGGCATCGCCATCGCCGACGTGCTGCAGGAACTGCAGAGCGAAATCAAGGTGCCGTAACCGGCTTTCGTATCATGTCGCTTGCGAACACCGCGCTGATCGCGCACACGAAGAAACTCGACCTCGTGATCCGCCATGTGCTGGCGGGCCTGGGCCACGGCATCCACGCCGGGCGCGAACGCGGGGCCGGCGTCGAGTTCTCGGAATACCGCGCCTACGTCCCCGGTGACGAGTGGCGCCGCGTCGACTGGAAACTGGCAGGGCGCGCCGACCGCTACTTCGTGCGCGAGGCCGAGCGCGACAGCCATGTGGCGGTCTGGCTGGTGCTCGATGCCAGCGCCTCGATGGCGGAACCGAGCCGCAGCGTCCCCGCCCTCGACAAGCTGGCCTATGCGCGCATGCTGCTCGGCTGCGTCGCCGCGATCGCGCAGCGCCAGGGAGACGCCTTCGGCCTGGTGGTGCTTGGCGGCGGCAAGGTGGCGTTTACGCCGGCCCTGCGTGGACCGCGCCACCTGCAGCGCGTGCTGTCCCAGCTCCAGCGCGCCGAACCGGGTGGCGACCTGCCCGACACCGAGACCCTGAAGGCGAGCCTGCACTTCGCCCAATCGCCGAGCGCGATCTATGCGGCCAGCGACCTGCTCGACTGGCCGTCGCCGCTGTCGGTGGCCCTGACGCGGCTGCGCCAGATGCGCCACGACGTGCGCGTGCTGGGCCTGCAGACCCAGGCCGAGGTCGACGCCAGCTTTTCCAGCGACCTGGCTTACCGCGACCCGGAACGCGAAGAAGGCGTGTTCCGCTTCGGCGCCGATCTCAAGGAAGGCTACCGCCGCAACCGCGAAGCCCACTTCGGCGCCGTCACGGCGCAGTGCCGCAAGAACGACATGCCGCTGACGCTGGCCGCGATCGAGCAGTCGCCGATCGAGGTGCTGCGGCGCTGGCTGCGGCGTCCCGGGAGGTAAACCATGAATGCACTCTGGTGGCTGGCGCTGCCTGTTCTCATTTTGCCGATCTGGTGGCACCGCAAGAAGCGCGTGCAGAACCAGGCGGCGCCGATGGCGACCGCGCGCTTCCTGCCGCGCACCGAGCCGCGCCAGACGCGCGTCTGGCGCTGGAGCGACCCGCTATTGCTGTTGGTGCGCTGTCTGTTGCTGCTGGTGCTCATCGCCTGGCTGGCCGACCCGGTCTATCCGTGGCGCGGCGATACGGTCGTGGTGACGCAAGGCGCCGACCCCGCATGGGTCGAGCGCGAAGCGGCGCAAGCCGGCCTGGCGGACGCCGAGCGCGTCACGCTGCCCGCCGCGCAGGCGCTGGGCTGGGTGCACACGCACGAACGCGAATGGCAGCGTGACGCGCGCCTGCTGGTGCTGGGCGACGTGCCGATGCCGGCCGCGAAGCCGGTGTTTGGCCGTGCGGTCGAGGTACGCACCCAGGCCGGCGCGCCCGCCAAGGTCGAGCGCCATGTCTACATTGCCAGCGAGCGCGCCGCCGAATGGCGCCGCATGTTCGCGGCGCAGGGCGGTCACGAGACCATTATCGTCGACGACACGCCGGGCGCCGCGACGGCGCTGATCGTGTGGGACCGGGCCGAGGCGCCGCCCGCCGCGCTGCGCGCGCCGTTGTGGTGGGTGACGCAACCGTCGGCCTTCCCCGAGCTGGCCAAGGCGCGCGTGATCGACGGCCTGCGCTACGCCGACAGCGCGCGCGGCCGCCTGTGGCATCATGCCGATTGGCCCCCACGCGATGCGCAGGCCGCGCGTGCGCTGCTCGACGACTGGCAGCAGCTGCACGTCGGACCGCGCCACTTCACGCTGGCGCCGCAGACGTTCGCGGCGGTCGATGGCGCCAATGCGCCGGAACCGGGCGGTGCGCTGCGCGGCGTCCTGCTGGCCGTCCTGGTCGCACTTTTTGTACTGGAAAGGAGTCTCACGCATGCACGGAGGCGTTGAGATCACCAAACGGGTATGGCGCGCGGCGCAGCTGCGCCGCCTGCCGCTGTGGATAGGCGGCGCGCTGCCATGGCTGGCGATTCCATCGGGGCCGGGCCTGCTGGCCTGGGCCGGCTGGTGCGCGCTGGACTGGGTCAAGCTGCGCCGCCGCGTCACCTTCGAGTGGACCGCCTGGCTGGACGGCGCCGTGCCCGAGATGGAAGACAGCGCGGCCCTGCTCGAGGCGGCCGATTCCCCGATCGCCCGCCTGCAGCAGCAGCGCCTGTTCGACCGCCTGGACGCCGTCATCTCGCCGGCCCAGCTGCGCCGGATCGTCGCGCGCCACGTCTCTGTCGGTTATCCGATCGTCCTGGTCAGCGCCGTGCTGGCGGGAATGGTGTGGTATGCGACCACCAGGCCTTCGGAGGCGGGCGGCGTGGCCCCGGCAAGCCCGGTCGGCAGCGCGACCGCGGCCACCCTGGCCGGGCTCACCGTCAAGCTGGCGCCACCGGCCTATACCGGCGTCAAACCGTCCGAGTCGGCCCCTCGCGACCTGCAGGCGCCGGAACAGACCGTCGTCAGCTGGTGCCTGAAGGACGGCACGGCAGGAAATAACAAGATCGAACTGGGCAACGGCCAGGTGCTCGAGCCGGGCAAGGAGTGCGCGCGCTGGACCGCCACCGAGTCGGTGGTGTGGCGCTGGCGCGGAGAGCGCCACACACTGCGAGTAATCCCCGACCAGCCGCCCGAAATCACGATCGCTGCGCCTGCCCAGATGATCCAGGACCTGCGCGAGAACGCGACCGGCACCGCGATGGCGATCCAGATCCGCGACGACTACGCGATCCGGCGCGCCACCCTGCACATGACGCTGGCGCGCGGCAGCGGCGAGAACGTCAAGTTCACCGACCGCGAGATGCCGCTGCCGGCGTCCAGCGATCCGAAGCGGCGCGACTGGTCGAAGCAGTGGTCGCTCGCCGAGCTGGAAATGGAACCGGGCGACGAGCTGTATTTCTTCGTGCGCGCGACCGACAACGCCGGCCGTCCCCAGACCGTGCAATCGCCCACCTACACCGTGCGCCGGCCCGCGCCCGAGCAGGAAGCGGAAGAAGAAAGCGCGGCGATGCCGTCGCTGGTCAAGCCGGCTTCGCTGCGCAGCCAGCGCCAGATCATCATCGATACCGAGCAGCTGATCGCCGATATGCGCGGCACGAAGATGGCGGCTGATGACGTGCGCGACCGCAGCGAACGCATCGCCAACGACCAGGCGCAACTGCGCCGGCGCTATGGCCAGTTCCTGGGCGAGGAATCGTCCCTGTTCGCCGACAATGCCAGTTCCGGCATGGCCGGGGCGCAGAAAGCGGAAGATCACGACGACCACGAGGGGCACGACCATGGTCCGGGCGAGCATCCGCATGAGGAAGGCCACGGCCACGACCACGGCGCCCCGAATACCCGCAAGAGCGCCATCGTGAACGAGACCCAGCACATCCTCGAAACCTATGGCCACGCCCACGACGAGGCCGAGAACGCGACGATGTACGACGAGGGCACCAAGAAGGTATTGCGCCGCGCGCTGGTGGCGATGTGGGATGCCGAGAAGTCGCTGCGCGCGATCGCGCCGAAGACCGCTCTGCCGCCCGAGCACAAGGCGTTGGAGGCGATCAAGGAATTGCAGCAGGCCGAACGCATCTACCTGCACAAGACCGCCTTCACCCCGCCGCCGATCAAGGAAGAAAAACGCATGACCGGCGAGATGGCCGGCGCCGCCAGCTACCGCCGCGAACAGGCCGGGGAGGGCTCGCCGTTGCCGCAAGAGTTGCGCGCATTGGTGATCGCCCTGTCCGGTGAAGCCGCGTTGCCGTCGCTGTGGATGCGCACCGCCAACGACTGGGTGCGTACGCGCCTGCAGGACGACGAGCAGCGCCTGGCCGCCCAGCGCGCGATCCAGGACGTGGCCGACGGCTGCATCGCCTGCCGTCCGGTGCTGCGCGCCTGGCTGCGTACCGGCGCCGGCGAAGGCCAGGTGCTGTTGCAGGCCAGCAGCAAGGTCGAGACCCCGTTCGCGCGTCACTGGCGCGAGGCGGGCGCGCCATGAACCAGACCCTGCTCATCGCCGTCATCGCCCTGGCCGGCATCGTCAGCGCCGTGCTCTACCTGCGCCGCCGCCAGTGGCTGGACGCGCTCTTGATTGCCGTCGCGGCGATCGCCCTGGGACTGTTCGCAGCCGACTTGCGCGCGCCCGGCGAGGCCGGCCACACGCTCGCCGTCGATCCGGCCGCGCCGCCGCTGTCTCTCCAGGGCGTGAATGCCCTGCGACTCCAGGGCGACGGCCTGCGCGCCGCCGCGTGGAACGATCTGCCGGCCCTGCCGCTCGCCTGGCAGGCGCCGAAGGGCGGCGCGCTGCGCCTCGACTTCCCGAGCCAGGTGGCCCTGGGCCGCCTGTTCACCCTGACCGTCGAGCGCGAAGACAAGAGTGAAGCTCGCCTGGAACTGCTGGCCGAGAACGGCCAGCCGATCGCCCAGGCGCGCGGCGCGGGCAAGCTGACCGTCGAATGGATGCCGCCGGTGGCCGAGCGCGTCGTCCTCAAGGCGCGCCTGCTGGACGCGAAGGACAAGGTCGTCGCCGAAGGTCCGGTGCCGTTCACCGTGCACGAGCCGGTCCAGCTGCAGGTCGTGGGACGCTTCGGCGCGCCGTCGTTCGACTTGCGCGTGCTGAACGACCTGCTGGCCGGCAGCGGCGCGCTGCTCGACTGGCAGGTCACGCTGGGCCGCAACGTCACCCGCCTTGAACAGCCGCGCGAAGAGATGACGGCGCCGAACCTGATGGTGATCGATGCCGCCCGCTTCGAGCGCATGGGCGCCGGCGAACGCACCTCCCTGCTCGAGCGCGTGGCCGACGGCATGCCGCTGCTGGTGCTGGGCGGGAATGCGAACGATCCGGGTGTCTGGTCGCGCACCCTGCAGTTGCCGCTGCGCGTGCAGCCGCTGGGCGGCGTGCTGGAGGCGCCGCTGGAGATGCCGCTGGCGCCGATGCTGCCGACGGCGCGCGACGCCGGCCCCTGGACCGGGTCAAGCGACATGGTCTGGACCCGCGACTGGAAGAAGGGCCGCATCGCCTGGCTGGGCGTGAGCGAATGGCACCGCCACGCGATCGCCGAACCGCGCAAGCTGGCGCTGTGGTGGCAGGGTGTGCTCGACCGCGTCGGCGTCGAGCGCCGCCAGGAAACCGAATGGCTGGAGCCGCGCGAGATGCCGCTGCCGGGACAGCGCCTGGAGGTGTGCGCGCGCGGCGTGGCGGGTGAAGTCGCCTTCCCGGCGCTGAAGCAGGCCATGCCATGGCAGGGCCGTGCGGATCGCGTCGATGCCGCCTGCGTGGCGCTATGGCCTCAACAATCCGGCTGGCTGGAGATGAGCGACAGCAAGGCCGGCGCCCATGCCGTCTACGTGTACGCCGCGACCGATTGGCCGCAATGGCAGGCCATGCAGCGGCGCCAGGCGACAGCACGCTACGCCGCACGCACGCCATTGGCCGCGCAGGAGGGGCCGACACGCCCCATGCCGGTCTGGCCGTTCGCGCTGGCCTTCGCCGCCGCGATGCTGCTGCTATGGTGGCGCGAACGCAGGTAGCGGCAGGTGCGTGGCCGTACGGATCTCCATGACGCAGTGCTCCATCATGTGCACTCGAATGGGAGAAACGTATGAATCAAGCAGCACAGGTCGACGACCGCGGCGCGGCGCCCGAGTCGCCGCGCCAGGATTCGCGCAAGGTCATCTACGCGGCCATCGTGGCCAATCTGGGGATTGCCATCGCCAAGTTCATCGTAGCGGGCATCACCGGCAGCGCCGCGATGGTCGCCGAGGGCATCCACTCCGCGGTGGATACCGGCAACGAATTGCTGCTGCTGCTGGGCGAACGCCGCAGTGCCCGCAAGCCCGACCGCAAGCATCCTTTCGGCTACGGGAAATCCCTGTACTTCTGGGCGTTGATCGTCGCGCTCTCGGTGTTTTCGCTGGGAGGCGGGCTGTCGATCTACCACGGGTTCGCGGCGCTGCAGGATCCGCCGCCGCTGGAGGATCCGCTATGGAACTATGTGGTCCTGGGCGCGGCCGCGCTGTTCGAGGGCTATAGCTGGAATGTGTCGCGCAAGGCGCTCAACGCGAAACGCGGTCCCGGCATGACGCTGTGGCAAACGGTCCGCGCCAGCAAGGATGCCTCTGTATTTACTGTATTCATCGAGGATTCGGCCGCGCTGCTGGGCATCGCGATCGCCGCGGCCGGCATCGCGCTCGGCCATTATTTCGACAATCCCTACGCCGATCCGGTGGCGTCGATCCTGATCGGGCTGCTGCTGGTGGGGGCGGCCATCACGCTGGCGCGCGAGACCGGCGGCCTGCTGGCGGGGGAGGGCATCGACGGCGCGCAACTGGCGTCGTTGCGCGCGCTGTTCCTGCGCGAGCCGGCGCTCGAGAGCGTGGCGAGCCTGCGCACCATGCAGCTGGGCCCGGAGGAGGTGCTGCTCGCAGCCTCCGTGCAGTTCCGCCGTGGGCTGCGGATCGCCGAAGTGGAACAGGCGATCGCCCGCATCGAGACGGCGATCGGCGCCGCCCATCCGGTGATCCGCCATGTGTATTTCGAGGCGTCCGGACTGCGCTCGGCACTGCGCTGAGCCGAGCGCGCCGGACTCAGAACGTATAGTCCGCCTTCACGTAGGCCGAACGTCCGTTCATGCCGAACGGGCAGGTCTCCCAGCAGTGCGTGAAGCCCATCTGCGGGAAGGGCGCGGCGCGCTCGGGGTCCCAGCGCGTCGGATAGGTGTCGAACAGGTTGTTCACGCCCGCCGACAGCGACAGGTTCTTGTTGAAGGCATAGCGCCCGGTCAGGTCGACGATCCATTTCGCTTCCCAGGTCTGCACGAACGGCGCCGTGAACCCCTGTCCCTGCACCGCGCCGAAATAGTTGGCGCGCGCCGTCAGGTTCCACGGTCCGGTGGTGTAGTCTGCCGACACCACGTGGTGCTTGCGCGGCTGGCCGCGCTCGATCAGCGTCACCTGGGCGTCGTCGAACAGCTGGGCGCCGGTGAGCACCGGCGACTGCGAATGGCGGTCGTCGACCTCGGTCTTGTTGAAGCCCAGCTGGCCGGACAGCACCAGGGTCGAGCCCTGGCCCCGGATGGTCTGCTGCGCCACCAGGTCCAGGCCGGTGGTGGTGGTGTCGATCGCATTGGTAAAGAACTGGGCCTGGCCCACGCGCAGCGGATCGAGGATGTTGCGGATCGGGCAGGAGGCCGGAGTCGGGCAGGGGCCGGACTCGGGCGCGATATTGCTGGAGAAGACGATGCGATCGTCGATCTTCGTGCGATAGACGTCGGCCGTGAGCGAGAAGCCCTGAGTGGGGCGCAGGATCATGCCGATGCTGGCGCTTTTTGACGTTTCTTCCTTCAGCGGCGCGATGCCGAAAGCGCGCGTGACGGCGCTGTCTTCGCGCGCGGTCAGGGTCTCGGTCAGCACGCCGGCGGCGTTCAGGTTGGTCGAGACCGAGCTGTAGAACTTCTGCTGCACGCCGGGCGCCCGGAAGCCGGTCGAGGCGCTGCCGCGGATCCCGAGCGTGCGGCTCGGGTCCCAGCGCAGGCTCAGTTTGCCGATGGTGGTGTTGCCGAAGTCCGAGTAACGTTCGTGGCGCGCCGCGGCGCCAAGCGTGACGCTGGCGCCGAACTTGCGCTCCAGGTCCAGGTAGTAGGCGGTGTTGTGGCGCCCTTCGTCGACCGCGGTGCTCGGAGTGTAGCCGGGGAAGCCCTGGATGCCCGAGGCGGCGATGCCGCCGTTCTGGTCGCGGATGACGATGGCGGGATTGTTGGTGCGGCCATACTGGTAAGAGACCGGGTCGCCGGCCTCGATCTCGTAGTTATCGCGCCGCCATTCGAAGCCGGCGGCCACGAACAGCTCGCCGCCCAGCACGTTCACCGGCCCCTTGAAGTCGAGGTTGAAGGTGGTCTGCTCGAACTTGAGCGTGCCGGTGTCGGCCGACGTTGGCGACTCGCCGTTCTCGTACCAGTAGCTGACGTTGATCGAGTTCCGTTCGTGGAATTTGAGCTGGCTGCGGCCGTGGTTGACGCTGGCGTCGGCGTTCCAGCCGTTCGGCAGGTCGTGGCGGTAGCCGACGGCGAGCGAGGCGTCCTGCACGGTGGTCACGATATTCGGCAGGAAGCCGTTCGGATAGATCTCGGGCACGTTGCGCGAGTCCTCGGCCGGGCGGAAGAAGCCGCCCGAATCGCCCTTGCGTTTGGAGGCGCCGCCGAAGGCATACAGTTCGCCGCCGGCGGTCGGGATGGCCGAATTCATCCACAGGTAGTAGTCCTTGGCGTTGCTGTCGCCCAGGCGCTGGGTCACGCGCGGCGGGTTGACGCGCAGCGTGTCCGGGCCGGCGCGGTTGGTCTCGTCGCGCTTCCTGGCCTCGACCGACAGGTTCAGGTAGCCGCCGTCGGCCCCTAGCGCAAAGCCGCGGTTGGCGCTGGCCGAATACGTGTCGCCGTCGCCTTCGTCGGTGGTGCCGGCGCTGGCGCTCAAGGTGCCGGTGCCGGCGCCCTTCTTGAGGATGATGTTGATGACGCCCGCGATCGCGTCCGATCCGTACTGCGCAGCGGCGCCATCGCGCAGCACCTCGATCGACTGGATCGCCGACAGCGGGATCGCATTGATGTCGGTGCCGGCCGAGCCGCGGCCGATGGTCTGCTGCACGTTGACCAGGGCTTGCTGGTGGCGGCGCTTGCCGTTGATGAGTACCAGCAGCTGGTCCGGGCCCAGGCCGCGCAGGGTGGCGGGGCGGATGATGTCGGTGCCGTCGCTCACGAAGGTGCTGGTGAAGTTGAACGAGGGGTCGAGGTCTTGCAGCACCTTGCCCAGTTCGAGCGTGCCGGCCGACTGGATGTCCTTGCTGTTGATGAGGCCTACCGGGACCGCGGTGTCGAGCGCGGTCTTGGCCTGGGTGCGCGAGCCGAGCACCACGACCTGCGACATATTGCTGTCCGTTTCCTGGGCGCTCGCGCTCGTCAATGCTGCCATCAGTGCCGACGCCAGCAGGGCGCGTTGCGGCAGTGTTTTCTTGTTCAACTTCCTTGTCATCCTCTACCCCCTGCAATGAGTGTTGTCATGTCATCCGCTTGTCCGGATGTCATTTGATGTTAGCAATGGGATATGTCACTTCACTACGAAGATATTGAAAAAAGTAAATACGAACGTGAATGGGCGGGATGGCCGTCGCGCAAAAGAGACGTCTTCTCACACTTCACAACATAATCATGAGTTTCGGGTAATGCGTTGAGAATAAAGATATTTTTGGTGAGAAATGTTGTTGGAAAGAGTTTGATGAATTGTTACGTTCTCTAACAAGATTTCCAACGGTGTGCCGCCGAGTGGCCTTAGCATGAGGTTTCAAGTCGGCGCTTTCGCCGCATTTCGTAGGCAGCCACATCATGATCCAACGACGAATCGACGAGCAGTCCGCGCTCGCTACCGAATATGCGTTGTTCCTGGCCGAGACGCGGGGCGTGTCGGCGGGGCTGGTGTACCTCGAGAGCTGCAATGTCTCACAAGAGATCCTGCTGCGCGCCATGCAGGATCCCGCCGCCCGCCGCAGCCGCGAGCGGCGTCAACGGCAACGGAACGACTAGATGAATATCACCCAGCTATGCAAGCGCTACGGCCTGGAACACCATGGCAGTCTCGAAAGCGCCTGGGACGCCCACGGGCCGACCGGCCTCGTGCTGATGCAGCTCTGGCACGCTCCCAACCAGAAGCTCTCTCACCACCCGCTGCCCGGCGCCCAGCTGCGGGTGCGCTGCATGGATGCCAGCCAGGGCGTGGAAGTCGATGAACAAGCGCGCGCGGCCCGCGTGCGCAGCATCGCGGCGGTCGAGAAGGGCGCGCGCGGCTTTGCCGCGATGTCGATTCCGCCGAGCCAGTCGCGAGGCGCCGGCGCCTGGGCCAAGTACGCCAACCTCGAACGGGTGTTCCCGGTGCTGGGGCTGGAGCGCGAACCCTGCGGCGCGGTATTCGCGGTGCTCGGTGCGCCGGTACCGGCGTCCGAGCTGGGCGTAAGCGGCCACCTGCCGGGCCGCCGCCCGCCCACGCCGCGCCATCAACTCACGAATGGTCGCGCATCCACTCTTTCAGGCCGTTGACCCAATTCTTGGCCGGCAGGTTCAGGCGCCGCTTGATCTCGCCGGCGCGCTCGTACAGCACCGCGAAGTCGATCTCGGGCGCCTCCTTGAAGGCCAGCACCACCACGTTCGCGTCATGCACCTCGGGCAGCCAGGCGACGGCGTCGAAGACCTGCTCCATGTGCAGGAAGTTCTTGTCGTAGTTGCTGAAGTCGCCGAACACATTGGCGGTCATGACGCCACCCGGCGCCAGGCAATCGCGGCAGCCCTGGTAGAACTCGACCGAGTCGAGCACCGGGCCGCGCGCATCCTGGTCGTACAGGTCGACCTGCAGCACGTCGAACCTGCCATGGTTGGCGCGATCGAGCACGAAGTCGAGCGCATTCATCTCGCGCACGTCCAGGCGAGCGTCGTTGTCGGGCAGGCCGAACAGCGCGCGGCAGATCGCGATCACGTTGGGATTGAGCTCGACCGCCGTGACCTGCGCCTCGGGAAAGCGCTGGTAGCAGAACTTGGTCAGCGCGGCGCTGCCCAGCCCGAGCTGGGCGATGCGGCGCGGCGCGCGCTGGAACAGCGTCCACAGCATCATCATCTGCACGTATTCGAGTTCGATCGTATCCGGCTTGGCGATGCGCATCGCGCCCTGCACCCAGGAGGTGCCGAGGTGCAGGAAACGCACGCCTTTGAATTCGTCGATGGTGGCGGGCGGATGGCCGGGCTGGGCGAAGCGGGGATCGATGGTGGACGGCGGCATGGTCGCGATGAGGCAGAATCAAAGCCGATCTTACCAGAGAGCGCCGGGATTCAGCCGGATGGCGGGGCGGACAGCGCCGGCAGGAACAGCGTGACGGCGAGGCCGCCGCCGTCGCGGTTGGCGAGCAGGATGCGTCCGCCGTGCGCTTCGGCGATCTCGCGCGCCAGCGCCAGCCCCAGGCCGGTGCCGCTGCGCTTGGTCGAATAGAAGGGTACCAGGGCCTGGGTCAGGACCGTCTCGCTCATGCCGCTGCCGCGATCGAGCACGTCGATGCGCAGCTGGTCCTGCACGCGCCGCACGTGCAGCTGGACGTCTTCCGGTTTTGATCCCGATTCATGGGCGTTCTTGAGCAGGTTCAGGAGCGCCTGTTCGAACTGGGCGGGGTCGACCCAGGCGGGGTCTGGCGGCAGTTCGCCTTCGACCGAGAAATCGACCTGGCCGGCCAGGCGCGCGACCAGGTCCGGCCAGGGGCAGGCTTCCAGCCGCGGCGTGGGCAGCTTGGCGAAGCGCGCATAGCCGAGGATGAAGCTCTCCAGGTGGCGGGTGCGTTCGCCGATGGTCGACAGGATCTGCGGCAGGCGCTCCACCTGTCCACGCCGCACCAGCTCGGCGCCGGAATGCGCGAGCGAGGCGAGCGGCGCCAGCGAGTTGTTGAGTTCATGGCTGATCACGCGGATCACCTTCTTCCAGGTCTGCACTTCCTGGCGCCGCAGTTCGGCCGTCAGCTGGCGCAGCAGCAGCAGCTCGTGGCGGCGCCCGTTCAGGTTGAAGGTGCTGCGCGCCAGGTGATAGACCTCTTCGCTTTCTCCCTCGCCGGCACTGAACAGGCCATCGCCACCGCGCGCCAGCGCCTCGCGCAGTGCCGGCGCCGCCTCGTCGAGCACGGCGCGCAGGGCGTGTCCTTCCAGCTTGCGACCATGCGCCAGCAACTGGCGCGCGGCGACGTTGGCGTAGACGATCACGCCCGCATGGGTGCTCGAATCGGCCACCAGCAGCATCGCCACCGGCGTGTTCTGCACCATCGAATCGAGCAGCAGTTCGCGCTGCGCCAGGCCCAGGCGCTGCTCGCGCAGCACGGCGCCGAGCCGGTTGTGGGCCGAGATCAGGTCGCTCAGCTCGTCGTTGTGCGGCCAATGCAGGCTGAAGGAAAAATCGCCGTCGCGGTAGCTGTCCACCGTGCCTTCCAGCGCGCGAAACAGCGACAGGATGGGCTGGACTTGCGCGCGCAGGGTGATGATCGCCACCGGCAGCAGTCCGAGCAGGCACAGGCCCGCGACCAGCAGCGGGCGGCCCGGGAACAGATGGTCGAGGCCGAGCGCGGCCAGCATGGCCAGCACCAGCAGGGTGCCGACCAGCGCCGACAGGCGCGTGACCAGCGAGAACCTGGCCCGCGTCGGCGCCTGGCTCATGGACGTTCGATTCCCAACCGTTCCATGCGGCGGTATAGCGCCTGGCGCGACAGGCCAAGCTCGTTCGCCGCCTGCGCCACCACGCCGCCGGCGCGCGCCAGCGCCGCCACGATGGCGTCACGGTCGGGCTCGAGGTCCTGCGCCGGCAGGCTGGCGGCCGGCAGGCCGAGGTCGGCCACCGTGATGGTGTCGCCGCTCGACAGCAGGTTGGCGCGCGCCATCACGTTCTTCAGTTCGCGCACATTGCCGGGCCAGGGATGGGCCAGCAGGACCGCTTCGGCGGCAGGATGCAGGGTCTTGCCGCGTGCCAGGTACGATTGCGCCAGCGGCAGGATGTCGCCAGGACGGCTCGCGAGCGGCGGCAGGCGCAGTTCGATCACGTTGAGGCGGTAGAACAGGTCTTCGCGGAAGGTCCCGGCGCGGATCATTGCGGAGAGATCCGCATTGGTGGCGCTGATCACGCGCACTTTCACCTGCCGCTCGCGGTTCGAGCCGAGCCGCTCGAAGCGGCCGGTTTCCAGCACACGCAGCAGCTTCATCTGCCCGGCCAGCGGCAGGTTGCCGATCTCGTCGAGGAACAGGGTGCCGCCGTCGGCCGCCTCGAACTTGCCTTCGCGCGTCTTCGAGGCGCCGGTATAGGCGCCGGCGTCGGCGCCGAACAGTTCGGCCTCGATCAGCTCGGACGGCAGGGCGCCGCAGTTGAGCACCACGAAGGGGCCGTCGGCCACCGCCGAATTGGCCTGGATGATCTCGGCGATGCGTTCCTTGCCGGTGCCGTTGGGGCCCGTGATCAGCACCGGAACGTCGGCGCGCGCCACCTGGCAGGCCAGGTGCAGCACGCGTTCGGTGGCGGGGTCTTGCCAGACCAGGCCGCGCAGGTCGAAGTTCAGTTCGAGCTCGCGCTTTGCCTTGCGTTCGCGTTGCAGGCGGCCCCGGAGCGCGCGATTGGCCTGGCCCAGCTCGATCAGGTTGCCGACCGTGGCCAGCAGGCGCTCGTCGTTCCAGGGTTTGGACAGGTAGTCGGCGGCGCCAAGCTTGACCAGGTCGACCGCCGCATCCAGGTGGGTCCAGGCGGTGAGCAGGATCACCGGCAGGTCGGGATGGCGCTGGCGGATTTCACGAAACAGCGTCACGCCTTCCTCGCCCGAGGTGGTGTCGGCCGTGAAGTTCATGTCCTGGATCACCAGGTCGACCGGCTCGCGCCCGAGGAGGTCCAGGCCCTCCTCGGGCGAGGCCGCGCGCAGCGCCGCGATGTCGTGCAGCGAGAACAGCACTTCGAGCGCCATGGCGACCGCGGCATTGTCGTCAATGATGAGAACGGTGGGCATGGCCGCCAGCATATCACTCTCCGGTTCAGGTGCTGCGGGTGGCCAGCGCCGGCGAGATGCTGGCCGCGCGCCAGGCCGGGCCGTAGGCGGCCAGGATGCCGATCGCCCAGAACAGCAGGGCGCCGCCGGCAAGGTACACCAGCGGCAGGCGCGTCATTTCCAGCCTGCTCACCAATAGCCCGTTCAGTCCCACGCCCAGCAGCACGCCGCCTGCGACGCCAGCGCTGGTGATCAGGACATTTTCGACGATGAAGTAGCGCAGGATGTCGATCTTGCGCGCGCCGAGCGCGCGTCGCACGCCGATCTGCTTGCGGCGCTGGGTCACCCACAAGCTGGCCATGCCGACGATGCCGCTGCAGGTCACCAGCAGCAGCAGCACGCTCACCGTCACCAGCATCCATGACAGCGCCATGTCGGCACGGTAGCGCTTCTGGCGGTCCTGCTCCACGGTGGCGGTTTCGAGGATCATCGGAATCAAGGACGACTTGCGCAGCGCCTGCTCGGCATCCTTGATGATGCGATCGCGTTGGCCCGGTTCGGCGCGCACGGCATAGATCGCGCCGGCTGCGCCGTACAGCCGCGCCGGCACGATCACCGAGAATTCGCCCAGGTCCCCGATCTGGACATGCGCGGTCTGCAGGCGCTCGACGACGCCGACGACCATCGCGCCGGGCGCGTCGCCTGTACCGAAGTACATCGTCTTGCCGATCGCCGAGGCGCCAGGCCACAGCCTGTCGGCCAGCGCCTTGGTGACGATGACGGTACGGGGCGGCGTGCGCTCCTGCTGCTCGTTGATATCGACCAGCTCGCCCGGAAGAAAATCACGGCCCTCCACCAGTTGCAACCCGAAGGTCTGGACCAGGGAATCGCCCGACACATACATGGCCGCCGACGTGGTCTCCTGCTGCGGATCACGGGTGGCGGACATGCTGCTGGTGCTGCCACTGTTCGACAATGGCATTTGCGAGACGTGCGCAACCGAGACGACGCCCGGCACCGCGCGTAGCACCTCGGTATGTCGCTTGATTGTCGCCAGCATCTGCTCCGGTGTGTCGTTGTTCAGGCTGCGTACCTGGAAGTAGAACGTGGCTGCCTCGTCGAGCAGGCCGGAGGGGCGGGCGGCGACGGTACGGCGCTCGTTGACGATGTGCAGTGCGTTGACCAGCAAGGCCAGGCTGAGCGCCACTTGCAGCGCGACCAGGATCGGGCCGGTCTTGTTGCGCAGGAGCGCAGAAAGGATGGGACGGATTTCCATGGTGGCTCCTGGATTATTGTGACTTGAGTTGGATGGCCGGCGTGACCTTGCAGGCACGCCAGGTCGGCAGCAGGCCCGCAATGACGGCCGCCGCGATCGACATCGTGAATGTCAGGGCCAGCATTTGCCAGTCCATGCGCGCAGCGGCCGCCATGCGCGCACTCTGCATGCCGATCAGTGCCAGCGCGCCGAACGACAGCGCCAGGCCGAGCAGACCGCCTGCAAGGCCGATCACACCGGTCTCGATCAGGAATTGCCGGAAGATGTCGCCACGGGAGGCGCCCAGTGCGCGCCTGATGCCGACTTCGGTTGCACGTACCGAGAACTTGGCCAGCAGCAGGCCGATGGTGTTGACGAGGCATAGCACCAGGAAGGCGAATGCCAGCCACGCCGACAGCTTGCTGTCATTGCCGACGACCTTGAGCTTTTCCATCCATTCCATCACGTTGTACAGCGCGTTGGGAGCGTTGCGCTGCATCCGGCCAAGCTTGCGCTGCTCGCTCGCATAGTTGTCGATATAGTTTTGCAGTTCGGCGCGATCGGCACTCGAGCGGGTCTCGAACCAGAACTGGATCCAGGTGCACTCGGAGGCGAGCAGGTTGGCGTAGCCGCTTTCGCGGTTCCTGCTGCAGCTCATGCTGCCGGAGTGCCCGGTTTCGTGGCGGATGGCGCTGGAAAACGGAATGAAGAATTCTTCGCCTTGTCCGGAGTGGCCGCCGCCGACCAGCTTGTAGTAGCGGGTCAGCGGCTTCCAGGTATCGGCTACCCCGACTACCGTGTAGGGATTGCCCATCAGCGTCAGGCGCTGGCCGACCGGGTTTGCGTCGCCGAACAGTTTTTCCGACATGGCGCGGCCGAGCACGACGACGTCCGCCCCGCGTTCGTCGTCCTGCTCGCTCCAGGCCTGTCCGTGCAGGAAAGGCACGTCGAACATGGCGAAAAAATCGCGCGTCGGCGCGATGCCACTGCTTTTGAAGGCCGACATATCCTTCCGCGGCGGTTCGATCGGAAGCAGTACGCCGTACATGGCCGTGCGGCGCTCGCCCTGGCCGTCGCGCAGCAGGTTTGCGGCATCCTGGTAGCTCATCTGCATATCGTCGGGTTCGGCGCCGGGCGTGTAGCCATCCAGCCCACCGTTGTCGAACTGCGGCACGAACAGGCGTTCGCTCTTGGATGGGATCGGGTCGCCCGACATCATGTGCAGGATGGTGAGGGTCGAGACGCTGGCGGCCACCCCGATCGCCAGGGTCAGGACCATCAGCGCGGTCAGCGCCGGATTGCGGCGCAGGCTGCGAAGGCCGAGCTTGAAGTAGTAGCCGAACATGAAGGCTCCTTATGCCGGCAGACCGGCGCTGGCGTCGCTATCGACGTTGGCCAGGGAAGGACTGCGCCGCACCAGGTCGGACACCTGGCCGTCGATGATATGCACATTGCGGTGGGTGCGCACCGCCAGCTCCGGATCGTGGGTCACCATCAGGATGGTGGTGCCGGCGGCATTGATCTCTTCCAGCAGTTCCATCACGCCGCGCGCCATCTGCGTGTCCAGGTTGCCGGTCGGTTCGTCGGCCAGCAGCAGTTTCGGAGAACCAGCCAGCGCGCGCGCGATCGCCACGCGCTGCTGCTGGCCGCCCGACAGCTCGGCGGGGTAATGCTTCATGCGCGACGCCAGGCCGACCTTGGCCAGCGCATCCTCGATGCGCTCCTTGCGTTCGCGCGCATTGAAGCCGCGGTAGCGCAAGGGCACGTCGACGTTGTCGAACAGGTTCAGGTCGGGAATCAGGTTGAAGCCCTGGAAGATGAAGCCAAGCTTCTCGTTGCGCAGGCGCGAACGGGCAGCGTCGTCCAGGCCTTTCACGTTGACGCCATCGAGGACGTACTCGCCCGAGGTGAATTCCTCGAGCAGGCCGGCGATGTTGAGGAAGCTGGTCTTGCCCGAGCCGGACGGGCCGGTGACGGTGACGAATTCGCCCGGCTTGACCTGAATCTCGAAACCGCGCAGCGCATGGGTCTCGATCATCTGGGTACGGTACACCTTGCTCAGGTTGGACATGCGCAGCATGGTTTGCTCCTTGTTCTGTTTGTGTGCTTGAGGGTAGTTCAATTGTTGAGTGAGACGCGTGCGGCGTTCTTGAAGGCGTCGGTGCCCGAGATGACGACCTGGTCGCCAGGTTTCAGTCCGGACAGGATCTCCACCGCCGAGATACTGGTCGCGCCCAGCTGGATCGGCGTGCGCACGGCGACGCCGTCCTGCATCACATAGGCATGCCGGCCACCTTCGTTCTCGACGAATGGTCCCCGCGGCAGCATCAGCACGCCAGGCTTTTCCTCGATCAGCAGGCGCGCCGTGACGCGCTGGCTCTGGCGCAGCCCCTTGGGCTGCTCGCCGTCGAAGCGCACCCGCGCCAGCACCTGGTTCTTGACCACCTCGGGCGACAGCGCCGACAGCTTGCCGGTGGCGCGGCCCGAGGGCAGGGTGATCTCGGCGCTCATGCCCAGGCCCAGGTCGCCGGCATAGGTCTCGGGCACCTCGACCTCGACTTCGAGCTTGGACAGGTCGACCAGCGTCATCAGGGGAGCATTGGCGATGACCACCATGCGGTTCTGCACGTTCAGGGTGCCGATGAAGCCATCGACCGGCGCGCGCACGGTCAGTTCGTCGACGCGGCGCTGGGCATTGGCCATCGACAGGCGCGCGCGCTCCATCTCGTTGGTCTTGGTGCGGATCGCCAGCTGGACGTCGTCGCCTTCGAGGTTGGCCGCCTGCGCCGCATGCCTGGCGCGGATGCCGGCCGAGTTGAGGGCGTCCTGGGCCTTCTGGTAGTCGATCTTGGCGATGATACCGACCACGCCCACGCTGTCGTAGCGCTCCACGGTGCGCTGGGCCGACAGGCGCTCGATCTCGGCGGTGTCGGCTTCGCGTTTGGCCAGCAGTTGCTGCTTGCGCGCCAGGATCTGCTGGCGCGCCACCTCGGCCTTGAGCTGTTCGTAGGTCGAGACTTCGCGCTTGAGGGCGTCGGTCAGGTCGGGCGACTCGAGCACCGCCAGCACGTCGCCCTTCTTGACCGTGTCGCCGGCGGCGACCTTCAGGTTGACGGTGGCGGGGGCGGTGGAATACAGGGTGGGACTGACGGCGGCCACCACGCGGCCGTTGACGGCAGCGTCGCGCACCAGCGTGCCGCGCTGGACTTCGGCGATGCGCACGCGGCTGCCGGAGACGGAATGTTCGCTGCCGCTCCAGGCGGCGAACACGGCGACGCTGGCGGCCAGCAGGGCGGCGGCGCCCCCGATCAGCAGCGCGCGGCGCTTGAAGGTGTGGGACGCCGGTGTGGCGACGACGGCGTCTTGTTGGGATGTATCGCGGATCATGTTGTGTCCAGTAACGACGGGTTGTCTGTCGTTACTGCACGATCCGTGCCAGCGCTTATTTCAATGTTAAGTCATTGATTTATAATAGGATGCCCGGACGGGCACCGCTGTCCGCGGTGTCCGTCCGGCCCTTGGCGGTCGTTCGCGGACACGGCTGTCCGCTCAACGTTCACTTCTGCGGCTGCTGCTTCTGCCCGTACTTGCCGACGATCTCGCCCTTGGCCAGCACATGCCCCTTCATCGCCGCCAGCACCTGGTCGCGGTCGGCGCCGAATGGCACGTCGAGCATCGTGTCCAGTGCATAGACCTGGAAGTGGTAGCGGTGCGCCGCCTCGCCGGCCGGTGGCTTCGGGCCATAGTAGCCGGGCGCGCCGCGCGTGGTGCGGCCCTGCAGCACGCCGTCCGGGTCGGACAGGCGGGGCTGCTCCTGCACGCCTTCCGGCACGCTGGTGATGGTGGCCGGGATGTTCCACATCACCCAGTGCACGAAGGGCGTGACCGGCCTGGCGTCCGGGTCTTCCATGATGACCGCGTACGACTTCGCGCCGGCCACGGCTTTCCAGGACAAAGCCGGCGAAACGCCGTCCGCGTACTCGGTGTAGCGCTCGTGCATCATGGCGTTGGCGCCAAAGCTCGACGAGGTCACGCTCAGCTGGCCCTTTGCCTCGGTCTCGGGGCGCTGGTTCGCCAGCGGGACCTTGTTGCCTTTATTGACCTGCTGCTCCATGGGGCCGGCCGGCGCCTTCGGCGGCGTGGCGGCGGCTGCCTTGCCGCCGGTGTAGGCGACGCGGTAGATCACGCCATTGGCGTCGTCCGCCATCAGCAGCGAACCATCCTTGGCCAGCGCGAGGCCGACCGGGCGCGCGATATGGGTCTTGCCGCCATCCGTCAGGAAGCCGGTGACGAAAGGCTCGACCGAGGTCGCCTGGCCGTTTTGATAGCGTACGCGCACGATCTCGTAGCCCGACGCCGGCACCCGGTTCCACGAACCGCGCATGGTGACGAAAGCGTCGCCCTGGTATTCCGCCGGGAAGGCGCTGCCGGCGCCCCATACCCACTGCATCGGCGCCGCATGGGCGGTATAGCCCAGCACCATCGGTGTGCTGCGCGCCTTCCATTGTTCCTTGGTGATCTCGCCCTGCGGCGTGCTTTGCGGGTAGATATCGCCGGCGCCATACACATGCGGCCAGCCGTATTGCTTGCCCAGCTCGATCTTGTTGATCTCTTCGGGCTGGACGTCGTCGCCCAAAAAGTCGATGCCGTGGTCGAAGCCCCACAGCTCGCCCGTAGCCGGATGCCAGCCGAAGCCGATCAGGTTGCGCAGGCCGCTGGCGAAGATGGTGCGGCTCTTGCCGTCGGGGGACACGCGCAGCAGGGTGGCGTTCTCCACATTGCTCTCGTTGCAGGTATTGCAGGTGCTGCCGACGCTCAGGTACAGCATGCCGTCCGGGCCGAAGGCCATGGTGCGGTTGGGGTGCTGGCCCGAATCGGGCAGGTCGCCTATCAGCATCTTGAGTTCGCCCAGCCGACCGTCGGGCTTGATGTCGGCCACGAACAACTCCTTGACGGTGACCAGGTACAGCTTGTTGTCGCGGATCGCCAGGCCGTGGGCGCCGGCGCGGTTGGCCACCGTGACCGGCGCGCCGTCGGCGCGGCCGTCGCCGTCGGCGTCGCGCAGCAGCAGCACGTCGCCCTGGTCGCGCCGGCTGAGGTAGACGTCGCCGTTCGGCGCCACTGCGATGATGCGCGCATTCTTGAGTCCGGTCGCAAAGGCGCTGACGGTGAAGCCTTGCGGGGCCTTCAACGCCGCGATGCGCTCGGGGGTAGCCTCTACCTTATTGGGTTTCCAGACGTTGATCCTGGTGGAGAACATGGTGCCGTCGCCCTGCTGGGCGGTGGCCGAACCGAATATCATGCACAGCGCGGCTGCGAGGGATGCGCGTTTCATTGGGGGCTTGCCTTTCTTGGTCGTTGTTGGTGGGAGCCTTGCGCCGTTGATCCTGCCAGTGATTCCGAACGCGGTATGTTGGGCAACGTACGTTGTCTGATTGATGACCCGTTATGCGTGACGCTTAATTGCGTCCGATAAATGCTTTCGGTCTTGCAAGTGGGGAATCGTGCCCCGATGTTGGGCTGGCACCCGGCGCCGCCGGTTCTTCCTCCAGGACAAGCCTTGTCATTGCTCGACCGCATGCAAGACCTGTTGCGCAGCCTCGCGCTCGCCCCACCCGCTCCGCCGCCGCGCCATTTCTTCATCCCGGACGAAGTCGAGCGCCTGTACCGCCTCGATGGCATTGCCGGCATCGACGACCAGACCTGGAGCGACTTGCTGCTCGAATCGTATGAAGAGAAATTGGCGCCCCGGGCCAGCATCTTTGCGCGCCAGGTGCTGCACCGGCGCCTGCGGGCCGGCATCGACGACGCGGCATGCATCGCGCAGCGCGCGCGCCTTCAGGCGCTGATGGACGACCCGGCGCGGCTGGATGCGATCGACGCCAGCCTGTCTACCTTGCGCCATGCCGATGCCGAGGTGGCCGGCCTGCTGTTCCAGGATACGGCCCCGGCCATCCCGTGGTGGCCGCGCTGGCTGTGGCTGCTGCCGCTCGCGCTGCTGTTGTCGCTGGCCGCCCTGGCGACCCTGCCGCTGGGCTGGATGCTGACGCTGGCGGCGCTGGCTCCCCTGATGGCGCTGCAGATGCGTCTTCACCGTCCGCTCGAGCAATGGGCCGCCACCATCCGCGCGCTGCATGCGCTGCTGCGCGCGACCAGCCTGCTGGGTGGGCAGGGCGGGCCGCTGCTGGAGCCTTTCGTGGAGATGCGCTTCAAAGCCGAGCGCCTGCACCTGCGCCTGGCGCGCTCGCTGAGCCTGCGCATGATCCCGGGCGCGATCCAGTACGCCGACTGGTTCGCGGCGGCCAACGTGGCCTTCTACTTCAAGACGCTGCGCACCGTGCACGCCGAGCGTGACTTGCTGCGCGAGTGCTACCTCGCTTGCGCCAACCTCGAGGGCGACGTGGCGCTGGCGCGCCACCTGGCGTCGAGGGAGCGCTGGTGCTGGGCCGAGCGCGGCGATGCGCGCACGCTGGTGCTGGATGGCGGCATCCATCCCCTGATGACGCAGCCGGTCGCCCTGTCGGTGGCGCTGGAAGGAAAGGGCGCCTTCGTCTCGGGCCAGAACGCCTCGGGCAAGAGCACCTTCCTGCGCATGGTGGGCCTGAACGCGATCGCGGCGCGCGCGTTCGGCTTCTGCTACGCCACGCGGGCCTGCCTGCCGGCGCTGCCGGTGCGCGCCAGCATGCAGAACGAGGATTCCCTGCTGGGCGGCGAGAGCCTGTACATGGCGGAACTGCGGCGGGCGAAGGAATTGCTGGATGCCGCCGGCCAGCCGCCGGGCATCTGCCTGATCGATGAAGTCTTCCGCGGCACCAACCACCTGGAATCGGTGTCGGCCGCCTGCGCCGTGCTGGAACAGCTGGCCGGGCGCGACCTGGTGCTGGTGTCCTCGCACAACCTGGTGCTGGCGCCGCTGCTGCGCGAACGGTTCGCGTCATTCTTCATCGACACCGCCAGCGGCCAGCCGGTGCTGGCGCCGGGCGTGCTACGCAATCCGAACGGCATCGCGCTGCTGGCGAGCCAGGGGTTCGGATCGGAGATCGAAGAGCGGGCGGCCGAAGTGGCGCGCTGGTTGAGCAGCCACCTCGTGGAACCCGAACCGTCTCACTGTTCCAGCTTCAAGGCCTTGGAGACGTCGTCCCAGGCCACCGCCTTGTAGTTCTGGGCACCGTCCGGCATGCGCTTGAAGCCGTCGTGCACCACCAGCATGCCGCGCGCGTACGGGCCGCCGAAGTTGGCCGAGCTCACTTCCAGGCCGTCGGTCTCGGACGCGCCGTCGATGCCGGCCACCGGATCCATGCCGATCCGGAACGCGCCGCGCACCTTGAACGGCGGCGCCGCGTCGAACACCACGTAGCTGCTGTTGCCCTGGCTCGACACCACCAGGTAGCTCTGCTTTTTGCCGTGGTAGATGCCCATGCCTTCGATGTCGTCGTGCAGCCATTCGCCCACCGGCATCACCATCTTGAGCGTGGCCGGCTGGTCGGCCCTAGCCGACGTGACCCACAGCGCCTTGTCTTCCTCGCCCACGAACAAGAGGCCGCTGCGGTCGTCCGCCACGCAGCCTTCGGGTTGCGTGGCGAGCCTGAACTGGCGCGCCAGCTTCGCGCCGAACTTGCCGCCGCTGCGGGTGATCTGCCAGTGCTCGTAGCGGCCGTCCTTGTCGTTGACGAAGGCATCCAGGCCGCCCTCGGCGGTGCGGTAGGTGCAGGTGCCGTAGATGTCGTTCAATCCGGTCGGCAGGCGCGCCGCTTCCGCCAGCATGCCCCTGGCGTCGATCGTGAACAGCACCATCGCATTCTCGTCGCGCTGGGTGGCCAGGGCCAGGTCGAAGCGCTCGCCGCCGAAGCGCAGGTCCTGGCGCACGTCGACGTTGTTCAGACGGCCCGCCGGCAGGAACTGGGTTTCCTTGCCCTGCAGGTCGTACACCAGCATGCCCTGCTTCTTGTTGGTGCCGAGGATGCGCGACTGGCTCGCATCCTTCGGGTTGACCCAGATCGCCGGATCGTCGGCGGCGTCGCCCAGTTGCGCCACCGGCGCGGTCTGCATGCGCGGCATCACGATCGGCAGCGCGCGCGGCGGTGCGGTGCCGGCCTTCCACGCCAGCGCCGGCGCCTGCCAGCCCTTTTTCGTCTGCACCAGCAGCGAGGCGCCGCCCAGCGCCACCAGCTGCTTGCCGCCCAGCGCGCGTGCCGGCAGCGCGGTCCAGGCCGCGCCGGCGCGGCGCCAGCTCAGCAGGTCGCCTTTGTCGTCCAGGGCGGCGACGCCGCCCGGCAGCACGGCCAGGCCCTCGATCTCGCCGGCCAGCTTGCCGTAGGGCGCGCGCAGCGCCACCGGCACGCGCGCCGACGGACCTTCGGCATCGGCGCCATAGGCCCACAGGCCCATGCCTTCCTCGGCCACGAACAGCGTGGCGTGGGCATCGTCGACGCGGCAATGGGTGACCGCGGTCGGCAGCGCCAGGCGGCGCACCAGGCGATAGCCGCCTTGCCCTTCGCCGCCCAGCAGCCACTGCTGCGCCTGGCCGTCCGGTCCCACCATGAATACATGGTCCAGGCCTTGGGCGTCGCGGTACATGCAGGCCGCTTCCAGGCCGAAGCCGGCTTCCGGCATCGGCGGCAAGGCTTTCAGGGCGCCGGCCGCGAGGTCGACCCGCACCGGCTGCACGCGCTCGGTGTTGGAATCCATGACGATCGCCAGCACGCCGCCTTCGACCGGGCGCAGGTCGAGCTGCTCGGCGCGCACCGCCAGGCTGGCGCGTTCGCTGCCGTCGGCGCCGACCAGGCGCAGGGCCTTCTTGTCGAGCGCCAGCCAGGCGCCGCCCGGCAGCGCGGCCAGGGCTTCGGTCTTGGCCAGCGAAGCCGGCACTTGCGGCGCGGCGGCGGCCGCCGCGTGCAGGGTGGCGAGGAGAACCAGGGAAACGATTTTTTTCATTAGAAGATGCTCGCTTTCAGGCCGATCTTGAAGGTGCGGCCATATTGTTCATGTTGCGCGTTGCGGGACTTGTCGCCCATGTAGACGTAGTATTTTTCGTTGTTCAGGTTGCTGGCGTCGAAGGTCAGCTGCCAGCGCTTGTCGAGCTTGAGCGACATCGAGAGGTCCAGCTGCTTCTGGGTGTCGACGTAGCGGTCCTGGCGCGCGTCGAGCACGTCCTCGCCCAGTTCGAGCAGGTAGGGCGACTTGTAGTTCATCGCCAGGCGGGCGCTGAACGGACCGGACTCGTAGCCGACCATCAGGTTGCCGATGCGGTTTGACTGGCCCGGCATGCGGATCGCGCGCGCGCCGATCCCACCGTCGCCGTCGGCGCTGTCGATGTCGGCGCGCGAATGGGTGATGGCGCCGTTGATGCCGATCAGCAGGCCGTTGAACGGCGCCGGCAGCATGCGCAGCGGCTGCTGCCAGGCCAGTTCGATGCCGCGCACGCGGGCCTTTTCGCCGTTCTTGTACGAGATCGCGCTGGAGAAGTCGGCCCAGTCGCCGCGGCCGGCCAGGTCGGTGGCGTAGGTGAAGTCGCGGATAGCCTTGGTGAACACATAGGCCGACACCACGCCGTCGCCGCCGATGGTGCGCTCGATGCCGAGGTCCAGGTTGTGCGAGCGCAGCGGATCCAGGTCCGGATTGCCGATGGTGGCTTCGTCGTCGCCATCCAGGCTGACGCCCGGCGCCAGCTGGGCGAAGTTGGCGCGCACCACCGAGTTGCTCCATGCCGCGCGCAGGCTGGTGTGCTGGTCGAGGTCGTAGCGCAGGTGCATGCCCGGCAACCAGTTGGTATAGGAGCGCGAAGCGTTGCGCGGCGTGATCTCTTCTTCGTCCGTCACCTGCGAGCCGTCGGCCTTGAAGCGGGTGCGCTCGGCGCGCACGCCGGCCAGCAGCGTCCAGGCGCCGCTGCGCAGGCTGGCCTGCACGTAGGCGGCGTCGATGTCTTCCTGCAGCTTGAAGTCGTCCAGCGCCGAGTCGACGATGGCGCGGGCGCCATCGCGGTTCAGGCCGGCCAGGCGGGCACGGACCAGGTTCGGGTCGATCGCGTAACCGAGGTTGCCGAACGGGTAGTCGAGGCGCTTGCCATTGACGAAGGCCGTCATCGAGGTCGGGCCGGCGCCCCAGTAGTCGCCATCGCCGGGATCGTCGCTGCCGAATTCCCAGGCGTCGGTGTCGGTGCGCTTGTCGCGGCGGGTGGCCTTGGCGCCGAACTTGAACGCGCCGCTCCAGTCGCCGGCATCGAATTCGCGCTGCAGGTCGAGGCGCAGCTGGTGGCTGGTGTCCTTGGCATAGGCGCGCTCGATCGCGAACGAATCGAGTTCGTAGTTTGCCGCGTCGGCCACGCCGGCCGGGGCGATCAGGTGCGGGGCGCGGGTGTTGGTGAAGCCGACGCCCTCGAAGCTCTCGACGTTGGTGAAGCGCGCGTCGCTGATCGCGTTCGGGGTCTTGTCGGTGGCGCGGCTGGTGGCGGCCTCCAGCCGCATCTTCCAGGCGTCGCCGAAGCGGCGGTCCATCGAACCGGTGAGCGAGCGGATCTCTTGCGTGTACTTGCGCTGGCGCAGGCGGCGTTCGATGGTGGCGGGAGCGAGTTCGCCTTCGACCACGCTTTCGTCGTCGTTCTCGAAGTCGCCCACGGTCATGCGGTCGCGCGACTCTTCGTCCGAGAAGCGGCTGAGGAAGCCGCGCAGGGCATAGCTGGTGGCCGCGTCCGGGCGGTAGTCGAGGTTGAAGGCGCCGGCGCGGCGTTCGCGCGTGGGCAGGTAGTCGCGCAGCTCGAAGCCTTTCAGGCGATCGCCGTCCCAATCGCCGCCCGTTTCCACGTTGTCCGAGCCGAACTTGCGCTTCTCGCCCGACAGGCCGGCGGCGATGCCCAGCTTGCCGTCCATGAAGCGCTGGGCCCACAGCAGGCTGGCGCTCGGGCTGTTCTGGTCGGTATTGGTGTCGTGGCTGGCGGCCACGCCGACGCTGAGCAGCTTGCCCGGCAGGTCGAAGGCCGACAGGGTCTTGACCTCGACCGTGCCGCCCAGCGAACTGGCGTCCTGGTCGGGCGTGGCCGACTTGGTCACTTCCAGCGAGCGCACCAGGCCGGCCGGCAGCACGTCCAGCGCCACCGCGCGGCGCGTCGCTTCCGGCGAGGGCACCATGGCGCCATTGATGGTCACGCTGTTGTAGTCGGCGTCCAGGCCGCGCACCACCACGTAGCGGCCTTCGCCCTGGTCGCGCTGGACCGAGATCCCCGGCACGCGCGCCAGCGCCTCGGCGGCATTCTTGTCCGGCAGGTGGCCGATGTCGTCGCTGCTGATGACGCTGACGATGTTGTCGGCCTGTTCCTGGGCGGCGATGGCGCGCGCCAGGCTGGCGCGCTGGCCGGTGACGACCACGCTGGATTCGACGGCCGGCGCCGGAGCAGGGGCAGCGTGGACGCCGGCAGCGGCCAGCAGGCTGGCAGTGATGGCGGGGAGGGCGAGATAGCGCATGGGGGCAAGGAATAGTTGGAGTGGGGCGGATTCTGGTTCCCGAATGTGACGAAACGGTGACGACTTCCGGTCGATCAGGCGTCACGGACCCCTTGGCGGCGCAGGATGAGCCGAATTGACCCGGCGCCGGCCATGGGCGGCCTGCGGCGGGCACGGCTGCGCATGGGGCGTGGCCGGATCGGTTGAGCCGTTCGGACCCTGTGCCGCGACGCGACGGTTTGCCATCCTGTCATCCTGCGGTCATCTGGCTGCGCTATGTTCCGGCGATCCACCCTTGAATCCTGCCCGTATGTCCAACGTGATCCGCCATGCCTTGCTGATCGGCGCGCTGCTCGGCGCCTTCGCCTTCCTGTTCGTCGGCACCGGGACCACCATCCCGATGGCCGAATGGGACTGGGTCGACATCGCGAGCGAGGGAGGCACCTCGCTGCTGGCGGCGCTGTGGTGCCTGATCGTGCTGTCCAGCCGGCCGGACGGGCTGGTCACGCGGCTGCTGGCCGGCGGCCTGGCCTGCATCATGCTCGGCTCCTGGGCCGATTGCCTGGACGAGGTGGTCGACATCGACAAGGCGGCGCTGTGGGACAACGCGCTGGAGTCGCTCCTGCCGCTCGGGATGCTGATCCTTACCGTCGGCATGTATTACTGGAAGCTCGAGCAGGCCACGCTGTCCGATCACATGCGCAAGCGCGAGCGGCTGTTTCGCAACCATCGCCCGTTCGACCGCATTACCCAGCTGGCCGACGCCGCCTACCTGCGCGAGCAGCTGCGCCTGGAGAGCCGTCGTAATGAAGGCGATGGCGCCAGCGCGCTGGTGCTGTTCGACATCGACGAATTCCACCGCATCAACCGCGAACACGGCCAGCTGGAAGGCGACCGCGTGCTGCAGGCGGTCGCGCACATGCTGCTCCTGAACCTGCGCAATGAAGACCTGCTGTGCCGCTATGCCGGCGACCGCTTCGCGGTGCTGATGCCGGGACTGACGGAGCCTGACGCGCGCGACGCCGCCCAGCACCTGTGCCGCATGGTGTCCTCGATGCGCCACCATGCGCCCAAGGGACGGGTGCGGATCTCCCTGCGCCATGGCTGCGCGCCCACCCAGGGCGCACCGGATGCGCTGCTGGCCACCTTGTGCCGGCAGATGGACGCCGTGTGATCGCCTGGCAACCTGCCGGGGAACCGTCGATCCCGGCGCGGCAGCAGCCCGCGCTGGCGCTGGAATACGGCCGCTCGCGCGATGCGGACGACGCCGACCTGCTGTGTGACACGGGGCTGGTGGCCGGTCTGAGTCCCGATGGACTGGTCGCGCCGGCGCAATACCTGCAGCAGCTGTCGAACACCCTGCGCACCCTGGACGGCGCCGACACCAGCTTCATGCTGGGCCAGTTGCTGCTGCCCGGCCACGACGGCGCCGCGAGCCACGCGCTGGTGCAGGCGCCGAACCTGCGCGCGCTGCTGCAGACCCTGTGCCGTTTCCATGCGCGCCTGACGCCGCTGTTGCGGCCGCGCTTCGAGACCTGGGGCGACGTGGCGCTGCTGTACTGGATCGACGCCTATGGCGCGCCCGGCATCCGGCCGGCCCTGGTCGAGATGCACATGACGGCGGTGGTGGCGCTGTGCCGCTGGTTGGGCGGCGAGCGCCTGCCGTGGCGCTTCTGCTTCAACCGCGGCGCGCCGCGCCACGTCGAACAGCACCACGTCCACCTGGGCACCGAGTTGCGCTTCGGTTGCCAGCTCGACGCGATGCTGCTGCCCGCCGCCTGGCTCGACCGGCCGTGGCCGCGCGCCAGCGAGATGGCGGCGCGCCTGGCCCAGCAGGCGGCCGAGCAGGAAGAATCGCGCGCGCCGGGCATCCTGGCCGCGCTCTACGACTACCTTCTGGAAAATGTGCGCATGGCGCCGACGCTGGAGCGCACGGCGGCCGATTTCGGCGTCAGCCCGGCGACCTTCAAGCGCCAGCTGCTGCGCCACCACACCCATTTCCAGGGTGAGCTGGACGGGGTACGCACCCATGTGGCGCTGTGGCTGTTCCAGGTCGAGCGGGCCGACAACGAGGAAGTCGCTCGCTACCTGGGCTTTCATGACGCCGCCAATTTCCGGCGCTCGTTCAAGCGCTGGACCGGCCTCACGCCGGGACCGATCCGGGCCGCGCTGGACGGGGAACTGGGCTGGTTCACGGGTGCGCTGGAGCCAGGGATATAGAGGCTGGAGATAATTCGCGCATCTTCCATTCTTCGAGAAGTGGTATCTTTCACAACCAAGAGCGTTTTCGAAGAAGAGGAATGAGCGCCAGCCTGGTCCTGCATATCGTCTGTCCAACCCAGAAGCGTGGCTTTGCCGCGTGCATGTCCTTTTGCTTCGTCTGCCTGCTGGCCTATGGCCTGGCGAGCGGCGCGCGACGCGACCTGTCTGCCGGCGTGATCATGTTTACCGCCTGCGCGCTGGCCATCGTCAGCGTGGCCGCCTGGGCGCTGTATCGCAACTTCGTGTTCCGCGATGAGCTGTACATCGCCCAGGCGGGCGAGCTGCCGCCGATCGAGCTGGCCTTCCGGCCCGATGAGATCCGCGCGGTGCGGCTGCTGCCGGCGCCGGAAGCCTGGACGCCCGAGGCAAAATGGGACGCCCTCGGTTTCGGCCATGGCCGGATCGAGATCGAGACCGCGACCCATCGCTACCATTTCGGGGCGGGGCTGGACCAGCATGAAGCCGAGGCAGTGCTGGAACGGATCCAGGGCTTCTGCCTGGCGCAGCGCGGCCTGCCTGTCGCGGCGTGAATGATATTGAAAGAGGAATGCTATGTCCGAGCTTGAAAAGAAGTGGTGGTTTTCCCTGCCCGTGAGCATGCTCACGGTGATGTCGACGATCCTGTTGCTGCACGCGGCCGGGCTCCCGCCCTTCGAATACGGGGCCGCGCAGTGGGCCGTCTGGTTCCTGTGTTTCATGGGTTTGCAGCGCTGCTTTGCCTTCCTGGGCTGGCTGACGGTCCTGGTGGTGTCGCCCAAGACGATCACCGCGGGGCGCGCATGAAGTCCGCCACCGGCTTCATTGCCACCCTGCTGCTGTTCCTGGCCGCCGGCATCGCCTCGGCACAAACGAGCGAAGAACACATCAACCTCGACACGCCGACCGGCCGCATCGCCGGCACCCTGCAATTGCCGGCCGCCCTCGAGGGCAAGCCCCGTGTCGCCTTGATCATCGCCGGTTCCGGCCCGACCGACCGCGATGGCAACAATCCCCTGATACCGGGCCGCAACGACAGCCTCAGGATGCTGGCCGTGGCGCTGGCCGGGGAGGGCATCGCCTCGCTGCGCTACGATAAGCGCGGCGTGGCAGCCAGCCTGCCGGCCGGGCCGACCGAATCCGAGCTGCGCTTCGAGAACTATGTGGAAGACGCCGCGGCCTGGATCGCCAGGCTGAAGGCCGACCCGCGCTTCGGTTCGGTGGCCGTGATCGGCCACAGCGAAGGCTCCCTGATCGGCATGCTGGCGGCGCAGCAGGGCGGCGCCGCGGCCTTCGTCTCGATCGCCGGGATCGCCGATGGTCCGTCCACCGTCCTGCGCAAGCAGCTGGCCGGCAAGCTGCCGCCGGAATTGAACAAGGAAAGCGAACGCATCCTGACGGCGCTCGAAAGTGGGACCACCGTCGACGACGTGCCGCCGGCCCTGAACACCCTCTACCGCCCGAGCGTCCAGCCCTACATGATCTCGTGGTTCAAGTACGTGCCCGCGCAGCGCATCGCCGCCTTGACCATGCCGGTGCTGATCGTCCAGGGCAATACCGACATCCAGGTGGAAGTCGCCCAGGCCAACGCCCTGTACCGCGCCAAGCCGGATGCGACCCTGGCAATCATCCCGGGCATGAACCATATCTTCAAGCACGTGCGGGCCGACCCGGCGCTGCAGGCCGCGGCCTACAGCGACCCGTCGCTGCCGGTGTCGCCGCTGCTGGTGAAGGCGGTCGGCGACTTCCTGAAAAAGGCCGATTAAGCGGGTCAGGCGGCGCGCAAGGTGTGCGCCGCCGCCACCATATTGCGCAGCGCCGGCAGCACTTCTTCCCAGTTGCGGGTCTTGAGGCCGCAGTCCGGATTGATCCACAGGCGCTCGGCCGGGATGCGGGTGGCGGCCTTGCGCATCAGGTCCACGATGTGGTCCTGGCTCGGGATGTTCGGCGAATGGATGTCGTAGACGCCCGGCCCGATCTCGTTCGGATACTGGAAGTCGTCGAAGGCGTCCAGCAGTTCCATATCCGAGCGCGAGGTCTCGATCGTGATCACGTCGGCATCCATGGCGGCGATCGCGGCGATGATGTCGTTGAACTCCGAATAGCACATATGGGTGTGGATCTGGGTCTCGTCCGCCACGCCGTTGGCCGTGATGCGGAACGATTCGACCGCCCAGTCCAAATAGTCCTTCCACTCCGCACGGCGCAGCGGCAAGCCTTCGCGCAGGGCTGCCTCGTCGATCTGGATCACGCGCACGCCGGCGCGCTCCAGGTCCAGCACCTCCTCGCGGATGGCCAGCGCCAGCTGGCGGCAGCTCACTGACCTCGGCTGGTCGTCGCGCACGAACGACCAGTTCAGGATCGTCACCGGGCCGGTCAGCATGCCCTTCATCGGTTTGTCGGTCAGCGATTGCGCATAGGTGGTCCACTTGACCGTCATCGCCTGCGGCCGGCGCACGTCGCCGAACAGGATCGGCGGCTTCACGCAGCGCGAACCATAGGATTGCACCCAGCCGTTCTGACTGAAGGCATAGCCGTCGAGTTGTTCGCCGAAGTATTCGACCATGTCGTTGCGTTCGGCCTCGCCGTGCACGAACACGTCCAGCCCCAGCGCTTCCTGCTCGCGCACGCAGCGCGCGATCTCGCCGCGCATCGCTTCTTCGTATGCCGCCGCATCCAGTTCGCCCTTTTTATGGGCATTGCGCGCCTGGCGGATCGCCGCCGTCTGCGGGAAGGAGCCGATGGTGGTAGTCGGGAAGCTCGGCAGCTGGAGCAGGGCGGCCTGCTTCAGGCTGCGTTCGGCGTGGCTGCTGGCGCGCTGGCCCAGCTCGGGCGTGATCGCGGCCAGGGCCTGCGCCACTTCCGGGTTCGACACGCGTTTCGAGGCGCGCCGGCGGTCGATCGCGGCGGCGTTTTCCACCAGTTCGAGCTGCACCTGCGAGCGGCCATGGTCGAGCGCATGGGCCAGGATGCGCAATTCTTCCAGCTTCTGCACGGCGAACGCCAGCCAGGAGCGGATCTCGGGGTCAAACGCGGTCTCGTTCTGCAGGTCGACCGGCACGTGCAGCAGCGAGCACGATGGCGCGATCCACAGGCGCTGGCCCAACTGGCGCTGCACCGGCTCGAGCCATTCCAACGTGGCGTGCAGGTCGGTCTTCCAGATGTTGCGGCCGTCGATCACGCCCAGCGACAGCACCTTGTCCTGGCCCAGGGCGTCGATGACCGGCGCGATCTCGGCGCGGGCATTGATCGCATCCAGGTGCAGGCCGTCGACCGGCAGCGCGCAGGCCAGCGCCAGGTTGTCCTCCAGGCGGCCGAAATAGGTCGCCAGCAGCAGTTTCACGCCGCCGTGTTGCAGCGTGTCGTAGGCGCTCGCATAGGCGGCCTGCCAGCGCGCATCGAGTTCGGTGACCAGCGCCGGCTCGTCGACCTGCACCCATTCGATGCCCTGCGTGACGAACCAGGCCAGCAGCTCGGCATACACCGGCAGCAGGCGGGGCAGCAGGTCGAGCCGGTCGCTGCCGTCCTTGGCCTTGCCCAGCCAGAGATAGGTGAGCGGCCCGATGATGACCGGCTTGGCCTTCACCCCCAGCGTGCGCGCCTGGGCCAGTTGTTCGTCGAGGCGCGCGGTGTCGAGCCTGAAACTGGTGTCGGCGCCGAATTCAGGGACGATGTAGTGGTAGTTGGTGTCGAACCACTTGGTCATCTCGCCGGCATGGACGCCGCCGCAGGCATGGTCGTGGTCGCCCTGGCTGCGGCCGCGCGCGACGCGGAAATAAGCATCGAGCGCATCGCCATGGTGGCTATGAGCGCGTTCCGGCACGTTCCCGAGGGTGAAGCTCATGTCCAGCACCTGGTCATAGAGTGAAAAATCGCCGACCGGGGCGAAGTCGAGCCTGGCCTGCTGTTGCCAGTGGCGCTGGCGCAGCCCCGCGGCCTGGGCGCCGAGCTCCTGGGCCGTGGCTTCGCCCTTCCAGAAGCGTTCGAGGGCGAATTTCAGTTCGCGGCGCGCGCCGATGCGCGGAAAGCCGAGGGTGTGGGTAGTCGTCATGATGAAGTCAGCCTGATAAGAATGGATGAGTTCATCATAGGCCGCTCCATCCATGAATAAAATTGGTATGATTTCATCCATCCATTAATTCTGTTCATGTGACATGATCGAACGCATCCACCTGTCCCTGATCCGCGAGGTCGACCGGCGCGGCTCGCTGACCGCCGCCGCCGACGTGCTGTGCCTGACGCAGTCGGCCCTGAGCCACACGGTGAAGAAGCTCGAGCAGCAGCTCGGCACGCCGGTCTGGACGCGCGAGGGCCGCTCGTTGCGCCTGACCCAGGCCGGGCGCTCTCTATTGGCGCTCGCCGAAAGGGTGCTGCCGCAGCTCGAGCATGCCGAGCGCCTGATGCATGAATACGCGCGCGGCGAGCGCGGCACCCTGCGCATCGGGATGGAGTGCCATCCCTGCTACCAGTGGCTGTTGAAAGTGGTGGATCCTTACCTGGCCGCGTGGCCCGAGGTCGACGTCGACGTCAAGCAGCGCTTCCAGTTCGGCGGCCTGAAGGCCCTGCACGGCTACGAGATCGACCTGCTGGTCACGCCCGACCCGCTGTTCAAGCCGGGGCTGCGCTTCGTGCCGGTGTTCGACTACGAGCAGGTGCTGGTGGTGGGCAGCAGCCATCCGCTGGCCGGGCGTACCCACGCCGAGCCGGCCGCTTTGCCCGACGACGTGTTGATCACCTATCCGGTCGACCTCGAGCGGCTCGACATCTATAACCAGTTCTTCCTGCCGGCGGGTTGCGCGCCGCGCCAGCGCAAGACGATCGAGACCACCGACATCATGCTGCAGATGGTGGCCAGCGGCCGCGGCGTGGCGGCGCTGCCGCGCTGGCTGGTGGAGGAATACGCGGGGAGGATGGCGGTGACGCCGGTGCGGCTGGGAGAAGAGGGCGTGTTCAAGCAGATCTTCCTGGGCACGCGCGAAGTCGATGCGGGAACGGCCTACCTGGAAGCCTTCGTCGAGATCGCGCGCAACACCTAAGCCGCAAGCGCCGCTTCGCGCGCATACCTGGCCGGCGGCATGCCGACGTGGCGGGCAAAAGCGACGCTGAAGGTGCTCGCCGAGCTGTATCCGACCTGTTCCGCCACCTCGGCGATGCTGGAGGTGCCGCGCCGCAGCGCGTCGCTCGCCAGCGCCATGCGCCAGCCCAGCAGGTATTCCATCGGCGCCTTGCCCACCGCGCGGCTGAAGCGCTCGAAGAAGGCGGAGCGCGACAGCGCCGCCTCCTGCGCCAGCTCGGCCATGGTCCAGGCGCGCGCCGGCGATTCGTGCATCCGGCGCAGCGCCGCGGCCAGGCGCGCATCCGCCATCCCGCGCACCAGTCCAGTCGAGGCCGCGCTGTCGCCAGTCGAACGCAGCGCCTCGATCAGCAGCACCTCGAGCAGGCGCGTCATCACGCTCGCGCGCGCCGGGCGCTGCTCGCGCGACTCGTCGCCCACCAGCTGCGCCAGCATGGCCAGGCGCGGCTCGCCGCGCACGTGCACATAGCGCGGCAACAATGACACCAGCAGCGCCGCATCGGGCGAAGCGAATACGCAGTGGCCGATGATGTAGCGGCCGTCCGGCGGGCCATCGGGGTCGCCGAGCCGGAATTCTCCCGGTCGCAGCATCACCGGCATCCGGTCGAAGGCCTGCGGATCGGGCGCCTGCATGCTCGACATCGTGAAATTCCAGGTCGCGGGGATGAGCACGAAGTCGCCCGGCACGAGCAGCAGCTCGGGGCTGTCTTCGATGGCCAGCCGGCAGCGGCCTTCGAGCACGATGCAGTACGACGGCTGGCCGGTCTCGGCGCGCCGCACGCCCCAGCGTCCGGCGCCGCCGACCACCTTGGTCATGCGCACGCCGGGCTGCAGCAGGTCGACCACCTCGGCCAATGGATCGGTCATCTCCGGACTCTCGCAAATGAATTGTGGACTGTCGATTGTAGCGCGTCCTGGCGGGCGCGCATATCGTACTGCCACCGCAACCATTCACAGGAGTTCACCATGAAAACCGTCCTGATCACCGGCTGCTCGTCCGGCTTCGGCCTCGAGATCGCCCGCCATTTCCTCGAGCGCGACTGGAACGTCGTGGCCACCATGCGCAACCCCGGCGCCAGCGTCCTGCCGCCGTCCGAACGGCTGCGCGTGCTGGCGCTCGACGTCACGGACGACGCCAGCATCCGGGCCGCGCTCGACGCCGCCGGTCCCATCGATGCGCTGGTCAACAACGCCGGCATCGGCGTGCTGTACCCGCTGGAAGGCATCCCGGTCGCCACCGCGCGCAGCGTGTTCGAGACCAATACGCTCGGCACGATCGCGCTGACGCACGCCGTGCTGCCGGCGTTGCGCGCCAGGGGCGAGGGCGTGATCGTCAACGTCACCTCGTCGGTCACGCTCAAGTCGCTGCCGCTGCTGTCGGTCTATACCGCCAGCAAGGCGGCCGTGAACGCCTTCACCGAATCGCTGGCGCTCGAGCTCGAACCGCTCGGGATCCGCCTGCGCCTGGTGCTGCCGGGGCGCTCGCCGGAAACGCAGTTCGGCGCCAACGCACGCGAGCGCATGGGCGGCGCGATGCCGGACGCCTACGCGCCCTTGCTGGACGCCGTGGTGGCCAATGCGCGCGTGCCGGGGCCGGTCACCCATGCCCAGGATGTCGCGCAAGCCGTGTGGCGCGCGGTGACCGATCCGGCCACGCCGATGCGGATGCCGGCAGGCCTTGATGCCGAGGCACTGGCGGCGGCGTAGGTATACATGGGGTATGCCCCGGCTGGTTGTCGCGGTGATGCCACATTCACCACGGTTTACCGGCCCATGAGCCCTTCTGGCCTTGACGAGGCGGCAAACTGGTTGACCCACCGTCACATTCAGCGTATATTCGCGAGTTCTCGTTTTTATTCTGCACATCGTATACGCATTCGCAGCCGCTCCTTTTGTCGAGTGGCTATCGTCGCCTCCGCTGTCAGTTCTTACGGGACTAGGTTTTAGTCCCCGGGCCAGCCTGTTTGCCGTCCCGGGTCGTCAACGTAGCAGCAATTTAGTTGGATTAGGAACGATGCCAACCATCAATCAATTGATTCGCAAGCCGCGTGAAGCCGCGGTTGTGAAGAGCAAGTCGCCGGCACTGGAAAACTGCCCGCAAAAACGTGGCGTGTGCACCCGTGTGTACACCACCACCCCGAAGAAGCCAAACTCGGCACTTCGTAAAGTCGCCAAAGTGCGTCTGACCAACGGTTTCGAAGTCATTTCGTACATCGGCGGTGAAGGCCACAACCTGCAAGAACACAGTGTCGTGCTGCTGCGCGGCGGTCGTGTGAAAGACTTGCCAGGTGTGCGTTACCACATGGTTCGCGGTGCACTGGATACCCAGGGCGTCAAAGACCGTAAGCAAGCGCGCTCGAAGTACGGCGCCAAGCGTGCCAAGGCTGCGAAGAAGTAATCTTCGAGGTGCGTGTCACAGACACGTCACATTAATTAGATAAGTTGAGCCGGCCGCGAGGCCGAGTAAGTGAAGGGTCATGAGGGCCTTTCGCGAGTGTGGTCACCACACTCAACTGAAGACAGGAAGGAATTGAAATGCCACGTCGTCGTGAAGTACCCAAGCGCGAAATCCTGCCGGATCCAAAATTCGGCAACACCGATGTCGCCAAATTCGTCAACGTTCTGATGCTGTCCGGCAAGAAGTCGGTTGCAGAAAACATCATCTACGGTGCATTCGAACACATTCAATCCAAGTCGGGCAAAGACCCGCTGGAAGTGTTCACGACCGCGATCAACAACGCCAAGCCGCTGGTGGAAGTCAAATCCCGCCGTGTCGGTGGCGCCAACTACCAGGTGCCAGTGGAAGTTCGTCCGGTTCGTCGTATGGCGCTGTCCATGCGTTGGTTGCGCGAAGCCGCAAACAAGCGCAGCGAAAAATCCATGCCGCAACGTCTGGGTGGTGAACTGATGGAAGCGGCTGAAGGCCGCGGCGGCGCGATGAAGCGTCGTGACGAAGTGCACCGCATGGCAGAAGCGAACAAGGCGTTCTCGCACTTCCGCTTCTAAGCATCAGGACTTGGCTTGGGGCTTTTTGCCCCAATCTAGTGTCGCTGCAGTATCTGTTGTTCAGGCCGAGCTCATTTTGATCGTCAAGATGTTGCTCGGTTTTGTCCATTCAAAGATTTAGGAAAAATTATGGCACGCAAGACCCCCATCGAGCGCTACCGCAATATCGGTATTTCGGCTCACATCGATGCTGGTAAAACCACCACCACCGAACGCGTCCTGTTCTACACGGGCGTCAACCACAAGATCGGCGAAGTGCACGATGGCGCAGCGACGATGGACTGGATGGAGCAGGAGCAAGAGCGCGGCATTACCATTACCTCGGCAGCGACGACCTGCTTCTGGAAAGGTATGGCCGGTAACTTCGAGCCTCACCACATCAACATCATCGACACCCCGGGCCACGTTGACTTCACCATTGAAGTCGAACGCTCGATGCGCGTGCTCGACGGCGCCTGCATGGTTTACTGCGCAGTCGGCGGCGTGCAGCCACAGTCGGAAACCGTGTGGCGTCAGGCTAACAAGTACAAAGTTCCACGTCTGGCTTTCGTCAACAAGATGGACCGTACCGGCGCGAACTTCTTCAAGGTCTACGAGCAGATGCGCGCTCGCCTGAAGGCGAACCCGATCCCTCTGCAGATCCCGATCGGCGCGGAAGAGAACTTCCTGGGCGTGGTCGACCTGGTCAAGATGAAAGCAATCATCTGGGACGACGCTTCGCAAGGCATGAAGTTCGACTACCGCGACATCCCTGCGGAACTGGTCGATCAAGCCAACGAATGGCGCGAGAAGCTGGTCGAGACCGCTGCTGAAGCCAGCGAAGAGCTGATGAACAAGTACCTGGAAGAAGGCGATCTGTCGGAAGCCGAGATCAAGGCTGCCCTGCGCCAGCGCACCATCGCTTCGGAAATCGTTCCGATGATGTGCGGTACCGCGTTCAAGAACAAGGGTGTGCAGGCAATGCTGGACGCCGTCATCGAATACCTGCCGTCGCCAGTGGACATCCCACCAGTCGCCGGTACCGATGAAGACGACCAGCCGGTCACCCGTAAGGCTGACGACAACGAGAAGTTCTCGGCGCTGGCATTCAAGATCATGACCGACCCGTTCGTGGGCCAGCTGATCTTCTTCCGCGTCTACTCGGGCATGGTCAATTCGGGCGACACCGTCTACAACCCGGTCAAGGGCAAGAAAGAACGCCTGGGTCGTATTCTGCAGATGCACGCCAACCAGCGCGAAGAAATCAAGGAAGTGCGCGCCGGCGACATCGCCGCTGCGGTCGGCCTGAAAGAAGCGACCACGGGCGAAACCCTGTGCGATCCTTCGGCTGTCATCACCCTGGAAAAGATGGTCTTCCCTGAGCCTGTGATTCAACAGGCAGTCGAGCCGAAAACCAAGGCCGACCAGGAAAAAATGGGCCTGGCGCTGAACCGCCTGGCACAAGAAGATCCATCGTTCCGCGTGCGTACCGACGAAGAATCGGGCCAGACCATCATCGGTGGTATGGGCGAGCTGCACCTGGAAATTATCGTTGACCGCATGAAGCGTGAGTTCAACGTGGAAGCAACCGTCGGCAAGCCACAGGTTGCATACCGCGAAACCATCCGCAAGGCAGTCACCGACGTCGAAGGCAAGTTCGTCAAGCAGTCGGGCGGTCGTGGTCAGTACGGTCACGCAGTCCTGTCGATCGAGCCGCAAGAGCCAGGTAAAGGCTTCGAGTTCGTCGACGCGATCAAGGGCGGTGTGGTTCCACGCGAATACATCCCTGCAGTCGAAAAAGGTGTGCGCGAAACCCTGACCACCGGCGTGCTGGCTGGTTACCCAGTGGTCGACGTCAAAGTCACCCTGACCTTCGGTTCGTACCACGACGTCGACTCGAACGAAAACGCGTTCCGCATGGCGGGCTCGATGGCGTTCAAGGACGGCTGCCGTAAAGCGAATCCGGTCATCCTCGAGCCGATGATGGCCGTGGAAGTGGAAACGCCTGAAGACTACGCTGGCTCGGTGATGGGTGACCTGTCGTCGCGTCGCGGTATGGTCCAGGGCATGGACGAAATCCCGGGCGGCGGCGGCAAGATCATCAAGGCCGAAGTTCCGCTGTCGGAAATGTTCGGTTACTCGACCTCGCTGCGTTCGGCGACCCAGGGCCGCGCGACCTACACGATGGAATTCAAGCACTATTCGGAAGCTCCGAAGCACGTGATTGACGCCATCGTCACCGCGAAGTCCAAGTAATAGATAATGGAGGGATGGGACGTCCCATCCCTCCAGTTAAACAAATATATCGTTTCTCTTAAAGGAATTAGGAAATGGCAAAAGGTAAATTCGAACGGACCAAGCCGCACGTCAACGTCGGCACCATCGGTCACGTTGACCACGGCAAAACCACCCTGACGGCTGCAATCGCTACCGTCCTGTCGAAGAAATTCGGCGGCGAAGCCAAGGCCTACGACCAGATCGACGCGGCTCCGGAAGAAAAAGCACGCGGCATTACCATCAACACCGCGCACGTCGAGTACGAAACCGAAAACCGTCACTACGCTCACGTTGACTGCCCAGGCCACGCCGACTACATCAAGAACATGATTACCGGTGCTGCGCAGATGGACGGCGCGATCCTGGTGTGCTCGGCCGCCGACGGCCCAATGCCACAGACCCGCGAGCACATCCTGCTGGCGCGTCAGGTTGGCGTTCCATACATCATCGTGTTCCTGAACAAGTGCGACCTGGTCGACGACGCAGAACTGCTGGAACTGGTCGAAATGGAAGTCCGCGAACTCCTGTCGAAGTACGAGTTCCCAGGCGACGACCTGCCAATCATCAAGGGTTCGGCACGTATGGCGCTGGAAGGCCAGCCAGGCGAAATGGGCGAAGAGTGCATCACCCGCCTGGCAGAAGCCCTGGACACCTACATCCCAACCCCGGAACGTGCCGTTGACGGCGCCTTCCTGATGCCAGTCGAAGACGTGTTCTCGATCTCGGGCCGCGGCACCGTCGTGACCGGTCGTGTCGAGCGCGGCGTGATCAAAGTCGGCGAAGAAATCGAAATCGTCGGCATCATCGACACCGTCAAGACCACCTGCACCGGCGTGGAAATGTTCCGCAAGCTGCTGGACCAGGGTCAAGCTGGCGACAACGTCGGCCTGCTGCTGCGCGGCACCAAGCGTGAAGACGTGCAACGTGGTCAAGTTCTGGCGAAGCCAGGCTCGATCAAGCCGCACAGCAACTTCACCGGTGAGATCTACGTCCTGTCGAAAGACGAAGGCGGCCGTCACACCCCGTTCTTCAACAACTATCGTCCTCAGTTCTACTTCCGTACGACTGACGTGACCGGTTCGATCGAACTGCCAGCAGACAAAGAAATGGTCATGCCAGGCGACAACGTCTCGATCACCGTCAAGCTGATCGCTCCGATCGCGATGGAAGAAGGTCTGCGCTTCGCAATCCGCGAAGGCGGCCGTACCGTCGGCGCCGGCGTGGTTGCCAAGATCATCGCCTAATTCATCAGGCCATTGATCGCAGGTAGGACGCCTTCGGGCGTCTTGCCGGCACAACGATGGGGACAGACTTTTTGGTCTGTCCCCATCTGTTTGAGCGGGAACGATGATATACTCCCGCCTCTTGAGCAGTACCGAAGTACCTTTACCACATTGCCGGCAGCAAGCCGGAACGTTCTTTTAAAGGAATTAGCATGTCCGCTCCAAACCAGAAAATCCGTATCCGCCTGAAAGCGTTCGACTACAAGCTGATCGACCAGTCCGCACTGGAAATCGTCGACACCGCCAAGCGCACCGGCGCCGTCGTCAAGGGCCCAGTCCCGCTGCCGACCCGCATCCAGCGTTTCGACGTGCTGCGTTCCCCGCACGTGAACAAGACCTCGCGCGACCAGTTCGAAATCCGTACGCACCAGCGTCTGATGGACATCGTGGACCCGACCGACAAGACCGTTGACGCACTGATGAAGCTGGACCTGCCAGCTGGCGTCGACGTCGAAATCAAGCTGCAGTAATATTTTTTCATCTGGCGGAGTCTTCCGCCGATGGACATGGGGCCGGTATCGCTTAGCGAACCGGCCTTGTTTTTTGATGCGAAGAACACGCATCGCCGGATGCATTCGTTTTTCACTTATGGCATAGTCAAGACATGAAAGCCCTGAAAAGTCAGCTCGCGTCTGAACTCCTTGCTGATCCGCAAGCTCGGGAACAGTTGCGCCAGTTCATGACCAGCAAACGAAGCCTCCCACAAACGGCACGTCAGGCTGCTGCAGGCGAGTTCAAGATTCGCCGTGACGATGGTCAGTCAGTTCGCGTTACTATCGTACCCAAGGCCGCATAAAGCCACGTTCTCTTGAACGTCGCGTTGCCTGCGCTGATCGTTTTTTTCCTGCTCCTCCCAGGCTTCGTCTTCCGCACCAATCTCAAGCGCGCAGAGCGCACATCCCTGGATTTCTCACCTTTCGGGCAAGTCGTTGCCGAAGGGATTCTGTGGGCATCGCTTCTGCATCTCTTCTGGTTGAGCCTGTCGCATATCGTATTCCAGCGTGACTTCGACCCCGTAACACTGATGCAGCTGCTCTCTTCGGCGCCATTACCACAGGCCCAAGCGAGCGAAGCTGTTGGCAGTCAATTCAACTGGATTGCGACATATTTCGTAACGCTCATCGTCGCCTCATTCGCTGTCCCGCAGATCATTCGTTTCATCATCTCGCGCTGCCGCCTCGACCGCGCTGATGCATTTCTCAGCCCGATATTCAGATTTCATCAGGCACCCTGGTACTACCTGCTTACGGGGGCGGATTTCAAGTCCGGAGAGGAACCGGACCTGATCTTTGTATCGGCGATCGTCGAGGTAGGGAAGGACGCTGTACTGTACGTAGGTGTCCTCGACGAGTTTGATGTCGATGCGGAAGGGCAGCTCGACCGTCTCGTCCTCCAGAATGTCGCCCGGCGACCGATCGAAGCCGACAAGTCGCGCCCGGCAAATGACACACCTACTGTTGAAAATCGCTTCTATGACGTCGATGGCGATTCTTTTGTGCTCCGCTACAGCGAGGCGATCACACTTAACATCCAATATGCACGATTAGGGCCAGAAGAATCCGACCAGTAGAGTTCCTCGTGCGGTCCCGAACCGGCGCCGGCCGACTACATCGAGCTCGCCTTCATCGCGGCGCCAAGGATGCCAATGCCTGCCACCGTTGCCGCCGAACCACCACCGGCCGTCGCGCCACGCTCGCCAGCACGATGTCCAGCGGCAACGGTACCCGTCGAATCGGCGCTCGTCACCGTGCCGGTCCTGACCACTGAGGAAACTCGCGCAGCCGAGGCGCCGGCAGCGAGGGCGCAGCCGGGAAAGATCGCTATGGAGTCGTTGCGCGCGGTCGCGCGCCAGGTGGATAGCGAGTATGGGCCGGTCGGGCTGGCGCCGCTGCGCTCCCGCGACGACAGCGACCTGTCGCGCGCGGTGCAAAGGGCGAAACGCCCCGATTGCCAGACCAAGTATGCCGGCGGCACGGAAGCCAACATACTGCTGTTGATCCCGCTCGCCATCGAGACGATCACCGACCAGGGCTGCAAATGGTAGCAGCCCTGGTCCGAGCAAGCGCTTATTTGCTGCCCGTCTTCCAGCGCATGCCGAAGCCGTAGTGCCGGTCCATCAGCTCGTGCGCGCTGGTCATGCCCTGCTGCTGGAAGTATTCGGCCAGCTTGGTGATCACGAGGTTGCCGCCGCGGTTCTCGATCAGCGCGATCGCGCACATGATCTGGCGGTCGCCGCCGTCGAGTCTCACCTCGACCGGCGCCTGGCCCGGCGCCGTCACCGTCACCACGCCATTGGTCACGCCCCAGTTGGCCGCGCCTTCGTAGATGAAGGAGAAGATCACGGCGCGCTTGATCTTGTCGAAGCGTTCGCCGTTAATGAACAGGTTCTCGCCATTGGCGGCGGCGCCGGTGCGGTCGTCGGCATCCAGCTGGATGAAGGGTTCGCGCTCGTAGTCGCCGAAGGTGTTGCCCAGCGCCTGCACCAGGCCGCGGCGGCCGTCGGCCAGCTCGTACATGCAGCCCAGGTCGAGGTCGATGCCGCTGCGGCCCTTGCGCGCCGCGCCGGCCTTGTTGGCCATCTCGCCGGCCTTGTTCGCGAGGTCGCCCGCCATGCTGGTGAGGCGGTCCAGGAAACCGCCGCCGCGCGCGGCCGAGGAGGGCGGCGGCGGCGAGGCCGGCGGCGGTGCGATGGCGGCCTGGTTCCAGTTCAGGTTGACGTGGATGCGGCCGTAGCCTCCGCCGGGGCGCTTGTCGAGCGAGACCTTGTCGCCGCGCTTGTCGAGCGTGACCTTGGACAGCGACACCGCCGGCTTGGGTGCCGGTGCCGGTGCCGGCGCGGCCGGCGCCGGCGAACCCGCCTCGGTCCCGCCGAAGTTGGCCAGCAGCGCCGACAGGCCGCCATTGAAACCCTGGCCGACGGCGCCGAAGCGCCACAGACCGTCGCGGCGGTAGAGTTCGGCCACGATCAGGGCCTTCTCGTCGCCGAAATCGGCGCCCGACCACGGGAAGCGCACGGCGCTGCCCAGCGACAGGGAGCTGGCGCCCAGGGTGCGCATGGTGGCCGCGCCGTCGATCGCGGCCACGAACACGAGCTTCGCGATCGAGGCCGGCAACTGATCGAGGTTGACGGCGAAGCGCGCGCGTCCCCCGCCCAGGTCGAGGCGCACCGCGCCTTCGGGGCTGGCGAGCTGGTTGTAGAACACCATGTAGCGGTCGTCCGACAGCTTGTCGTTGGCGTCCAGGCCGAAGCAGGAGACATCGACCGACGCGCCGTTGGCGGCGATCTCGACGTCGACATCGAAGGCGTGGCCGGCGCCGAGATCGGTCAGCTTGCCCTTCTGTCCGCGTCCAAACTGAGTAGTCATGAGGGTTCTCCTTCCAGGAATGGTTTGTGGTCCAGTCCGGCCGCGTGCGAGCCGAACAGGCGCGATTGTTCGAGGGTGCGCTCGGCCCAGGCGCGGTGGGTGGCGACTTCCTGCATCGCGTCGTCCATGCGGAACACCGCCGGGCTCGAGGCGTCGAGGATGGCGCGCGCCACCGCCAGGTCTTGCGGCGTCACCTTGAAGTGCTGCTCGATCGGCGCGATCTGGGTCGGGTGGATCGCGGTCTTGCCGACCATGCCGTGGGCCAGGTCTTCGATCACTTCCTGGTCCAGCAGTTCGGGCAGGTCGAGGTATTCGAACACCGGCGCGGTCAGCATGAAGCCGTAGGGACGGAAGGTCGTCACCAGGCGCGAGATCACCGGGCCGAGCGGCGTGCGGTACAGGGTCATGCCGCGCGGGCGGCGCAGGCCGAGCAGGGCCAGCAGGTCGTTGCCGCCGATGCGCAGCGCCAGGATGCGGTGGCGCACGCCGGGCGCTTCCAGCGCGGCGCGCAGGCCCTGCATCTCGCCGTCGTCGAAAGCCTCGGCCGTCTCCAGCGTCGGCATCAGGACGTGTTCGGTGTGGCGCACCAGCTTGAAATAGCTGTCGAAGTTGTGGCGCGTGATCTTGGGCAGCACGAAGCCGGTCAGCTTCTCGGCGCCCGGCATGGCCAGCACGCGCGCCAGCACTTCGGGATTGCGCACACGCACGAAGCGGTCGGCCGCCACGTCCAGGCGCATGTTCGCCAGCACCACCGACAGGTTGAACAGCGACCAGGACAGTTCCCGGTCGGCGATCGCATCCTCGGTGCAGAAGATCAGCGAGCGCGCGTGCGGCAGGCGGTCGCCGTTGGCGATCGCGGTCAGGTTCTTGTGATTGGCCGGCACGTACAACGACGCGCCCAGTGATTTAGCCATCCGATGCACTCCTGATCAGGGATGCTGCATGATAGGGCAGGTGCGGGTCGATCTCGACCGGCACCCGTTTTTCTTCGGCCAGCACGGCCAGGTGCGCCACTTCGGTGGCGCCAGGGTCGCGCAGCACGACCAGGCGCGGCACGCGGCGCAGCAGCACGCGCGTGGCTTCGCCGATGCCGGGCTTGACCAGGTTGACGTCGGCGATGCCGTAGCGCCGCATCGCCGCGCCGATATAGGTCTGCGAGCGTTCGCGCGCCGCCGCGGCGTCGATCGGTTCCGCGCGCGGCAGTGTGCCGGATTGCGCCAGCGCCAGCGCCACCAGTTCGTCGGCGAACGCTTGCGAGCGGTCCACGTCCGCGAACTGCTCATAGAATACGCAGCCGTGGAAGTCGTCGGCGCGCATGTCGTCGCCCATCACGGTGCGGCTTACCAGGCCCGACACCGTGGCGTTGAGGATGCTCGACGGGATCAGGTAGTCGTCGCAGGAGGCCGCGCAGGCGCTAGCGCCGGCCAGGTCGGACAGCACGTGCAGACCGGCGTCGATATGGGTGCCGTGGCGCACGTTGAAGGTCTCGATCGAGCCGGCCAATTCGCGCGCGATCACGCCCTTGCCGGTCCAGCCGTCGAGGAAGACGATGCCGTCGGCCTGGTGTCCGTGCGCCAGGATGTGGCGCAGGGCGGCGGCGTCGATGCCGCGGTCGCGCACGATCGACACCGAGTAGTGCACGGCGTCGCGTCCGAACAGCTCGCGCAGCAGGCGGGCCACCACCACGCCGACCGGGGTGCCGGCGCGCGCCAGCGACACCAGCGCCAGCCGGTGCAGCGGACGCGCGGCAATCAATTGGGCCAGGCGCAGGCAATCGCGCGCCATGCGCGCATTGTTGGCGCGGCAGGCCTCGTCGAACAATGCCATGTAACGCGCCGACGGCTTCGACTCGGGCGACAGCATCTGGCTGTAGTGGCGCCGGCCGCTCTGGATCAGCGCTTCCTTCTCGGCCACGTCGACGAAGCCTTCCTGCGGCAGGCGGCGCAGCAGGAAGCTGACCTCGCCCTTGCGGTAGCTGCCGGAGAAGTCTTCCCAGCCGCTCACAGCGCCCCCACGGTGATGCCGGCGAGCTGGGTGCCGCGCGGGATGATGGCGTAGTCGCAGGCGGCCATGAAGCGCGCGTCCGAGCGGCTGTCGCCCATGCCGAAGGTGACGATCTCGCCGAATTCGCGCGTCAGGCGTTCGGTGATGTGGGCCACCGCGTTGGCCTTGTTCAGCGCCTTCGGCAGGATGGCGAGATTGTTGCCGTTGCGATGGATGAAATAGTCGCGGTCGCCGTCGGCGATCCAGGGCCGTACCACGTCTTCCTCGAGCGGCGCCAGGCGCTCGGCCTGCTTGTCCGGATCCTTCACCACCAAGAAGAACGGGGTGGCGAAATCCTCGATCATGCGCGCGCGGCCGCCATAGCCGGTGCGCACGCCGTAATCGTCGATGTGGTCGGCCAGCGCCAAGAGGCCGGGCAGGGCGGCGTGCATCGCCGTGCGCATGCCGTCCAGCCAGGGCTGGTCGACCGCGCCGCCCGGCTCGAGCACCACGCCGCCGTAGTTGATGACGGCGTAGCTGTCGAACGGCAGGGACACGCGGCGCAGGCCGTCGAGATCGCGCGCGGTGGTCGGGATCATCGTCATCCCGTCCTGCAGCAGGGCCAGGAAGGAACGCTGGGCCGGCGTCGTGTACGAGCAGATGCTGCCGTCCTTGTAATAGGCGGCCGGCTCAAGGGCGCCCGGATTGTCCCGGTGCGCGCCGCATTTGCCGAAGGTCTGGAACAGCGTATCGTCCAGGTCAGCGAACAGGAACTTCTTCAACGTGGTCCTCGGACTGGAAGTGGAATAGCCGCGCGTTCAGCTGGCCGGCGAGCTGGAACAGCGCCGGGCCGGGCGCGGTCTCGTGGCAGACCAGCACGTGGTCGTAATGGCCGGGCGCGACGTTGTACAGGTAGTTGGCAATGCCTTCGCCGTAGTTGTCGGGGAAGGTCAAGGCATGGTCCACCGCGCCCCAGGTGAGGATCGGCGAGCGCGTGGTCGACTGCACCGCCACGTCGACGCCATGGCGCTGCAGGGCGGCGCCGAACAGGGTCGAGACGTGCATGAATTCGCCGGTGCCCAGCACCAGCACCCGGCTGCCGGGCGCGAATTCGCCGGCCAGGCGCGCCGCCAGTTGCTCCGGCGCCCGCAATGCCCGCCCCGCGCCGAGGCGGCCGAAGGCGGCGCTGGCGCCGCGGTCGGCATCTTCTTCATAGCGCTGCGCCACGCCCTGGTCGGGCGGCAAGGGGCCTTGCGCGAAGCTGAACTCTCCCTCGACCAGCGCGCCGCAGGTAGTCGGCATGCCGAAGCGGGTGTCCAGCAGCCCGGTCGCCGCGCGGCCCATGAAATTGGTGATGGTGGCCAGGTGCACCCGCTCCAGGCCCGGATTCAGGCGGCGGCAGGCGGCGGCCAGGTTGACGAAGGTATTGCCGGTGCTGGCCTCGTCGTCGACCAGCACCAGGGTGCGCGCGGCCAGCAGCAGATCTCGAAGCGCCGGCTCCAGCGGCGCGTGCAGGAACTGGCGCGGCGCGTGGCTGTGCGCTTCCTCGAATTCGATCAGCGGGCCAGCGCCGACTCGGTAGCGGGTGGTGTGCAGGAACAGCGCCTCTTGGTGCGGATGGGCGCGCAGCCAGGCCTCGAACACGCCCTGGCCCAGCCCGATCGCGGTCTCCGCCATGGCGATGAACACCACCGGGCCTTGCACCGCGCCCTTGAGCTGCGGCACGGTCGCGGCCAGGCGCTCGTGCACCGTCAGCATGTCGCTTGGCCGCGCCGGCCAGTGCTTGCCCAGTACCTTGCTGAGGAACAGGAAGCCGCGCTTGGCGTTGGCGCGCGCGGCAAAGCCGAGCAGGGCGTCGAGTTCGGACGCGCCGCTGTCGATGCGCAAGTCGAGCGTGCCCGTTGGTAGCTCAAGCTGTAGCGCGATACGTTGAACGGGAATCGGGTGCGGGGCGTTCATGCCAGCTCCGTCGCGACGCTGACTTCGGCCACGCGCATGCCGTGGCGCGGCGCGGGAATCGCGAGACCCTCATAGCCTTCGGCGAAGCCGCGCAACGCGATGTAGGGCAGGTTGGGGCCGGCCAGGCAGGCCATGCCGATCCCGCCCGACATGCGCGGATTGATCTCGAGCAGGCGCGGTCGTCCGCCGCCTTCGCGAAACTGGGCGTTGAACACGCCATTGAGCTGGTAATCAGTGCACAGGCGCGCGGTGGCGTCCAGGATGTCCTGGCGCATGTCGATCAGCTGGCCGCTGCCGGCTTGCGGCAGCTTGCGGCGCACCACGGCCGCCACCAGGCGGCCATGGTCGCCCACGCAGTCGACGCTGTATTCGGGGCCGTCCAGGAATTCCATCAGCAGCATGGTCTTGAAGGATTCCAGTTCGCCCAGCCCGCGGCGCAGGTCCTGGTAGCCGATGTGGTACTCCACGCCGCCAAGCAGCAGCGCGGCGCTGCTGCGCTCTTCGTCGACGATGGCGAAGCCCAGGCCATAGATACCGTGCGCCGGCTTGACGCACAGCTTCGCATGCCGCGGGCGCAGTTCGGCATAGGCGGCGTCGAACTGTTCCAGCGTCTCGAAGGGGCGGAAGGCCGCCACCGGCGCGTCCGGCAGCACCGTCGCGGCATAGAAATCGGCCTTGTCGTGGATGCGTTTGAGCTGCGCCGGCGGGGCGGCGCTGAGCACCCGCGTCTTGATGTCGGCGAAGCGCGCATGTTCGGCGGCCAGCACGGTGGCTTCGCGGCCCGGCACGAAGATGTCGATTTTCTGGTCGCGGCAGAACGCGAGGCACCAGTCGACATAGGCGTCGCCCTTCAGGCCAGTGGGCTCGACGTGGAATTCATGGGCCAGGCGCGCGGCTGGCGCATGGCGGTTGGCGTTGCTGTGGATGATGGTGAAACGGCCTTCGGTATCGGCCTCGCGGATCAGCTTGATCGCCGCATTCACGGACGAAAACGTCCTGTTGTACCAGACGCGCATGTGGGCTCTCTTGATGGATGATCGGCCACTGGCGTGGCGTTGCAGGCCCACGCCGGACGGCGCGGACCCTCAGGGGATGGAAGCTCCCTGTGAAACTCTTAGACGTTGACGCCGAACGAGCGTGCCAGCGGACCGAGGCCGCCCTTGAAGCCCTGGCCGACGGCGCGGAACTTCCATTCGCTGCCGGCGCGGTACAGCTCACCGAAGATCATCGCGGTTTCGGTAGAGCTGTCCTCGGACAGGTCGTAGCGCGCGATCTCGGCTTCGCCGGCGGCGTTCAGGCAGCGGATATAGGCCTTGCCCACCTGGCCGAAGTTCTGGCGGCGCGCATCGGCATCGTGGATGGTGACGCAGAACGAGACCTTGTCGATGTCGGCCGGCACGCGCGCCAGGTCGACCGTCAGCTTTTCGTCGTCGCCATCGCCCTGGCCGGTGGTGTTGTCGCCGGCGTGGGTCACCGAGCCGTCGCTCGATTTCAGGTTGTTGTAGAAGATGAAGTCGGTGTCGCCGCGGACTTTGGCGTCGGCCTTCAGCAGGAAGGCGCTGCCGTCCAGGTCGAAGGCGGAACCGTCGGTCGAGCGGGGATCCCAGCCCAGGCCGATGATGACCTTGGACAGGCCCGGTGCTTCCTTGCTCAGGTTGACGTTGCCACCTTTTTGCAGACTGATTGCCATGCGAACTCCTTTTCCGTTGAGGGATGACATGGACGGCGATATACCTGCCGCCATCGGGATTGCATCCGCCAATATAGGCGGTAATTGATTAATTGTACATGGGGCCGGGCCGCGCGGATTTCAACATTTTTCATAGAGGCATGTACGTACTTACGCCCTGCGGAAGCTCCGCGAATGTCACATTTGAGAATTTGGAGGATCAGGCAAAAACGAACCAGCTTCCGGCAACGGGAGAGCATGCGCCAACCCGATACTGGTTGCTCTTCCACCCCATCTGAAGGAGCACAGCATGAACAAGATCGCACTCGTCACCGGCGCCAGCCGCGGCCTGGGCCGCAACACCGCGCTGCACATCGCGAAGAAGGGCGGCGACGTCGTCATCACTTATCAAAGCCGCGCGCAGGAAGCCGAGGCCGTGGTCGGGCAGATCCGCGCCATGGGCCGCCAGGCGCTGGCGCTGCGGCTCGACGTGGGCAATATGGACGGTTTCGCGGACTTCGCGGACCTGCTCCGCGCAAGCCTGCGCGACACCTGGGGCCGCGACAGCTTCGACCACCTGGTCAACAATGCCGGTCACGGCGACATGGCGGCCATCGCCGACACCACGCGGGCGCAGTTCGACCGCCTGGTCGACGTCCACTTCAAGGGCGTGTTCTTCCTGACCCAGGCCCTGCTGCCGCTGCTGGCCGACGGCGGGCGCATCGTCAACATGTCGAGCGGACTGACCCGGGTTTCCTTCCCCGGCTTCGGCGCCTATGCGGCGGTGAAGGGGGCGGTCGAGGTATTGAGCGTCTACCTGGCGAAGGAACTGGGCAGCCGCGGCATCGCCGTCAACACGGTGGCGCCGGGCGCGATCGAGACCGATTTCCTGGGCGGCGCGGTGCGCGACACGCCGGACCTGAACGGCGTCTTCGCCGGCATGACGGCGCTCGGGCGGGTCGGCGTGCCGGACGATATCGGCCCGATGATCGCCAGCCTGCTGGGCGAAGAGAACCGCTGGATCAATGGCCAGCGCATCGAGGTGTCGGGCGGCCAGGTGATTTAAGCGGTCTGCAACCGCCCCTGGGCGGCGTTGACCGCGCGCATCGGCGGCAGCCCGAACATGCGCCCATACTCGCGCGTGAACTGCTGCACGCTCTCATAGCCGACGGTATGCGCGGCGTGGCTGGCGCTGGCGCCCTCGGCCAGCATCAGGCGGCGCGCCTCGATCAGGCGCAGCTGCTTCTGGAACTGGCGCGGCGTCAGCGAGGTCACCGCGCGGAAGTGGTGGTGGAAGGACGAGGGACTCATGCCGGCCAGGGCCGCCAGTTCCTCGACCGGCAGCCGCCGCGCATAGTCGCGGCGCAGGACGGCGACCGCGCGCGCCACGCGCCGCACATGGCTGTCGGGCAGGCCGAGGCGGCGGATCGCGGCGCCGTGGCGCCCCAGCAGCAGCCAGTAGTGGAATTCGCGGACCAGGGCGTCCTGCAGCACCGGGATCGAGGCCGGCCGCTCGACCAGGCGCATCAGCCGCAGGGCGGCGTCGCGCACGTGGTTGTCGGTGGCTTCGCCGCGCACCGGCCGGTCGTCGGCTTCTTCCAACGTCGCCATCTCGGTCGCCAGTCCGGCGATCACCGCGGGATCGAGGTCCAGCACCAGCGAGTAATAGGGCGCCGCGGCGCTGGCCCGGGTTACCTGGCTGGAGGTCGGCACGTCGGCCATGACCAGCAGCGAATCGCCGGCCCCGAAGGTGAATGACTGCGCGCCGATGGCGACATGCTTGCTTCCCTGCAGGACCAGGCAGGCCAGGGGGCGCTGGATCTGGTAGCTCAGTTCCGTCCGCCCGGCCTGGCGGATCGCCACCAGGCCGGGAATGGGCGTGCGCGCCACGCCGCCGGCATCGGCATGGTCGTCGGCGAAGCGGCGTACCGCATCGAGAAGCGTGGTGTCCATGCCGCCATGGTAGCCCGCCTGCGCGGGCTTGGGAACTAGGCGGCCCGGGCCGCGTCAGCGCTATCGCGCATGACGCCGTCGCGCATGACGCCGACCTGCGCCGGCGCCGCTTCCGCCTGGGCCGCCCCGGCCTGCGCCGGCTCGCGCGCCAGCCGCACCAGCTGGACCGGCAGGGCCAGCGACACGCCGCGCTCCTCCAGGCCGGCGAGGATGCTCAGGTAGATCTCCTGCTGCACGTTCATGTAGACGGTGTAGTCGGTGTTGTCGACGTAGTACACCACCTCGTAGTTGAATACCGGCGCCGCGATGCCGGCCAGGTGGGCGCGGTCGAAGCGCACCTGCGGCTGGGCCGCGACGATCTCCTGGACCATCTCCGGCAGGCCGCGCAGCAGGCTCGCCGGCGTCAGGTGCGATACCCCGAACTGGAACACGACGCGGCGCGATTCCATGCGGCGCAGGTTCTGGATGCGGCTCTTGAGCAGGTCGTTATTGGAGAACACGATCTGCTCGCCGGACAGGCTGCGCACGCGGGTGGTCTTCAGGCCGATCTTCTCGACGGTGCCGAGCATCTTGTCGACGATGATGAAGTCGCCCACCACGAAGGGCTTGTCGAGCACGATGGAGAGCGAGGCGAACAGGTCGCCCAGGATGCTCTGCACCGCCAGCGCGATGGCGATACCGCCGATCCCCAGGCTGGCGACCAGGGTGGTGATGTTGACGCCCAGGTTGTCCAGCACCATCAGGGCCACCACCGCCCACAGCAGCACCCGCACCAGGAAGGTGATGGCGGCCGACGAGGTGATGCGGTCCGGATCGGTGGTGCCCTCGGCGCGCTTGGCCTTGAGCCAGGTGCGCAGCGCGTGGTCGCCCCAGATCGCGACCTGGAACAGCACCGCCGTGATGGCGATGCGGCCAATGAACAGATGCGCCTTGTCCGGCAGCGCCAGGAAGCTGGCGCCGGCGTAGATGCCGACGATGACCAGCACCAGCAGCTTGGTCGAGCGCAGCGCGGCGACCGCGATGTCGTCCCATTTGGCGTCGGTGCGCGACGCCAGCGCCGCCAGGCGCCGCGCCAGGATCGATTTGACGGCGTCGAGGCCCGCCGCCACGGCCGCGACCACGACCAGCGCGACCAGCCAGTCGGCGACCGGATTCTTGAGGATGACGTATTCCATCACGGTTTCATTTCCCTTTCATTTCAACGGTGAAGCTTCAGGCGGCGGAACGCTCTTCCTGCCCGTCCTCCGGGCCGGATGACGGCAGGGCCGACAGCGCGGCCAGGAAGTCGTCGCCCCAGCGCGCCACGTCGCGGTCGTTCACGATCGCCGCCATGCGTCCGGAGCGGTAGGCCACTTCGTCGGCGCCCATGGTCAGTGCGTTGTAGAGGGTCGCGCTCATCGCGTTCCTGTCATACGGGTTCACCAGCAGCGCGCCATGCAGCTCGACGGCGGCGCCGGCGAATTCGGACAGCACCAGCGTGCCCGGCCGGCCGGCGGCGTGGCGGGTGGCCACGTACTCCTTCGCCACCAGGTTCAGGCCGTCGCGCAGCGGCGTGATCCAGGCGACGTCGCAGGCGGCGTAGTGGGCCACGACTTCCTCGAACGGCAGCGAGCGGTAGAAGTAGCGCACCGGTACCCAGTCCAGGGTCGAGAAGCGGCCGTTGATGCGGCCCACGGTGCGGTCCAGTTCCTCGCGCAGGCTGTCGTAGATCTCCATGCCCGATGCCGCCGGCGTGATGATATTGATGAGCATGACCTTGCCCAGCAGCTCGGGATGCTGTTCGAGCATGCGCTCGTAGGCTTGCAGCTTTTCCAGCGATCCCTTCACGTAGTCGAGGCGCTCGATCGAGATGATGCCGGTGCGGCCATCCAGGTATTCGTCCCATTCGACGATCTGGCGCTGGACGTCGTCGCTCCTGACCAGGTCTTCGATCAGGCCGGCGTTGGTGCCCACCGGATGGGCGCCCAGCGTGACCCGGCGTCCGCCCACCTCGAGCGCGGTGTGCATGCGGTCCACGCCCAGGGCGCAACCGAAGGTCAGGTAGCGCGGCGCGCACGGCACGGCGTCGAGCACCTCGACCGGCGCGCAGGAGCGCGCGGCATCGACGAAGTTCTCGACGTAGCGCGGGATGTGGAAGCCCACGTAGTCGCACTGCAGCAGGCTGCCGATGATGTCGTTGCGCCACGGAAGGATGTTGAACACGTCGCTGGAGGGGAAGGCGGTGTGATGGAAGAAGGCGATCGTCAGGTCGGGCCGCAGCGGGCGCAGGAAGGCCGGCACCATCCACAGGTTGTAGTCGTGGATCCAGGCGGTGGCGCCGGGCGCCGCCTCGCGCGCGGTCTGCTCGGCGAACAGGCGGTTCACTTCCAGGAAGCGTTCCCAGTGGTCCTGGCGGAATTCGGCTTTATCGGGGAAGGAAAAGATGATCGGCCAGAACGCCTCTTTCGAGAACTTCTTGTAGAACTGGTCGATGTCGTCCGCCGTCAGGGGAATCCGGGCCGCCTTGAGCTGCGGGTAGTGCTGCGCATCGAAGGCGACGTGCGGGATGAAGCCGCTGGGCGTGCGGCTGGCCTGCTGCGACCACGCGACCCACGAGCCCTTGCGCCCGCCGGCGAAAAAACTGAGCAGGGTCGGCATGATGCCGTTCGGGCTTTTCGGGCGGCGCTGGTGGGTGACGCCGCCTTCGACCACTTCGTCATAGGGCAGGCGGTGGTAGACCATGACGAGTTCGGCCTCGCCATACGAGATGGCCTCGAGCGCTTCGCTTCCGTCGTCCAGGCGCAGGCCATGGCGGCCGAAGGCCTGCAGGATGCCGCCGCAGCCGGCGGCGTCGGCCACCACCACGCGCGGCATCTTGCGCACCGCCTGCACCAGCGCCGGTTCGGCGGCGCCGACCACCACGCCGCGGAAACCCGCCTCGAACATCGACAGGTCGTTCAGGGTGTCGCCGGCCACCACGATATGGGCCGGATCGAAGCCGGCGACTTCCGCCAGGCGGCGCACCGCGACGCCCTTGCCGACGCCGCGCGGCAGCACGTCCAGGTAGCGGCCGGCCGAAAACAGCAGGTCGCAGCCGAGGTCGTCGACGGCATTCCGGAGCTCAGGCGTCAGGGCCTCCTCGGTGGCGTAGAAAGAGACGCGGCGCTCCTGCGGCACCGACTGGCGCACCAGGTCCGGGAAGCCGGCCAGCGCCTTCAGCACCGCCTGCGTGCCCGGCCAGCGCGCCGCGATCTCCTGCGCCAGCGGTTCGACCGGCCGCAGGTCGGCGTCGACGATGGTGGCGCCGACGTCGGCGATGATGTAGTGGGGCCGCGGCACCGTCGGGTCGGACAGTAGCGGGATGACGGTTTCGAGGCCGCGGCCGGTGACGAACACCAGTTTCGCCTCCGGCAGGGCGCCGGAAAACAGTTCGCGGATGCGGCGCCGCGCCTCGTGGGTGCCGGCCAGCAGTGTGCCGTCGAGGTCGGTAGCCAGGACCAGGCGTGAGGGATCGAGCTGGCGCGGCCAGTGGCGTGTTTCAATGACAGTCATTCTTCATCCTTTGCAGCGATGCGTCCGCCCATGAGCCATGAGTTGGGTGGCGGACCAGGTCTGGGCCCACGGTGCTCGCCGGGGAGGCGCGCGGGCCGGAGAAAGGCGGGACGCGGACCTGCGCTCTCTTGTAGTGGAATGCGCGATCGACACGTCGGGGAACCGCCAGGCGGAGGAGGGAGGGCAGCGCCGGCATGGATGCCGGAAATCACGTGCGCAGGTGCGCGCGACGCAGCCGCCCCTCGAAATACATTTGTACAATAGCATTTCGAGCCGACATCTTCAACCGGCGATTCCGTTGGAACGCAGGCGCGGGCCGTCGTCGGCGCCGCAGGAAATTGACGAGCACGCGAAAAAAGCTATTGCAAAACTTCAAGCCAGGCACTTATAATTCGGCTCCCCGGGCGGTTAGTTCAGCTGGTTAGAATACTTGGTCGACATCCAAGGGGTCGCAGGTTCGAATCCTGCACCGCCCACCAGACTTCCAGATCGCAGGCTCCCAGCAATGGTCGTAGCCTGTAGAGAAAAGGCGCAGCGGTGTGCCTTTTCTGTGCCGCTCGGCTAGAGCGGATTCTTCTTTCTCCAGTGAATGCGAAAAGCGCAACAGGCCGGTCTCGACTCCGATTTTTCCTGTTGCGCCGAAGCCTTTTGCGCGCTATACTAGCCGGCTTCGGTATGGGTCTGTCTTTTTTGACCCGTATTTTTTAGTAGTTCAACTACCCCCGCCCAATCGTAGGTGGGAATGGAGAAAAAATGAGCCTGGGCCTCCTCGGTCGCAAGGTTGGCATGATGCGTATCTTTACGGATGACGGCGATTCGATCCCTGTCACCGTGCTGGACGTGTCGAACAACCGTGTCGCACAAGTCAAAACCCCTGAAACTGATGGCTACACCGCAGTTCAGGTCGTCTTCGGTCAACGTCGCGCTTCCCGCGTGACCAAGGCCGCCGCCGGTCACTACGCCAAAGCTGGCGTCGAAGCCGGTACGATGCTGAAAGAATTCCGCATCGATTCCACCAAAGCCGCTGAACTCAAAGCCGGCGACACCATTGATGCTTCGATGTTCGAAGTGGGCCAGAAAATCGACGTGCAAGGCACCTCGATCGGTAAGGGCTACGCCGGTACCATCAAGCGTTACAACTTCGCTTCGGGCCGTGCTACCCACGGTAACTCGCGTTCGCACAATGTTCCTGGCTCGATCGGTATGGCCCAGGATCCAGGCCGCGTGTTCCCAGGCAAGCGCATGACCGGTCACATGGGCGACGTTACCGTCACCACCCAGAACCTGGAAATCGCTCGCATCGACGCCGACCGCCAGCTGCTGCTGGTCAAAGGTGCCGTTCCTGGCGCGAAGAACGGCCAAGTGGTCGTCAAGCCAGCTGTCAAAACCAAAGCCAAGAAAGGAGCGTAAGCATGGAACTGAAGCTCCTGAATGAGCAAGGTCAAGCTGGCGCCAACGTTGCAGCAACCGACGAAGTGTTCGGTCGTGAATACAACGAAGCCCTGATCCACCAGATCGTCGTCGCCTACGCCGCCAACGCACGTAGCGGCAACCGCAAGCAGAAGGACCGTGAAGAAGTCCACCACACGACCAAGAAGCCATGGCGCCAGAAAGGCACCGGCCGCGCTCGTGCTGGTATGTCGTCGTCGCCACTGTGGCGCGGCGGTGGTCGTATCTTCCCGAACACCCCGGACGAGAACTTCTCGCACAAAGTTAACAAGAAGATGTTCCGTGCAGGTATCTGCTCGATCTTCTCGCAACTGGCTCGCGAAGGCCGCCTGAACGTGGTCGAGAACCTGTCGATCGAAGCTCCAAAGACCAAGCTGCTGTCGCAAAAACTGCAGACCATGGGCCTGGAATCGGTCCTGGTGATCACCGACACCATCGATGAGAACCTGGAACTGGCATCGCGCAACCTGCCGCACGTGCTGGTCGTCGAGCCGAAGCACGCTGATCCGATGTCGCTGGTGTTCTACAAAAAAGTCCTGGTCACGAAAGCTGCTCTGGCCAAGATCGAGGAGATGTACGCATGAGCGCCGCAATCAAATTCAGCGAAGAGCGCCTGATGAAGGTGCTGCTGGCTCCGATCATTTCCGAGAAGGCTACCTTCGTCGCGGAAAAGAACGAGCAGATCGTGTTCAAGGTCCTGCCTGACGCGACTAAGCCAGAAATCAAGGCTGCCGTCGAACTGCTGTTCAAGGTCGAAGTGGAATCGGTGCAAACCGTGAACCGCGAAGGCAAGCAAAAGCGTTCGGGTCGTTTCACCGGCCGTCGCAACCACACCAAGCGTGCTTTCGTGTGCCTGAAGCCAGGCCAGGAAATCAATTTTGTCGAGGAGGCTAAATAATGGCACTCGTTAAGATGAAGCCAACCTCCCCAGGCCGTCGCGGCATGGTGAAAGTTGTGACCGAAGGCCTGTACAAAGGCCGTCCGCTCGCAGCCCTGGTTGAAAAGAAATCGAAAACCGCCGGCCGTAACAACAACGGTCACATCACCACCCGTCACAAAGGCGGTGGTCACAAGCAGCACTACCGTCTGGTCGACTTCAAGCGCCAGAAGGACGGCATTCCTGCCAAGGTCGAGCGTATCGAATACGACCCGAACCGTACCGCGCACATCGCACTGCTGTGCTACGCGGACGGCGAGCGTCAGTACATCATCGCCACCAAGGGTCTGTCGGTCGGTGACACCGTCATGAACGGCTCGGAAGCGCCGATCAAGGCCGGTAACTGCCTGCCAATCCGCAACATCCCGGTCGGTACCGTGATGAACTGCGTCGAAATGCTGCCAGGTAAGGGTGCCCAGATGGCCCGTACCGCCGGCGCCGGCGTCGTGCTGATGGCCCGTGAAGGCACCTACGCCCAGGTTCGCCTGCGCTCGGGTGAAGTCCGTCGCGTGCACATCGAGTGCCGTGCAACCGTGGGTGAAGTCGGCAACGCCGAGCACAGCCTGCGCAAGATCGGCAAGGCTGGCGCGATGCGCTGGCGCGGTGTTCGTCCTACCGTCCGCGGTGTGGTCATGAACCCGATCGATCACCCGCACGGTGGTGGTGAAGGTCGTACGGCAGCTGGTCGTCATCCAGTGTCGCCATGGGGCCAGCAGACCAAGGGCAAGAAGACGCGTTCGAACAAGCGCACTTCGTCGATGATCGTCTCGCGCCGCGGCAAGAAATAAGGATAAATCATGACTCGTTCATTGAAAAAAGGGCCGTTCATTGACGCCCACCTGGTGAAAAAAGTCGAAGCCGCGCAAGCGAGCAAAGACAAGAAGCCAGTCAAAACCTGGTCGCGCCGCTCGACGATCACCCCCGACTTCATCGGTCTGACGATCGCCGTCCACAACGGCAAGGTGCACGTGCCTGTGTACGTGTCGGAGAACATGGTCGGCCACAAGCTCGGCGAATTCGCGCTGACCCGTACGTTCAAGGGCCACGCCGCTGACAAGAAGGCGAAACGATAATGGAAACTAAAGCAATCCTCAAAGGCGTGCGCCTGTCGGAACAAAAAGGCCGCCTGGTCGCCGACCTGATTCGTGGCAAGAAAGTTGACGCAGCACTCAACATTCTGCAGTTCAGCCCGAAAAAGGGCGCGACCATCATCAAGAAGGTTCTCGAGTCGGCGATCGCCAACGCGGAACACAACGATGGCGCGGACATCGACGAGCTGAAAGTCACCCAGATCTACGTCGAAAAGGGCCCGATCCTGAAGCGCTTTACTGCACGTGCAAAAGGCCGCGGCGATCGCATTTCGAAACAATCCTGTCACATCTACGTGACTGTCGGTAACTAAGGAGTCACACGATGGGTCAGAAAATCCACCCAACCGGCTTCCGCCTGGCGGTCACCCGTAACTGGGCATCGCGCTGGTACGCTGGTAACGGCAACTTCGCTGACATGCTGAAAGAAGACCTGGAAGCTCGCGCTTTCCTGAAAAAGAAGCTGAAGAACGCTTCGGTCGGCCGCATCGTCATCGAGCGTCCTGCCAAGAACGCACGCTTCACCATTTACTCGTCGCGTCCTGGCGTCGTGATCGGTAAAAAAGGCGAAGACATCGAAGTGCTGAAGACTTCGCTGGCGAAGATCATGGGCGTGCCTGTGCACGTCAATATCGAAGAGATCCGCAAGCCAGAGATCGATTCGCGGCTGATCGCCGATTCGATCTCGCAGCAGCTCGAAAAGCGCATCATGTTCCGCCGCGCCATGAAACGCGCAATGCAGAACGCAATGCGCCTGGGCGCCGTCGGCATCAAGATCATGTCGTCGGGCCGCCTGAACGGCATCGAAATCGCACGTACCGAATGGTACCGCGAAGGCCGTGTGCCTCTGCACACCCTGCGCGCCGATATCGACTACGGCACCAGCGAAGCATCGACCACCTACGGCATCATCGGCGTCAAGGTCTGGGTCTACAAGGGCGACCGCTCCCCAACGGGCGAAGCACCTGTGATCGACACCCCGCCGGACGAGAAGAAGCCACGCGGCCCACGTCGTGACGACGGCAAGCCAGGCAGCCGTCCACGTCCAGGCGCGAAGCCAGGTGCCGCTCCAGCGGGCCGCCGCGCCGCTGCCAAGCCGGCAGCTGAGAAAGCAGGAGAATAAGCATGCTGCAGCCATCGCGCAGGAAATATCGTAAAGAGCAGAAAGGCCGTAACACCGGCATTTCGCACACCCGCGGCACCGCTGTGTCGTTCGGCGAATTCGGCCTGAAGGCAGTTGCCCGCGGCCGTATCACCGCACGCCAGATCGAAGCGGCTCGTCGTGCCATGACCCGTCACATCAAGCGTGGCGGTCGTATCTGGATCCGTATCTTCCCGGACAAGCCGATCTCGAACAAGCCGGCCGAAGTCCGTATGGGTAACGGTAAGGGTAATCCGGAATACTACGTCGCTGAAATCCAGCCAGGCAAAGTCCTGTACGAGATGGACGGCGTCGCTGAAGAACTGGCGCGCGAAGCGTTCCGCCTGGCCGCTGCCAAACTGCCACTGGCTACCACCTTCGTGGTGCGCCAAGTTGGCCAATAACAGGAGTTGAATATGAAAGCATCGGAACTCCGCGGCAAAGACCAGGAAGCGCTGCAGAAGGAGCTGAACGAGCTGCTGAAGGCCCAGTTCGGTCTGCGCATGCAAGTCGCTACCCAGCAGCTCGGTAACACCGCGCAGCTCAAGAAAGTACGTCGCGATATCGCGCGTGTGAAGACTGTGATGAACACGAAGGAAGCCAAATGAACGACACCACTAAAACGGCGCTGAAGCGTACGCTGGTCGGCAAAGTCGTGTCCGACAAAATGGACAAGACGGTGACCGTGCTGATCGAACGTCACGTCAAGCACCCGCTGTACGGCAAGATCATCGTGCGCTCGAACAAGTATCACGCGCACGACGAAGCGAACGAAGCGAAAATCGGTGACACCGTCGAGATCGCAGAAGGTCGCCCGATCTCGAAGACGAAAGCGTGGACTGTGACCAAAGTGTTGCAAGTCGCACAGGTACTGTAAGTATCTAGAAAATTTGTCTTGCGTGGCCCGCTGGTATCTGAGATACTAGCGGGCTTCGTTCATGTGTTGCCGCAGTTTGTCCCCTCGGCAAGTGCGGCCTGTAACGAATGCGTTATTGGAAAGTCCAATCACCCAATCGTGGTGCTCCAGCAGGGGCGGCACGGCGGGACCAAGACTGACCGCAGGCCCATGGGTTTCCGTGGGGTTTTCTACGGCTTAAGTTGGGAAAGAAAATACTATGATTCAAACCGAAAGCCGGCTCGAAGTAGCCGACAACACCGGTGCCAAGGAAGTTCTGTGCATCAAGGTGTTGGGCGGCTCGAAGCGCCGTTACGCGAGCATTGGCGACATCATCAAGGTCACCGTGAAAGTCGCTGCCCCACGTGGCCGCGTCAAGAAAGGTGAAATTTACAATGCCGTGGTTGTGCGTACCGCCAAGGGTGTGCGCCGCCAGGATGGTTCCCTGGTCAAGTTCGACGGCAATGCCGCCGTCCTGCTGAACGCCAAGCTGGAGCCGATCGGTACCCGTATCTTCGGACCGGTGACGCGCGAGCTGCGTACCGAGAAGTTCATGAAGATCGTGTCCCTGGCACCTGAAGTTCTGTAAGGATACGCGACATGGATAAGATTCGTAAAAACGACGAAGTCATCGTTCTGACCGGTAAGGACAAGGGCAAGCGTGGCGTCGTTCAGAAGCGTGTAGACGCTGAACACGTCATCGTCGAAGGCGTCAACGTCGCTAAGAAAGCGACCAAGCCGAACCCGATGACCGGTGTTACTGGTGGTATCGTCGACAAGACTATGCCGATTCACGTGTCGAACGTCGCGCTGTTCAACGCCGCGACCGGCAAGGCAGATCGCGTTGGCTTCAAAGACCAGGACGGCAAGAAAGTCCGCGTCTTCAAGTCGAACGGCGAAGTAGTGAAAGGGTAATAAGAAATGGCCCGTCTCCAAGCAATTTACAAAGACAAAGTCGTCGCCGAACTGACCGAGAAATTCGGCTACAAGTCGGTGATGGAAGTGCCGCGCCTGACCAAGATCACCCTGAACATGGGTCTGTCGGAAGCAGTCGCCGACAAGAAGATCATCGAGCACGCTACCGGCGACCTGACCAAGATCGCTGGCCAGAAGCCAGTCGTGACCAAGGCTCGCAAGGCAATCGCAGGTTTCAAGATCCGCGAAGGCTACCCGATCGGCACGATGGTGACCCTGCGCGGCGCCCGCATGTACGAATTCCTGGACCGTTTCATCACCGTGGCCCTGCCGCGCGTGCGTGACTTCCGTGGCGTGAGCGGCAAATCGTTCGACGGCCGTGGCAACTACAACATCGGTGTCAAAGAGCAGATCATCTTCCCAGAGATCGACTACGACAAGATCGATGCGCTGCGTGGCATGAACATCTCGATCACCACGACTGCTAAGACCGACGAAGAAGCCAAAGCGCTGCTCGCCGCCTTCAAATTCCCGTTCAGGAACTAAGAGCATGGCAAAACTTGCACTGATTAACCGCGAACAGAAGCGTGCAGACCTGGTGGAGAAATTCGCCGCGAAGCGTGCCGCTCTGAAAGCAATCATCGACGACCAGTCGAAGTCGGAAGAAGAACGTTACGAAGCGCGCCTGAAGCTGCAGGCTCTGCCGCGCAACTCGGCCCCGACCCGCCAGCGTAACCGCTGCGCCATGACCGGCCGTCCACGTGGCACTTTCCGTAAATTCGGTCTGGCCCGTACCAAACTCCGCGAATTCGCCATGAAGGGCGAAATTCCGGGTATGACCAAAGCTAGCTGGTAATAGGAGAATAAGCAATGAGTATGAGCGATCCTATCGCCGATATGCTGACCCGCATTCGCAACGCACAAGTTGTTCAGAAAACCTCGGTCGCAATGCCGTCGTCGAAAGTCAAGGTTGCCATTGCCAACGTCCTGAAGGACGAGGGTTACATTGAAGATTTCGCAGTGTCGTCCGAAGGCGGCAAAGCGGAACTGAAAATCGGTTTGAAGTATTACACCGGCCGTCCGGTCATCGAGCGCCTCGAGCGCGTTTCCCGTCCAGGCCTGCGCATCTACAAGGGCAAGGACGAGATCCCAACCGTCATGAACGGCCTGGGCGTGGCTATCGTCTCGACCCCGCAAGGCGTCATGACTGACCGCAAAGCACGTGCTACCGGCGTCGGTGGCGAAGTGATTTGCTACGTGGCTTAAGGAGTAGACGATGTCTCGAGTAGCTAAGATGCCAATCGCCGTCCCTGCCGGTGCCGAAGTCGCGATCAACGCGTCGTCGATCACCGTCAAGGGCCCGCTGGGCACCCTGACCCAAGCCCTGAACGGCCTGGTCAAAGTGGAAAACAACAATGGCACGCTGACCTTCGACGTGATCGACGAGTCGCGTGAATCGAACGCCATGTCGGGCACCCTGCGCGCCCTGGTCAACAACATGGTCGTCGGCGTCACCAAGGGCTTCGAGAAGAAGCTGAACCTGGTCGGCGTGGGCTACAAGGCAGCAGTGCAGGGCAACGCCCTGAACCTGTCGCTGGGCTTCTCGCACCCGGTCCTGCACGCGATGCCGGAAGGCGTCACCGCTGTGACCCCGACCCCGACCGAAATCGTGATCAAGGGTATCGATCGCCAGAAGGTCGGCCAGGTTGCCGCCGAAGTTCGCGCTTACCGCGCTCCTGAGCCTTACAAGGGCAAGGGCGTCCGTTATTCGGACGAAGTGGTGAAGCTTAAAGAAACCAAGAAGAAATAATCGGAGCTGACGATGGACAAGAAAGAATCGCGTCTGCGTCGTGGACGTCAAACCCGCATCAAGATCGCCCAGCTGGGCGTGAACCGTCTGTCGGTTCACCGCACCAACCTGCACATCTATGCGAACCTGATCAGCCCGGACGCAAAAGTACTGGTGTCGGCTTCGACCCTGGAAGCGGAAGTGCGCGCCGAACTGGCTGGCAAGACCGGCGCCGGCGGCAACGCTGCTGCAGCCGCCCTGGTCGGCAAGCGCGTCGCAGAAAAAGCACTGAAAGCAGGAATCACCGAAGTTGCGTTCGATCGCTCGGGTTTCCGTTACCACGGCCGTGTGAAGGCGCTGGCGGAAGCCGCGCGTGAAGCCGGTCTGAAGTTCTAAGGAAGAATCGTCATGGCAAAAATGCAAGCGAAAATGGCAAGCGACAAGCCGGATGATGGCATGCGCGAAAAAATGATCGCGATCAACCGCGTGACCAAAGTGGTCAAGGGTGGTCGTATCATGGGTTTTGCAGCGCTGACCGTTGTCGGTGACGGCGATGGCCGCATCGGCATGGGCAAGGGCAAGTCGAAGGAAGTTCCTGTCGGCGTGCAAAAAGCGATGGAAGAAGCCCGCCGCAACCTGATCAAGGTCCCGCTCAAGAACGGTACCCTGCATCACACCGTGTCCGGTCGTCACGGCGCCTCGCGCGTCATGATGATGCCAGCGAAACCTGGTACCGGCGTGATCGCTGGTGGCGCAATGCGCGCTATCTTCGAAGTGATGGGCGTGACCGACGTGGTCGCCAAGTCGACCGGTTCGTCGAATCCTTACAACCTGGTGCGCGCAACCCTCGACGGCCTGTCGAAGATGAGCACCGCGGCTGACATCGCTGCCAAGCGCGGCAAGTCGGTCGAAGACATCGTCGGTTAAGGAGAACTCACATGGCAAACACCGTTAAAGTTCAGCTCGTCAAGGGCCTGATCGGTACCCGTCAAGACCACCGCGCTACCGTGCGTGGCCTGGGCCTGCGTCGCGTCAACTCGGTCTCCGAGCTGCAAGACACCCCAGCCGTGCGTGGCATGATCAACAAAGTCGCGTACCTCGTGAAAGTTGTTTCGTAAGCCCTCGGGCTTGCGAACGGAGAAATCAATGGAACTCAATACCATTCAACCAGCCGAAGGCGCCAAGCACGCCAAGCGTCGCGTCGGTCGCGGCATCGGCTCCGGCCTGGGCAAGACCGCCGGCCGTGGTCACAAGGGTCAGAAATCGCGTTCGGGCGGCTTCCACAAAGTCGGCTTCGAAGGCGGTCAGATGCCTCTGCAGCGCCGTCTGCCGAAGCGCGGCTTCAAATCGCTGAACGCGACCTTCAAGGCTGAAGTTCGTCTGTCCGACCTGAACAACCTGGCTGTCGGCGACGTCGACATCCTGGTGCTCAAGCAGGCAGGCATCCTGCCGGTCGTGGCACGCGACGTGCGCGTCATCCTGTCCGGCGAGATCACCAAAGCGGTGAACCTCAAGGGCCTGAAAGCGACCGCTGGCGCGAAAGCAGCGATCGAAGCAGCTGGCGGCTCGGTCGCGTAAAGCGGCCGCTGCCTGATCGGAGCAAAAATTGGCGACTAATTCACAACTTGGTAAAAGCGCCGCTTCCGGATTCCCCTGGGGCCGGCTGTGGTTTTTGCTTGGCGCATTGGTCGTGTACCGCATCGGTGCTCACATCCCGGTTCCCGGGATTGACCCGGTGCAGCTCGCTGCGCTGTTCAAGCAGAACGAGGGCGGCATCCTGGGCATGTTCAACATGTTCTCGGGTGGCGCCTTGTCCCGCTTTACCGTGTTCGCGCTCGGCATCATGCCTTACATTTCGGCTTCGATCATCATGCAGCTTGCATCGATCGTCTCGCCGCAACTCGAGGCGTTGAAGAAAGAGGGCGAGGCCGGCCGCCGCAAGATCACCCAGTACACCCGTTACTTCACGGTTGCGCTGGCTCTGTTCCAGGCGTTCGGCATCGCAGTCGCGCTCGAGGCGCAGCCTGGCCTGGTCATCGACCCTGGCCTCGGCTTCCGCTTCGTGACCGTCGTTACCCTCCTGACCGGCACCATGTTCCTCATGTGGCTGGGCGAGCAGATCACCGAGCGTGGTCTTGGCAACGGCATTTCGATCATCATCTTTGCCGGCATCGCAGCAGGTCTGCCTTCGGCCCTGGGCGGCTTGTTCACCCTGGTCTCGAACGGCTCGATCGGCAGCTTCTCGGCCATCCTGATCGTGGTCCTGGTGGCTGCGGTGACGTATGCGGTGGTGTTCGTGGAACGCGGACAGCGCAAGATCCTGGTCAATTACGCGAAACGTCAGGTCGGCAACAAGATCTACGGTGGCCAAACCAGCCACCTGCCCTTGAAGCTGAACATGGCAGGCGTGATCCCGCCGATCTTCGCATCGTCGATCATTCTGTTCCCGGCGACGATCGTCGACTGGTTCACGCGCGGCAAGGATTCGTCCGGCCCCGTGATCGGGTTCCTGAAGGATCTGGCGGCGTCGATGGCGCCAGGCGAGCCAATCCACGCGTTGCTGTATGCGGTGGCGATCGTGTTCTTCTGCTTCTTCTACACCGCGCTGGTATTCAACAGCAAGGAAACGGCGGACAACTTGAAGAAGAGCGGCGCGTTTGTTCCGGGCATCCGTCCGGGCGAGCAGACCGCGCGCTATATCGACAAGATCCTGATGCGCCTGACCCTGGCCGGTGCAGTCTATATCACCCTGGTGTGCCTGGTGCCGGAGTTCATGACCGCACAGTGGAAGGTTCCCTTCTACTTCGGTGGCACGTCGCTCCTGATCATCGTGGTGGTGACGATGGACTTCATGGCACAAGTGCAGAACTACGTCATGTCGCAGCAATATGATTCCCTGCTGCGTAAGGCTAACTTCAAGGGTGGAGTTCCTACGCGATAAGCGGGGGAGTGCATAGAGCGAATGGCAAAAGACGACGTCATCCAAATGCAGGGGGAGATCCTCGAGAATCTCCCAAACGCGACGTTCCGCGTAAAGCTGGAAAACGGCCATGTGGTCCTGGGGCATATCTCGGGTAAAATGCGGATGAACTATATCCGCATCCTCCCGGGTGACAAGGTGACGGTGGAGTTGACTCCGTATGACCTGTCCCGGGCCCGCATCGTGTTCCGCACCAAGTAAAAACATCATCAAGTAAACGAACCGAAGAGAGTGCAAAATGAAAGTTAACGCTTCAGTCAAGCGGATCTGCCGCAACTGCAAGATCATCAAGCGCAAAGGCGTGGTCCGTGTGATCTGCGTCGAGCCGCGTCACAAGCAGCGTCAAGGTTAATCGAGGAATAACGAATGGCACGTATTGCAGGGGTTAACATCCCAAATCATCAGCACACCGTTATCGGCCTGACGGCTATCTACGGTATTGGCCGTCCGCGTTCGCAGAAGATCTGCGACGCAACCGGTATCGCGACCAACAAGAAGGTCAAGGACCTGGACGATAACGAACTCGAGAAACTGCGCGACGAAGTCGGCAAGTTTGTCGTGGAAGGTGACCTGCGCCGCGAGCTGTCCATGAACATCAAGCGTCTGATGGACCTGGGTTGCTACCGCGGCATGCGTCACCGTAAGGGCCTGCCGGTCCGCGGTCAGCGTACCCGCACCAATGCTCGTACCCGTAAAGGTCCGCGCAAGGCAGCTCAATCGCTCAAGAAATAATCTAGGAACCGACTATGGCCAAGCAACAAAGCAGCGCAGCAGCAGCACGCGTGCGCAAGAAAGTGAAGAAGAACGTTGCCGAGGGCATCGCCCACGTGCACGCTTCGTTCAACAACACGATCATCACCATCACCGACCGCCAGGGCAACGCCCTGTCGTGGGCAACCTCCGGTGGCGCCGGCTTCAAGGGTTCGCGCAAATCGACCCCGTTCGCGGCTCAGGTCGCTGCCGAAGCTGCAGGCAAGGTCGCTCAGGAATCGGGCGTGAAAAACCTGGAAGTGCGCATCAAGGGCCCAGGCCCAGGCCGTGAATCGGCCGTGCGCGCCCTGAACAACCTCGGCATCAAGATCACCGAGATCCAGGACGTCACCCCAGTTCCACACAACGGCTGCCGTCCGCCGAAGCGTCGCCGTATCTGATGCGCCAGGGTAGGGCGGTCCGCCGCTCTCCCGCGCATCGATATCGACGCACGGGGCGCAAGCCCCGTTGTGTTTTACGAGATCGCCGGTGCAGTTGCCCAGAAATGGGTTATACTGCCCGGCTCTTGTCGCCTGCTGCTCTTGCGGCGGGCGATGTTGTAAGCCACGTCCGGCCTCATGCAGAGCCGGACTAGCGCCTGGGTGCATGGGATTTGCCGATGCATCGCTGGGGCGTGATCAAATATTAAAGGAAATCTAACGTGGCACGTTATATCGGACCAAAAGCAAAACTGTCGCGCCGTGAAGGCACCGACCTGTTCCTGAAGAGCGCACGTCGTTCGCTCGATTCGAAGTGCAAACTGGACGTCAAGCCAGGCCAGCACGGCGTCAAGTCGGGTGCCCGCACCTCGGACTACGGCAACCAGCTGCGCGAAAAGCAGAAGGTCAAGCGTATTTACGGCGTGCTGGAGCGTCAGTTCCGCCGCTACTTCGCTGAAGCGAACCGCCGCAAGGGCAACACCGGCGAAACCCTGCTGAAGCTGCTGGAATCGCGCCTGGACAACGTCGCTTACCGCATGGGCTTCGGCTCGACCCGCGCCGAAGCACGCCAGCTGGTGAGCCACAAGGCCTTCACCGTGAACGGCAACGTCGTGAACATCGCTTCGTACCAGGTCAAGACCGGCGACGTGATCGCTGTTCGTGAAAAAGCCAAGAAGCAAGTGCGTATCGCTGAAGCGCTGTCGCTGGCTGAACAAGTCGGCTTCCCGAGCTGGGTCTCGGTCGACGCGAAGAAGCTGGAAGGCACCTTCCGTTCGTTCCCAGAGCGTAACGAAATCGCTGCTGACGTCAACGAAGCGCTGATCGTCGAACTGTACTCGCGTTAATGACTGCGACAGAGCCGACTGCAAGTCGGCTCTTGGGCAGTCGCCCCCGCGCAGGCGGGGATCCAAGTCATGCATCCGGAGTCGCAAAGCTTGGATTCCCGCCTTCGCGGGAACGACGTGGTGGTAGGGCAAGCGCAGCGATCCCGGATCGGCCTTGCAGCGAACAGACAATCCCCGGATCGAAGTTTCCATCACCCTCGTCGCACAGGATTCGTTTTACCGCCTGCTCACGCAGGCGTTCTCTTTAAAGCCATCAGCCTTATCGGTGTAACGAGCCGAGGGTATTGAAAAGGACTCATTCATGCAAAATAGTTTGTTGAAGCCACGTATCATCGACGTCGAAGCACTGGGCGCCGGCCACGCGAAAGTCGTGATGGAGCCGTTCGAGCGTGGCTATGGCCACACCCTCGGCAACGCACTGCGTCGCGTCCTGCTGTCGTCGATGGTGGGCTATGCGCCGACCGAAGTGACGATCGCTGGTGTCGTGCATGAATACTCGTCGCTGGATGGCGTGCAGGAAGACGTGGTCGACCTGCTGCTGAACCTGAAAGGCGTGGTCTTCAAGGTCCACAACCGCGATTCCGTCACCCTGACCCTGAAGAAGGAAGGCGAAGGCGCCGTCCTGGCTTCGGACATCGACCTGCCGCACGACGTCGAACTGATCAACCCGGACCACGTCATCGCCCACCTGACCGCAGGCGGCAAGCTGGACATGCAGATCAAGGTCGAAAAAGGCCGCGGCTACGTGCCGGGCAACGTCCGCCGCCTGTCGGAAGACACCAACAAGACCATCGGCCGCATCATCCTGGACGCGTCGTTCTCGCCAGTGCGCCGCGTGTCGTATGCCGTGGAATCGGCCCGTGTCGAGCAGCGTACCGACCTGGACAAGCTGATCATCAACATCGAGACCAACGGCGTCATCACCCCGGAAGAAGCGATCCGCCAGTCGGCGCGCGTGCTGGTCGACCAGCTGAACGTGTTCGCCGCCCTGGAAGGCACCGAGGCCGCCGCCGAAGCGCCATCGCGCGCACCGCTGGTCGATCCGATCCTGCTGCGTCCGGTCGACGACCTGGAACTGACCGTCCGTTCGGCCAACTGCCTGAAAGCGGAAAACATCTACTACATCGGCGACCTGATCCAGCGTTCGGAAAACGAACTGCTCAAGACGCCGAACCTGGGCCGCAAGTCGCTCAACGAAATCAAGGAAGTCCTTGCTTCGCGCGGCCTGACCCTGGGCATGAAACTCGAGAACTGGCCACCAGCCGGCCTGGAAAAGTAATAGCATTCACCCGAAAGTACACCCCTACTTTCGGGTGGTAACAGCCAAAAAGGACCGGCAGAGCCGGATCCTTTTTGGATGATAAAACCGTAGTAAAAACCAACCGAACCGGTCCGCGGTCATGCGCAAGCCTGAACGATCGAAGAACTGGATTTGAAAACACCCGAAAGGAAATACCATGCGTCACCGTCACGGCCTTCGTAAACTGAACCGTACCTCGTCCCACCGTCTGGCAATGCTGCGCAACATGACTGTTTCGCTGCTGCGTCACGAAGCCATCAAGACCACCGTCCCGAAAGCCAAGGAACTGCGTCGCGTCATCGAACCGATCCTGACCCTGGGCAAGACCGACACCCTGGCCAACAAGCGCCTGGCCTTCGCTCGCCTGCGCGACCGCGAAATGGTCCAGAAGCTGTTCGCTGAGCTGGGTCCTCGCTACGCAAACCGCAACGGCGGCTACCTGCGTATCCTGAAGATGGGTTTCCGCGTTGGCGACAATGCTCCTATGGCCTACGTCGAACTGCTGGACCGTCCAGAAGTCACCTCGGCTGAAGAAGCACCGACCGCCGAGTAATCGGTAGTCCGACGACTGAAAGACCAGGCCTTTGGCCTGGTTTTTTTTTCGTCGATTCCAAATGAGTTCCGGCGTGAAACTAGGTCCGGGTGTACCATGCCGGTGCAGTAACAACTCAACGACCACCATGTACCGATCCTACGTTCGTGGCCTGCTCCAGGCCTGCCTGACGCTGTTCGCCGTCTTCTTCCTGTTCACCGCTACGCCAGCCCGCGCCCAGCAGGACTTCCTGGACCCCGCCGTCGCCTTCCGTTTTGACGCGCGCATGGCGGACCCGCAGACCGCCGAGATCACCTACGTCATCGCCCCCGCGTACTACATGTACCGCGAGCGCTTCGCCTTCCAGGCCAGCGGCGCCGGCGTCACGCTGGGCGAGCCGCGGATTCCGCAGGGCAAGGTGAAGTACGACCCGACCTTCGAAAAGGATCTCGAGACCCATACCGGCACCCTGGTCATCCGCATCCCGGTCGAGGGTACGGGCCCGTTCACCCTGACTGCGACCAGCCAGGGCTGCGCCGACGCCGGCCTGTGCTATCCGCCGCAGGAGCACAGCGTGAACCTTGGCGCCGGCGGCGCCCAACCCGCATCCGGATTGCCGATCGGGATCGGCGCGGGACAGGCCCCGCCATCCTCGCAGCCGATGGCCGACAGCGCGCCTGCCACGAGCGCGGTGGCGCCGGCATCGGACCTGTCGACCATCGCCGGCATCCTCGGCGGCGGCAGCCTGCTGGCCATCGTGCCGGCCTTTATCCTGCTCGGCCTGGGCCTGGCGTTCACTCCCTGCGTGCTGCCGATGGTGCCGATCCTGTCCTCGATCATCGTGGGCGAGGGCAGGCACGTGAGCCGTTCGCGCGGCTTCGTGCTGTCGCTGGCGTATTCGCTGGGCATGGCGATCGTCTACACCTTGCTGGGCATCGCCGCCGGCCTGGCCGGCGAAGGCCTGGCCGCCGCGCTGCAGAACCCCTGGGTGCTGGGCGCCTTCGCGACCCTGATCGTGGCCATGTCGCTGTCGATGTTCGGTTTCTATCAGTTACAACTGCCTAACACCTTGCAGACCCGTTTGACGCAGGCATCCAACAGCCAGCAGGGCGGCAAGCTGGCCGGCGTGTTCGTCATGGGCGCCATTTCGGCCCTGATCGTGGGTCCCTGCGTGGCGGCGCCGCTGGCCGGCGCCCTGGTCTACATCAGCCAGACGCGCGACGTCCTGATCGGCGGCGCGGCGCTGTTCTCGATGGCGGTGGGGATGAGCATCCCGCTGCTGCTGGTGGGCCTGTCGGCCGGTTCGCTGCTGCCGCGCGTGGGGCCGTGGATGGAATCGGTGAAGCGCCTGTTCGGCGTGCTGATGCTGGCGATGGCGATCTGGCTGGTGTCGCCGGTAATCCCGGGCCTGGCCCAGATGCTGCTGTGGGCGGCGCTGCTGCTGGGGTATGGTTTCTACCTGCTGCGCCATACCCGCCATTGGGCGGCGATGGCGTTCGGCGCGGCCTGTGCCGTGCTGGGGGCGACCCAGCTGGTGGGCGTGGCCAGCGGCGGGCGCGACGCCTGGGCGCCGCTGGCGCACCTGGGTGGCGCGCCGCAGAACCACGGGCTCGTCTTCAGCCGCATCAAGACCGTGGCCCAGCTGGACGCCGCGCTGGCGGCCAACGCCGGCAAGACCGTGATGCTCGATTTTTATGCCGACTGGTGCGTGTCGTGCAAGGAGATGGAGAAGTTCACCTTCGTCGACCCGGCCGTGCAGCAAAAGCTGGCCGATACCGTGCTGCTGCAGGTGGACGTGACGGCCAACGATGCCGACGACAAGGCCATGCTCAAGCGCTTCGGCCTGTTCGGGCCGCCGGGCATCATCCTGTTCGACGGGCAGGGGAAGGAAATCGCGGATAGCCGGGTGATCGGCTTCCAGAATGCGGAGAAGTTCCTGAATTCGTTGCAGCGCTTGGCGCGCTGACGCGGCGGCTGGCTGGACGCGTGGAGTCACCTGGTCCAGTGGACCAAGTGACAAGCCGTCCACGCTGCGATGTACGCGAAGCTTATGCGTTCGCGGGCTTGCCGTGATGGCCGTGATGGCGCGGGCCCTTGCGGTGCTTGGCCTGCTCGTCGAAGGTCTTGCGCTGCTCCGGCGTCAGCTGGGCATAGAAGCTGTTCAGGGCCCCAAGGCGCGTTTCCATGCGCGCGGTGCGCTCCTTCTGCATGGCGATCTGCTTTTCCATGCGCTGTGGGGCGCTCAGGCTGGCCCAGGCGGCGCGGTCGCCACGTCCGGCGCGCTCACCCTTCTTCGGCGGCGCCATGCTGGCGACGAAGGCGTCCCAGGCCGGCTGCTGCTGCGCATTGAGCTTGAGCGCATCGCGCAGCTTGGCCTGGCGTTCGGCGCGGTGCTGTTCCATTTTCGCGCGGCGCTCGCCGGCCTTGGCCTGCCACTCGGCCTTCTTGGCCAGGCGTTGCTCGGCCGTCAAGGCCGGACGGCCTTCGGCAGGAGCGGCGGTCTGGGCCTGGGCGCCGATGGTGGCGCCGAACAGGCCGGCAGCGGTAAGAGCGATCACGAGGTTCTTGCGGAGGGTGTTCATGGTTGATTCCTTTGTGAGAGTCTGGTTGACGTGCATCCGAAACGCTCGCTGCACGGTTCCCATCTTGCGCACAAACTGTAACCGCGGGGTTTCCCCTGCCGCATACATTGTATCAATATGTTTCGGGCCGATTGGCTTATACACAGCGATACAAAATGCTCCTCCGGGCTGGTCATAAACTCGGATAATTGCGGTTATGGATACTCCCTCTACGATTCTGATCGTCGACGATGACCGCGACATCCGGACGCTGCTGGCCGACTACCTCGAGTCGAACGGCTACCGGACGCTGGCCGCCGCCGACGGCACGGCGATGTGGAAGGCGCTCGACGAAACCCGGCCCGACCTCATCGTGCTCGACCTGAACATGCCCGGCGACGACGGCCTGACCCTGTGCCGCAAGCTGCGCGCCACCTCGACCCTGCCGGTCATCATGCTGACCGCCCGCAACGAGCCGCTGGACCGCATCCTCGGCCTCGAGATGGGCGCCGACGACTACCTGCCCAAGCCCTTCGAGCCGCGCGAGCTGCTGGCGCGCATCCGCAGCGTGCTGCGCCGCTCGCACGCCATGCCGTCCAACACGCCGTCCGAGAACGTGCAGCAGATGCGCTTCTCGGGCTGGACGCTCGACCTCACCGCGCGCCACCTGCTGAACCCGGACGGCATCGTGATCATGCTTTCTGGCGCCGAATTCCGCCTGCTGCGCGTGTTCCTCGAGCATCCGAATCGGGTGCTGAACCGCGACCAGCTGCTCAACCTCACGCAAGGGCGCGACGCCGACCCGTTCGACCGCTCGATCGACATCCAGATCAGCCGCCTGCGCCAGAAGCTGGGCGAGGATGCGCGCATGCCCCAGATCATCAAGACGGTCCGCAACGGCGGCTACGTGCTGGCCGGCCAGGTGACGGTGGAGCCGGCGGCGTGAAGGATTTCTTCGGGTCGATGACGGGCCGGGTGTTCCTCACGCTGCTGCTGGGCGTGTGGATCTCGGCCGCGCTGATCCAGCTGGCGGCCGACTACCAGCGCTGGCGCGACTGGGAGCGCCAGCTCGAGCAGCACAGGCTCGAGCGCGCCGAGCAGCTGGTCATGGCCACCGAGATCGTGCCGGCCGAGGCGCGCTCGATCTATCTCGACGTCGCCAACCGCCCCGGCCTGGAACTCGCAGTCGCCGACACCCAGCCTGAGGCAGCCCCGGCGACGTCCTTCGCCCAGCAGCTGGCCGCACGCCTCGGCAAGGGCTACCGGGTCGAATCGGTCACTGCACGCCCGGCCGCCTGTGACACCGCGCAGCGCCTGCCGATGATGTACGGCCTGCTCAGCATGGCGTATGGCGGCGCCTGCGAATCGCTCAACCTGCACCTGCGCGATGGCGCCGAGCTGCGCCTGTCGGTGCTGCCGCCGCGCCTGGCGCGGGACGGCGACACCGACCTGCGCATCCTGGTGGCCCTGTTCATGGTCAGCATCGCCGTGCTGGCCTACCTGGTGGCGCGCATGACCACCCGGCCGTTCAAGCAGCTGGCCCAGGCCGCGCAAGACCTGGGGCAGGACATCAACCGTCCGCCGCTCGACCTCACGGGCGCCAGCGAGATCCGCCAGGCCAGCGCCGCCTTCAACGCGATGCAGGCGCGCATCCGCCAGTACATCTTCCAGCGCACGCAGATGCTGGCCGCGATCACCCACGACCTGCAGACGCCGCTCACGCGCATGCGCCTGCGGCTCGAGAAAGTATCGGACAACGAATTGCAGGAACGCCTGATCGGCGACCTGTCGGCGATGCAGGAAATGGTGCGCGAAGGCCTGGTGCTGGCGCGCAGCATGGACACCACCGAGGCGATGCAGATGCTGGACCTCGATTCGCTGCTCGAGGCGGTGTGCGCCGACGCCAGCGACGCCGGCCAGGACGTCACGCTGCAGGGCAAGGCCACGATGGCGGTGCTGGGCCGGCCGCTCGACCTGCGCCGCTGCCTGGGCAACCTGATCGACAACGCGGTGAAGTACGGCCGCGATGCGCGCGTTTGCGTCGACCGCATCAACGGCACGGCGCGGGTGCGCATCCGCGACAGCGGACCGGGCATCCCGCGGAGCGAGCTGGGACGGGTGTTCGACCCGTTCTACCGGGTCGAGACCTCGCGTTCGCGCGAATCGGGCGGCACCGGCCTGGGGCTGACGATCGCGCGCAACATCACGGAGCAGCACGGCGGCAGCATCACCCTTGCCAACCACCCGGAAGCCGGGCTGGAGGTGACCCTGATGCTGCCGGCCTACTATCCGAACAAATCGTGAACGAACAACTCGGTACACGCAGCGGTAACAACACTGTGGGACAATGCGCCGCCCTCATTCCAGGGCGGGCGGCATGGCCACCACGATCATTGATGGAGTCGCCGACGACGGGCGGCAAGGGACGAGAATGAAAAAGAAGAATGTCGGCGTCATCGCCGGAATCGCGGCGCTGGTGCTTGCCGGCGGCTGGTACCTGAACCAGAGCAATGATGCCAAGGCCGAGGCAGGATCGGCCCAGGGGCCGGGCGGCGCCGGCGGCCCGCCGCCGGTGACCGTCAATGTGGTGACGCCCGAGCGGCGCGACGTCGGCGTCGAACTGTTCGCCAACGGCAGCGTGACCCCGATGAAGACGGTCAACCTGCATCCGCAGACCGTTACGACGATCCGCAAGGTGCATATCCGCGAAGGCCAGTTCGTCAAGGAAGGCCAGCTGATGTTCTCGCTCGACGACCGCGCCGACATGGCCAACGTCGCGCGCGCCGAAGCGCAGGTGGCGCGCGATTCCGCCACCCTTGCCGACCTGGAGCGCCAGTACAAGCGCAGCCAGGAACTGGTGGCCCAGAACTTCCTGGCCCAGAGCGCCCTCGATTCCCTGCTCAGCCAGGTCGAAGCCCAGCGCGCGCTGGTGCAGTCGAACCAGGCGGCGGCCCGCGCCACGCAAGTGAGCGCCAGCTATACCACGATCCGCGCACCGATGGCCGGCCGCGTCGGCGCCATCGACGTCCACCCGGGCGCCCTGGTGCAGATGACCACCTCGCTCACCACCATCACCCAGCTCGATCCGATCAACGTCTCGTTCACCTTGCCGGAATCGACGCTCGGCGCGCTGCTGTCCGCCCAGAAGCGGGGCAACGTCGAAGTGCGCGTCAACTCGGGCAACAGCGCCGGCAGCGGCAAGGACGAGGATGCACCGGTCGTCGGCCGCCTGAGCTTCATCGACAACGCCGTCGATCCGCAGGCCGGCACCATCCGTGTGAAGGGCGAGTTCGCCAACGGCGACACCTCCCTGTGGCCGGGCCAGTACGTGACCGCCAACGTGGTGGTGCAAACCCTGGCGAATGCGGTGGTGATCCCGCAGACCGCCATCATCACGTCGACCAACGGCACCTTCGTCTACGTGCTCGGTGAGGGGAACTCGGCGCGCCAGGTCCCGGTGCAGCGCGTGTACGCCTTCGGCGACCGCGCCGCCGTTACCGGCCTCAAGGGCGACGAAAAGGTCATCACCGAAGGCAAGCAGAACCTGCGTCCGGGCGGCAAGGTGCGCCTGGCCGGGCAGGGCGCCAAGCCGGCCGCCGCGCCGGCGCCAGCCAAGCAGGGCGAACAGGCATGAATCTGTCCGAATTGTGTATCCGCCGTCCGGTGATGGTGGTGCTGCTGTCGCTCAGCCTGGTGCTGGTCGGCATCCTGTCGTACATGCAGATCCCGGTCGCCGCGCTGCCCAGCTATAACACGCCGGTCATCAACGTCTACGCCAACCTGGCCGGGGCCAGCCCCGAGACGATGGCGTCGTCGGTCGCGCTGCCGCTCGAGAAGCAGTTCTCGACCATCGCCGGCATCAAGCTGATCACCTCGACCAGTACCCAGGGCGACACCAATATCGTGCTGGAGTTCGACAACGAGATCGACGTCGACAAGGCGGCGGTGGACGTCCAGGCCGCCCTGCTGGTCGCCCAGCGCCGCCTGCCGCTCGAGATGACCGAGATGCCGTCGTACCGCAAGGTCAACCCGGCCGACGCCCCGATCCTGTTCATGCACCTGACCTCGCCGTCGATGGACTTGTCGGAGCTGAACGACTACGCCGAGAACCTGATCTCGCCGGCGATCTCGACCGTGCAGGGCGTGTCGCAGGTCTCGATCAACGGCGGCAAGCGTTTCGCCGTGCGCGTGCGCGCCCGTTCCGACCTGATGAACGCCCGTAATATCTCGATGGACGAGCTGGCGGCGGCGCTGCGCGCGGCCAACTCGAACACGCCGCTGGGCATCCTCGACGGCCCGACCCAGGCGCTGACCATCCAGGGCGGCGGCCAGCTGATGCGGGCGGCCGACTTCGCCAACCTGATCATCGCCACCCGCGAGGGCCTGCCGGTGCGCCTGCGCGACATCGCCGAGGTGCAGGACAGCTACCAGTCGGTCAAGGCCATGGGCAGCCTGAACGGCGAGCGCTCGATCTCGCTGATGGTGCAGCGCCAGCCGAATGCGAACACCGTCCAGGTGGTCGACGCGGTGCGCGCGCTGATCCCGCGCTTCGAGGGACAACTGCCGGCCTCGATCAAGATCGAACTCGTCAACGACCGCTCGCTGTCGATCCGCGAGGCGATCCACGACGTCAACCTGACCCTGGCCGGCACCGTGCTGCTGGTGATCCTGGTGATTTTCCTGTTCCTGCACCGCGCGGCGGCTACCTTCATCCCGGCGGTGACGGTGCCGATCTCGCTGCTGGGCGCGCTGTCGCTGCTGTACTGGTTCGGCTACAGCCTGGACAACATCTCGCTGCTCGGCATCACGCTGGCGGTCGGCCTGGTGGTCGACGACGCGATCGTGGTGCTGGAAAACATCGTGCGCCATATGGAGATGGGCAAGAAGCCGATGGCCGCCGCCCTCGTCGGCGCGCGCGAAGTGGGCTTCACCATCATTTCGATCTCGATTTCCCTGGTGGCGGTGTTCATTCCGATCTTCTTCATGCCGGGCGTGATCGGCCTCCTGTTCCGCGAATTCGCCGTGATTGTCGGCCTCGCCGTGCTGGTGTCGGCCCTGGTCTCGCTGACCCTGGTGCCGATGCTGTGCTCGCGCCTGCTCAAGGATGGCGGCCACGTCGATCCGAAGGACATGTCCTGGATCGGCCGCCGCTTCGAGGCCGGTTTCACGCGGGTACGCAATGGCTACGGCCGTACCCTCGACCTGGCGCTGCGCTTCCGCTTCATCGTCCTGATGCTGGCGGCGGGCACCTTCGTGCTGACCGGCGTGCTGTATTCGACCATGCCGAAAGGCTTCTTCCCTGAAGAAGACATCGGCCAGATCCGCGTGATGGTCGAGGCCTCGGAAGACACCTCGTCGATGGCGCTGGCCGAGCTGCAGGGCAAGGTGGTCGACATCATCCGCGCCAATCCCTATGTGAAGGACACGACCTCGTTCAGCGGCGGCGGCAATACCGGCCGCATGTTCCTGGTGCTGAAAGACCGCGGCGAGCGTCCGCCGATGGACCTCGTGATCGACGACCTGCGCAAGGCCACCCGCGCGGTGCCGGGCGTGCAGGTCTTCATGTCGCCCCAGCAGAACCTGCAGCTGGGCGGCCGCCAGAGCAAGGCGCGCTACCAGTACACGCTGCAGAGCGTGTCGGGCGGCGAGATCGGCGGCTGGGCCGAGCAATTCCTGGAAGGCATGCGCAAGGACGAGCGCTTCCGCGACGTCAACAGCGACTCGCAGAACAAGGCGCTGCAGGCGACGGTGGACATCGACCGCGACAAGGCGGCGCTGCTGGGCGTGGAAATGGACGATATCCGGACCGTGATGTACGCCTCCTTCGGCGAGCGCCAGGTGTCGACCATCTATTCGACGGCGGCCAGCTATTACGTGATCCTGGAAGCCGCCGCGAGCGACCGCTACTACGACGAAGCGCTGTCGCGGGTCTCGGTGCGCTCCAAGTCGGGCGAACTGGTGAAGCTGTCGAGCATCGCCAGCGTGCGCCGCACGGTCGGCCCGCTGCAGGTCAACCACCAGGGCCAGCTGCAGGCGATCACCCTGTCGTTCAACCTGGCGCCGGGCGTATCGCTGGGCGACGCCACCGCCGCCATCGACGACATGGGCCGCGCGATGAAGCTGCCGGCCTCCGTCATCGCCACCTATGGCGGCGACGCCGCCGTGTTCCAGGACACGCAGTCGAGCCAGCTGATCCTGATCATCACGGCGGTCGGCGTCATCTATGTGCTGCTGGGTGTGCTGTACGAGAGCTATATCCACCCGTTGACCATCCTGGCCGGCCTGCCGTCGGCGGCCGTCGGCGCCCTGATCACCTTGTGGATTTTCGACAAGGACCTGACCCTGATCGCGATGATCGGCATCCTGATGCTGATCGGCATCGTCAAGAAGAACGCGATCATGATGATCGACTTCGCGCTCGACGCCCAGCGCAACCTGGGCATGAGCCCGCAAGAGGCGATCCGCGAGGCCTGCATCCTGCGTTTCCGTCCGATCCTGATGACGACCCTGGCGGCGCTGATGGGCGCGCTGCCGATCGCGCTGGGCATCGGCGCCGGCGCCGAGCTGCGGCAGCCGCTGGGCCTGGCGGTGTGCGGCGGCCTGATCTTCTCGCAAGTCATCACCCTGTACATCACCCCGGTGATCTACCTGTACCTGGACCGCTACAGCGGCACCGGCCCGATGACCGACGAACAGATCGCCAAGGCGGATCAGGAGCACGCGGCGCATCCGGCCCCGTCGGCGCACCCGGCGCATCCCGTATAAGCCGGGCAGCACGGCAGAAAAGGCTTCCGGCCGCCAGTATCGGATACATTATTGTTCCGATACTGGCGGCCGGAAACATTTGGTAACAACCATCAATGGATCGGATGGGGCGGCCGGGCGGCTAGCGTGATGCGGTTGCGCCGCAAAACGGTTAGACTGCGGCTCTCTGCCGTTTTTTTAGACGTAGTTATCAGGAAACCGATCCATCTTGCGTGACCATTCCCACACCTACGACCAGGACAGTGAAGTGTGTTCCCACTGCGGACAGTCCTTGCCGCCCTCGGGGCCGCGTTACGGGCTGGGGATGAAGTACGGTCGCAAGAAACCGAGCCGCTACGGCGTGGCCGGCACGCTCGCCGTTCACCTGTTGCTGGTGCTGCTATGGTTCTACGAGCCGAAGGAACCGGAGCAGCGCACGGCGCGCCCGGCCTCCGAGGACCAGGGCGACAGCCAGGTCGTCTATGTGGCGCCGCTGCAGGAAACCTCGCCCGTCGAATCGGCGCCGCGTCCGACGCCGCGTCCCCTGCCGGCGCCGCCGGTGCCGCGCGTTGAACAGGAGCGCATCATCGTCCAGCGCCTGCCGGACACCATCACGGTCCCGGACGAGCGTCCCGCGCCCCCGGCCCCGCCGCAACCGCAGCGCCAGCAGCCGCCGACCGAGGTGCCGCCCGACATGGACATGGCGGCCTATGTGAAGGCCCAGCGCGAGCGCCGCGGCGCGCCGACCGGCGCCGAAGTGCCGGCCCAGGAAAGCGACGCCGCGCGCGGCACCCGCAACGCGCTGGCGAACATCGCCGCCATCAATGGCCGCGGCACCGACGACAGCAACGAGACGGGCGGCATCTTCTCGGTGTCGAACAAGACCTTCAATACCATGGACCTCAAGTTCCGGGGCTGGAACCCGAGCTTCAAGCGGCGCTGGCTGACGGCGGTGACGGTGGAGCAGGGCAGCGAGCGCGATATCGAGACCGCCGTCATCAAGAAGATGATCGAGCTGATCCGGCGCGAGAAGAAGGGCGATTTCGAGTGGGATTCGCACCGCCTGGGGCGTGTGGTGAAGCTCAGCGCAAGGCCGCAGGATACCGATCAGCTGGTGGAATTCCTGTACAAGGAAATGTTCCCGGATTACAGGCCGGTGCCGGCACGCTAGGGCAGCGTCAACGTCGCCAACAAAAAACCGTGCCTCGGCACGGTTTTTTCATGGGTCCGGCGCGATCAAGCCGCTTTCAGCTTGCGCGCGATATCCAGCGCGAAATACGTCAGCACGCCATCGGCGCCGGCGCGCTTGAACGCCATCATCGATTCCATCATGACCTTGTCGTGATCGAGCCAGCCATTCAGCGCCGCCGCCTTCAGCATCGCGTACTCGCCGCTGACCTGGTAGGCGAAGGTCGGCACCTTGAACTCGTCCTTGACGCGGCGCACCACGTCCAGGTAGGGCATGCCCGGTTTCACCATCACCATGTCGGCGCCTTCGGCCAGGTCGAGCGCCACTTCGCGCAGCGCCTCGTCGCTGTTGGCTGGGTCCATCTGGTAGGTGTTCTTGTCGGCCTTGCCCAGGTTGGCGCTGGAACCCACGGCGTCGCGGAACGGACCGTAAAAGGCGGACGCGTACTTGGCCGAATAGGCCATGATGCGGGTATGGATGTGGCCCTGCGCCTCGAAGGCGTTGCGAATCGCGCCGATGCGCCCGTCCATCATGTCCGAGGGCGCCACGATGTCCACGCCGGCTTCGGCATGGGTGAGCGCCTGCTTCACCAGCATCTCGATCGTCTTTTCATTGACGATGTATCCGTTCTCGTCCGGCAGGCCGTCCTGGCCGTGGGTGGTGTAGGGGTCGAGCGCGATGTCGCTGATGACGCCCAGTTCCGGGAAATTCTTCTTGAGTTCGCGGATCACGCGCGGCACCAGGCCGTCCGGGTTGGTCGCCTCGATGCCGTCATAGGTCTTGACCGACTGGTCGACCAGCGGGAACAGGGCCATGGCCGGGATGCCGAGCGCAACGCATTCTTCGGCGACCTTCAGCAGCAGGTCGAGCGAGACGCGCTCGACGCCCGGCATCGACGCCACTTGCTGGCGCTGGTTCTGGCCTTCGAGCACGAACACCGGGTAGATCAGGTCGGCGGCGGTGATGGTGTTCTCGCGCATCATGGCGCGCGAGAATGGGTCGCGGCGCATGCGGCGCGGGCGGGCCGCCGGATAGGCGGAGGTGATCATGGTCATCTGTGAACGTCCTTGCAAAATCAGGCGGAAGGATTATCGTCGTCCGCCGACGGCGCAGCACTTGCGTCAATGCCGATATCGTCTCCTGCTTCTTCCTCTTCCGAGTTCAGCCCGGCCAATTCCAGGATCCTGGCGTCCGCCTCCTCGATGCCGATGCGCTTGAGCGCCGAGAACAGCTGCACCGTGAACGGGAAGCCATTGCCGTCTTCATCCACATAGCTGTCGAGCACGGCACGCGCTTCGCGCAGGGCATTGGTCGACTCGTTGCGATTGAGCTTGTCGGCCTTGGTCAGGATGCAGTGGATCGGCTTGCCGGTCGGGGCGAACCATTCCAGCATCTGGACGTCGAGGTCGGTGAACGGACGGCGCGAATCCATGATCAGGATGAGCGCCGCCAGCTGGTCGCGGCGCTGGACGTAGTCGCCCAGCAGCTTTTGCCAGTGCAGCTTGGCGGTGCCCGAGACTTCGGCATAGCCGTAACCCGGCAGGTCGACCAGCAGCGCTTCGATCTCGTCGACCCGGACCGCGTCCTTGCGGTGCTGGCCCACGTGGGCGCCGCCGATCGAGAAGTAATTGATGTGCTGGGTACGGCCAGGCGTCTTGGAAGCGAAAGCCAGACCCTTCTGGTTGGTCAGGATATTGATCGCTGTGGATTTGCCGGCGTTCGAGCGCCCGGCGAAGGCGATTTCCGGTACTTGCGTGCCTGGTAAATCGCGCAACTGGTTAACGGTCGTGAAGAACCGGGCTTGCCATAATCTGGACATTGGGGAGAGGGATTAAGGGCCATGAAATGGCGTTGGAGAAACAAAGCTATTGTACAATAAGGGGTTGATTGCTGCTCCCTCCATCGGCGGGTAGATCAAAGTCGCTGCACTGAACTTTCTAATTTGACTTTATAAGGTGCCAGTTATGAATCGGTTGACGTCCCCCTTGCTCAAAACACTGTTGGTCACTTCGCTGACTGTCTTTGGGGGACTACCGGCGGCGATGGCGGCGTCCGCCGCAACCGCGCCGGCGGTCAAAGCCGATCCAGCCAAGGGCGGCGCCCTGTACGAAGCGGGCGACGCCGCACGCGGCCTGCCGTCCTGCCTGTCCTGCCACGGCGCGGCCGGCAATTCGACGATCGCGGTCAATCCGAAACTGTCGGGCCAGTTCGCGACGTATACGCACAAGCAGCTGGTCGACTTCACGACCGCGCACCGCCAGCAGCCGATCATGACGACCTATGCCAAGATGCTGACGGAGCAGGAGAAGAAGGATATCGCAGCCTGGCTCGCGACGCAGGCGCACAAGCCTGGCGCGGCGAAAAACAAGGAGACCGTGGAACTGGGCCGCAAGATCTACCGCGGCGGCATCGCGGAAAAAGGCGTCGCGGCCTGCGCCAGCTGCCACGGCGCCACCGCCAACGGCATCCCGGCGCAATACCCGCGCCTGGCCGGCCAGCACCAGGATTACACCACCGCCCAGCTGGAAGCATTCAAGACCGGCGCCCGCGCCAACAGCCCGCAGATGACGGTGTTGTCGCAGCGGATGTCGCCGGAAGAGATGCGGGCGGTGGCCGACTATATCGCCGGCTTACGCTAAAAGTGTCGCTTTAGCGCTACGCATGAGCATGAGATGAACGGAAGAGGGCGGCAGCGTCGAGCTGACGCCCTTTTTTCCACGCGCGTTGCAGTTTTTCGCGCAGGATGAAAGTCGTAGAGTATGAGTACCACCGGAATTGAACTGAACACCCGCCGCCGCTGGCTGGCCGAGGCGGTCGAGCTGATCTCGTCGATGCGCTTCGCGATCAGCCTGCTCACCATCATCTCCATCGCCTCCGTCATTGGCACCGTGCTCAAGCAGAACGAGCCGATGCCCAATTACGTCAACCAGTTCGGACCGTTCTGGTTCGAGATCTTCGACAAGCTTGGCCTGTACAACGTCTATTCGAGCTGGTGGTTCCTGGTCATCCTGGTGGTGCTGATCGTCTCGACCGCGCTGTGCGTGGTGCGCAACACGCCGAAGATGCTGCGCGATATGCGCAGCTGGCGCGAAAACGTGCGCGTCGATTCGCTGCGCAATTTCCACCACAAGGCTGAGTGGCAGGCGCCGCTGGCGCGCGCCGAGCTGGCCGAGCAAAGCGCGCTGCGCCTGCGCCACGCCGGCTATGCCACCAGGGTCGTGGAAAAAGACGGCGCCATCCTGGTGTCGGCCAAGAAGGGCGCCGGCAACAAGTTCGGCTATATCTTCGCCCATACCTCGATCATCGTGATCTTGCTGGGTGGCATGCTGGATTCGGAACTCCCCGTGCGTGCCCAGCAATGGTTCTTCGGCACGACGCCCTTCACCGGCAGCGGCGTGATCGCCGAGATCCCGGCCCAGCATCGCCTGGGCACGGGCAATCCCAGCTTCCGCGGCAATACCGCGATCGCCGAGGGCCAGACCAGCCATACCGCGATCCTGAACCAGCCGTCCGGCGTGCTGGTGCAGGAATTGCCGTTCGGGATCGAGCTCAAGAAATTCCACATCGAGTTCTATTCGACCGGCATGCCCAAGCTGTTCGCCAGCGATGTGGTGGTGCACGACCTGGAAAACGGCCACACATTCGAATCGACGATCAAGGTCAACCATCCGCTGATCTACAAGGGCATCGCCGTCTACCAGTCGAGCTTTGACGATGGCGGCAGCAAACTCAGGCTGACCGGCTTCCCGATGACGGGCGCCAGCGCGGCCAGCTTCCCGATCGAGGGTGAAGTCAATGGCGCGACCGAGCTCAAGTTCGGCAAGGATACCTATGCCGTCGAGTGGTCGGGCTTCCGTCCCTTCAATGTCGAGAACATTGCCCAGGGCAATGACACCCGCGCGGTGAGCAAGAACACATCGCTCAATGCGCAACTGAGCGCGACGCTGGGCAAGGCGTCCGGCGCGGCGGCCGACCCGGACGCCAACAAGGACCTGAAGAACGTCGGCCCCAGCGTGCAATACAAGCTGCGCGACCACACGGGCCAGGCGCGCGAGTACATGAACTACATGCAGCCGCTGACCCTCGAGGGCACCCAGGTCTACCTGGCCGGCGTGCGCTCGAATCCGTCCGAGAACTTCAGCTTCCTGCGCATCCCGTCCGACGAGCGCCACGGCGTGGGCGACTGGATGCGCCTGCGCGCGGCGCTGTCCGACCCGGCCGCGCGCCAGGAGGCGGCCGCCCGCTACGCCAGCCGCGCGCTGAGTGCGGATCAGCGCGGCGGCGGCGCGTTGGCCGGCCAATTGAAGGATTCGGCCGCGCGCACGCTCGACATCTTCGCCGGCGCCGACGGCCGCGGCGGTTTCGTCGGCGTGGCCCGCTTCCTGGAACAGATCCCGCAGGCCGAGCAGGAAAAGGCGGCCGGCATCTTCATGAAGATGCTCAACGGCGCGCTGTGGGAACTGTGGCAGGTGGCGCGCGAGAAGAACGGCGACGCCGCCGCCGAACCGACCGACGAGAATGGCCGCTTCCTGCAACTGGCCACCAACGCCCTGTCGGACAGCTTCCTGTACGGCGCGCCGGTGTATTTGCAGCTGGACGATTTCACCGAAGTAAAAGCTTCAGTGCTGCAGATGACGCGTTCGCCGGGCAAGAATGTGGTCTACTTCGGTTGCCTGCTGCTGACGCTGGGCGTGTTCGCGATGTTCTATATTCGCGAGCGTCGCGTCTGGATCTGGGTGCGCGACGTAGATGGAGGGGCCGAGGCCCTGATGGCGATGAGCACCCAGCGCAAGACGCTCGATTTCGAGCGTGAATACGAGGAATTGTCGGCCAAGCTGCCGCAACCGGCGTAAGCTGGCGACGATCTGGAGAAAATGATGGAACTGTCCCAAACGAAAAACAGCGCCCCGGCGCGCTCGCTGGATAAATACCAGGAAAAGGTCGGCTACTTCCGCCGCCTGACCGCGGCCGACTGGCTGTACGGCATCGCGCTGCTTGCCGCGGCCCTGTACGCGCAAATCCAGTACGGCCATTTCATGGATATCTATGAAGAGGCGATCCTGATCTGCGCCGCGCCGGTATTCGCTGCGCTGGGCTGGTACTGGAAGCCGATGCGCTGGCTGTTTTCGCTGGTCGGCGTGCTGTCCCTGGCCGCGATATCGATGTACGACGGCAACCTGGCGGCGGCCGAGCAGAAATTCTTCCTCAAATACATGCTGTCGAGCGGCTCCGCCATTCTATGGATGAGCGCGCTGTTCATGTTCTCGACCGTGTTCTACTGGGTCGGCCTGTTCAGCCGCGGCAAGTTCGGCGGCAGCGTCGGCGCCAACCTGTGCTGGGCCGCGATCGTGATCGGCTCGGTCGGCATGATGGTGCGCTGGTACGAAAGCTACCTGATCGGACCGGACGTCGGCCACATCCCGGTCTCGAACCTGTACGAAGTGTTCATCCTGTTCGCCATCATCACCGCGATGTTCCACCTGTACTATGAGGAACACTACGCCACCCGCCAGCTGGGTCCGTTCGTGATGCTGATCATCGCCGCTGCGGTCGGCTTCCTGCTGTGGTACACCGTGTCGCGCGACGCCGCCCAGATCCAGCCGCTGGTCCCGGCGCTGCAGAGCTGGTGGATGAAGATCCACGTTCCGGCCAACTTCATCGGCTACGGCACCTTCGCCCTGGCGGCGATGGTCGCCAGCGCCTATCTGCTCAAGTCGCACGGCATCCTGGCCGACCGCCTGCCGTCGTTCGAGGTGCTGGACGACGTGATGTACAAGTCGATCTCGATCGGCTTCGCCTTCTTCACCGTGGCCACCATCCTGGGCGCCCTGTGGGCGGCCGAGGCCTGGGGCGGCTACTGGTCGTGGGACCCGAAAGAGACCTGGGCCCTGATCGTCTGGCTCAATTACGCGGCCTGGCTGCACATGCGCCTCATGACCGGCCTGCGCGGCCGCGTGGCGGCCTGGTGGGCGCTGGTGGGCCTGCTGGTGACCACCTTCGCCTTCCTGGGCGTAAACATGTTCCTGTCGGGACTGCACTCGTACGGCGAGCTGTAAACCACCCTAACGCTGGCTTAAGGGAACTTGGTGTAATGTTGAAGCATCAATAGTTCGTGAGGCCAGCCATGCTCTTCAAACGCAATCCGAACGGGATCGACCTCCCGTTCCCGTCCGAGATCACGCCGCAAGCGGTGTACGAAGGGCGGCGCCAATTCATTACCCGCATGGCGGCCACGGCCGCCGTCGGCAGCGGCATGTGGGAGATGGCCAATCGCGAGGCCTTCGCCCAGGCCGCCCCCGCCCAGAAGCTGGCGGCGCGCCCCAACGTGGCGCTGTCCACCGACGAGAAACAGACGCCGTTCAAGGACGCCGCCGGCTACAACAATTTCTACGAATTCGGCCTCGACAAGGACGATCCCGCCAGGAACGCGCACACGCTGGTCACGCGCCCCTGGACCGTGCGCATCGAGGGCGAGGTCAACAAGCCGCTCACGCTCGACATCGACGGCCTGCTCAAGCTGGCGCCGCTCGAGGAACGCATCTACCGCCTGCGCTGCGTCGAAGGCTGGTCGATGGTCATTCCCTGGATCGGCTATTCGCTGTCGAACCTGCTCAAGCAGGTGGAGCCGACCGGCAACGCCAAATTCGTCGAATTCACCACCCTGGCCGACCGCAAGCAGATGCCGGGCCTGCGCAGCGGCGTGCTCGACTGGCCCTATGTCGAGGGCTTGCGCATCGACGAAGCCATGCACCCGCTCACCCTGCTGGGCATGGGGATGTACGGCCAGGTGCTGCCGAACCAGAACGGCGCGCCGGTGCGCCTCGTCGTGCCCTGGAAATACGGTTTCAAGTCGGCCAAGTCGATCGTGCGCATCCGCCTGGTGTCGCGCCAGCCGCGCACCGCCTGGAACGACTCGGCGCCGCGCGAATACGGCTTCTATTCGAACGTGAATCCGAACGTCGACCATCCGCGCTGGTCGCAGGCGAGCGAGCGGCGCATCGGCGAGACCGGCCTGTTCCAGCCCAAGCGCAAGACGCTGATGTTCAACGGCTATGACCAGGTCGCCTCGCTGTACACGGGCATGGACCTGAAGCGCTATTACTGATGGCGCTCCAGCTTTCCAATAAACAGGTTGGGTGGCTCAAGGCCGCCATCTTCGTGCTGGCGCTGCTGCCCTTCGCGCGCCTGGTGTGGGGGACGGCGACCGGCGCCTTCACCGATCCGCTGGCGGCGATCACCAAGGGCAGCGGCGAGTGGGCGCTGTACTTCCTGTGCGTCACGCTGGCGGTCACGCCGCTGCGGCGCCTGACGGGCTGGAACTGGCTGGTGAAGCTGCGGCGCATGGTCGGCCTGTTTACCTTTTTCTATGCATTCGTGCACTTCATCGCCTTCCTGTGGTTCGACCATTTCTTCGACGTCGCCGCGATGCTGGCCGACGTGGTGAAACGGCCGTTCATCCTGGTCGGCTTCATCGCCTTCGTGCTCCTGATCCCGCTGGCGGCCACGTCGACCAATGGCATGATCAAGCGCTTGGGCGGCAAGCGCTGGCAATGGCTGCACCGGCTCATCTATTTGATCGGTCCGCTGGCGATCCTGCACTACTGGTGGATGAAAGAGGGCAAGAGCGACTTTGCGCAGCCGATCCTGTTCGGTGCCATCGTGGCCGTGCTGCTGGGATTGCGTGTGTTCTGGCAGGTCAGGCGCAAGCCGCAAGCCGTGCGCGCCTGAAATGGAAAAGGCCCGCATTGCGCGGGCCTTTTTTTACTTGATCATCGACTCGAGTGCGAACACCTCGGCCGGCGTCTCGCGCCGCCGCACCAGGTGGGTGACGTCGCCATCGACGATCACCTCGGCCGCGCGGCCGCGGGTGTTGTAGTTCGACGCCATCGTCATGCCGTAGGCGCCGGCCGTCATGATGGCCAGCAGGTCGCCCTGGGCCAGAGCCAGTTCGCGCTCGCGCGCCAGCCAGTCGCCCGACTCGCACACGGGGCCGACGATGTCCCACACCAGTTTTTCGCCATCGCGCGGGCTCACCGGCTGCACGCCCATCCAGGCCTGGTACAGGGTCGGACGCATCAGGTCGTTCATCGCGGCGTCGACGATGCAGAAGTTCTTCTCGGCACCGGGTTTGAGGAATTCGGTCTTCGTCAGCAGCACGCCGGCGTTGGCCACGATCGAGCGGCCCGGCTCGAAGATCACCTTGACCGGCTGGCCGCCGTGCTTCTCGGCGCGCCAGGCGTCGATGCGCGCGAACAGGCGGCCCAGATAGTCGCCCACCGGCACCGGCGGCTTGTCGCCGGCCACGCCGTAGTCGACACCGATGCCGCCGCCGATGTCCAGGTGGTGCAGGTGGATGCCTTCGGCATGCAAGGTATCGATCAGTTCGATCAGCTTATCGAGGGCTTCGAGCAGCGGGGCGTCGTCCAGCAGCTGCGAGCCGATATGGCAGTCGATGCCGACCACGTCCAGGTGCGGCAGGCCCGCGGCGGTGCGGTAGGTGTCCAGCGCATCGTCGAAGGCCACGCCGAACTTGTTGGCCTTCAGGCCGGTCGCGATATACGGGTGGGTCTTGGCGTCGACGTTCGGGTTGACGCGCAGCGAGACCGGGGCGCGCATGCCGAGCGTGCCGGCGACCTCGTTGAGGCGGTGCAGTTCGGGGATCGATTCGACGTTGAAGCAGAGGATGCCTTTTTCCAGCGCGAGGGTCATCTCTTCAACAGTCTTGCCGACGCCTGAAAAAATGGTCTTGCCCGGGTCGCCGCCGGCCGCGATCACGCGCAGCAGTTCTCCGCCCGAGACGATGTCGAAGCCCGCACCCTGGCGCGCCAGCAGGTCGAGCACGGCCAGGTTCGAGTTGGCCTTCATCGCATAGCAGACGAGGGCGTCGCGGCCCTGGCAGGCGTCGTGGTAAGCGGAGAAGTTGTCGAGCAGGGCGGCTTTCGAGTAGACGTAGGTCGGCGTGCCGAACTGTTCCGCGATGGCGGACAGCGAAACGTTTTCGGCGTGCAGGACGCCGTCTTGGTACGGGAAGTAGGACATCAGCGGTGCGGTGCAGGGGTGGAGGCGTTGTTCGAAGGGACGGGCTGGGGTGGCTGATCGACCGGGGCCGCGGGCGGCGCCGATGCGGGCCTGGCGGGCGGCGTCGGCATGTACAGGTCGCCGGTCTGGCCGCAGCCCGACAGGGCGGCGAGCAAAACAGCGGCCGGGAGAAGCGCAAGAGAGGACTTCACGATTAGAATCACGGTTTGATTAGCAGATTCTGGAGTGTAGCATGACCGAAACCGAATTTTTGGACCTTGCCGACCTGACCCTCAAGCAGATCGAGGACGCCTTTGACCGCCTGAACGACGAGGACGTGATCGACGTCGAATGCAAGCGCAGCGGCAATGTGCTGGAGATCGAGTTCATCGATAACGGCTCCAAGATCATCGTCAACAGCCAGGCGCCCTTGCAGGAAATGTGGGTGGCGGCGCGCTCGGGCGGTTATCACTACAAGCGTGTGGGCGACGAGTGGCGCAACACGCGGGATGACAGCGAGTTCTTCGCGTCGTTGTCCAAGTATGCGGGGGAGCAGGGCGGGGCGCAGGTGTCGCTGGCCTGAACGGTCGGCTCGGCAACGACAAAGGCGGCCATTGGCCGCCTTTGTCATTTCTGCATCATGCCAATCAGAACAACTCGTTCCTCACCGCATCACGTTCCTTCTGCTGTTCCGGCGCCGGAGGCGGCCCCACATCCAGCGTCTCGACCCCGCTGCCCGGCGGCGTCTCGGCGTAGTAGTAATCCGACCCGTACTGCACCAGCCCGGCCGGCACTTCGCGCTCGACGTTCGGCTCGCCCTTGAGCGCCTTCTGCATGTAGCCGATCCAGATCGGCAGCGCCAGGCCGCCGCCGGTTTCGCGGGCGCCCAGGTTGCGCGGCTTGTCGTAGCCCATCCAGGCGATGCCCACCACCTTCGGCTGGTAGCCGGCGAACCAGGCGTCGATCGAGTCGTTGGTGGTGCCGGTCTTGCCCGCCAGGTCGGTGCGCTTGAGCGCCATCGCCTTGGCCGCGGTCCCGTAGCGCACCACGTCCTTGAGCATGCTGTCCATCAGGAAGGCGTTGCGCGCGTCGATCACGCGGTTGGCCTCGTCGCCGGCGCGCGCCGGGCGCGCCTCGGACAGCACCTTGCCGTCGCTGTCGGTGACCTTCGAGATCAGGTAGGGGCTGATGCGGTAGCCGCCGTTGGCGAACACCGCGTAGGCGCCGGCCATCTGCAGCGGCGTGGTGGCGCCGGCGCCCAGCGCCAGGGTCAGGTAGGCCGGATTGCGTTCAGGCTCGAAGCCGAAGCGGCTCGCGTATTCCTGGCCGTAGCGCGCGCCGATCTTGTTCAGGATGCGGATCGAGATCATGTTCTTCGACGAGGTCAGGCCGCGCCGCATGGTCATCGGACCTTCGTACTTGTTGTCGTAGTTCTTCGGCTCCCAGGCCTGGCCGCCGGTCTGGCCGGCGTCGAAGCTGATCGGAGCGTCGTTGACGATCGTCGCCGGCGACAGGCCGCGCTCGAGCGACGCCGAGTAGATGAAGGGCTTGAACGAGGAACCCGGCTGGCGCCAGGCCTGCGTCACGTGGTTGAACTTGTTGCGATTGAAGTCGAAGCCGCCGACCAGGGCGCGGATCGAACCGTCCTCGGTATTGGCCGCCACGAAGGCCGATTCGACTTCCGGCATCTGGGTGATCAGCCACTTCGACTCGTCGTCCTGCATCACACGGATCACGGCGCCGCGGCGCACGCGGCGGTTCGGGGCCGCCTTGTCCGACAGCCAGGCGCGCGCGAAGGCGAGGCCCGGGCCCGAAATGGTGATCGTGTCGCCCGAGGCGATGGTCGCCTGGACCTGCGTCGGGGAAGCCTGCAGCACGACGGCGGCGATGATGTTGTCGCTGTCCGGATGCTCGGCCAGCTCGGCCTCGATCGCCTCGTCCGCGTCCAGCTTGGCGCCCGGGATGTCGATGAACGATTCGGGGCCGCGGTAGGGGCGGCGGCGCTCGTAGTCCATCACGCCGCGGCGCAGGGCCAGATAGGCGGCGTCCTGGTCGGCCTTGGTGATGGTGGTGAACACGTTCAGGCCGCGGGTATAGGTGTCTTCCTTGAACTGTTCATAAACCAGCTGGCGCGCCATCTCGGCCACGTATTCGGCATGCACGCCGAAGGCGGTGCTGTCGGTCTTGATCTTGAGCGGCTCTTCCTTCGCCTGGGCGAACTGGGCGTCGTTGATGTAGCCGAGCGAGTGCATGCGCTGCAGGATGTATTGCTGGCGGGTCTTGGCGCGGGTCGGGTTGACGACTGGATTGTAGGCCGACGGCGCCTTCGGCAGGCCGGCCAGCATGGCCGCTTCGGCCACGGTGATGTCGCGCAGGTCCTTGCCGAAATAGATCTGGGCCGCCGACTGGAAGCCGAAGGCGCGCTGGCCCAGGTAGATCTGGTTCATGTACAGCTCGAGGATCTGGTCCTTGGTCAGGTTCTTCTCGATCTTCCAGGCCAGCAAGGCCTCGTAGGCCTTGCGCTTGAAGGTCTGCTCGGACGACAGGAAGAAGTTGCGCGCGACCTGCTGGGTGATGGTCGAGGCGCCCTGGCGCGCGCCACCGGTGGCGTTGCGGAAGGCGGCGCGCAGGATCCCCAGGTAATCGATGCCGCTGTGCTCGTAGAAGCGGTCGTCCTCGATCGACAGCACGGCCTTTTTCATGACATCCGGGATGTCCCTGAAGTGGACCAGGGTGCGGCGCTCCTCGCCGAACTCGCCGATCAGGACGTTATCGGCTGTAAAGATACGCAGCGGCATCTTGGGCCGGTAATCGGTGATGGTGTCCAGCGCCGGCAGGTTCGGGTAGGCCATCGCAAGGGCGAACACGAGCACCAGCACGCCGATGGCGCCCAGGCCGAACAGGCCGGCGACGGCCATCAGGATCAGGCGCTTGGGGCTGAACTTCGAAGAGGAAGAGGATGCTGCTTGTTTCTCTTTCATGCTGACTTTCGCTTTGTTGATCCGCCTCATTATAAGGCAGCGGTCTGGTGGCCGATACTCGCCAGAGCTTAACGGGACTCAAGGGCAATATTGGCCTGGCAATGAAAACGCCGGAGTGTGGCGCGCACGCCCCGGAAAGGAGTGTTCCAGTGCAGAAATTTCTTGTCCGCAGTCATCCTTTGTTGCTACGATCCGAGGCGGTGCTGCACGTAAGTACCGGATTTTTATAAGAAAGTTACAAGAAGTACATAGCTGTTTTATTTACGACAACATCCAATTTCGGGCGGTTTGCAAGCCCATTTTGCGGCCAAGGGGTGGTTTTGGTGATCAATCTGGGTTCCTTGTTTGGAAAGTCGAGTCCGCCCATGGTCGGGCTCGATATCAGCACGTCGGGCGTCCGCCTGGTCGAGCTGGCCGATGCCGGCAAGGGTATCGTGCGCCTGGAGCGCTATGCCACCGAAGCGCTGCCGCGCGGCGCCGTGGTGGACGGCAATATCGAAAACATGGACCAGGTCGCCGACGCGGTGCGCCGGGTCTGGAAGAAGAGCGGCACCCGCGCCCGTCACGTGGCGCTCGGCATGCCGCCCGCTGCCGTGATCACCAAGAAGATCATCCTGCCGGCCGGCTTGTCGGAAGACCAGTTGGAAGTGCAGGTCGAGTCCGAGGCCAGCCAGTATATCCCGTTCGCGCTCGATGAGGTCAGCCTCGACTTCGACGTGATCGGCCCGGCCCCGAATTCGCTGGACGACATGGAGGTGATGCTGGCCGCCGCACGCCGCGAAAAGGTCGAGGACCGGGTCGCGATCGCCGAAGCCGCCGGCCTGACCGCCACCGTGATGGACATCGAATCGTACGCCGCGCGCAGCGCGCTCGAACACGGGGCCCTGCCGCGGCAGGACCAGATCGTGGCCCTGTTCCAGATCGGCGCCCACGCCACCCACGTGTCGGTGCTGCTGGGTGGCGAAGCGGTCTACGAGCGCGAGCAGCCCTTCGGCGGCAATGCGCTGACCCAGGACATCGTGCGCAGCTACGGCATGGCGTTCGAGGAAGCCGAGACGCGCAAGAAGGCGGGCGACCTGCCCGAGAACTACCGCGCCGACATCCTGGCGCCGTTCCTGGAAAGCGCGGCGCTGGAAATCACGCGCGCCATCCAGTTCTTCTACACCTCGACCCCATATACCCGGATCGACGCGCTGTACCTGGCCGGCGGCTGCGCGCTGCTGCCCGGGATCGTCGACATCGTGGCCGGCCGCACCCGCCTCCCGGTCAGCCTCGCGGCGCCCTTCGAGGGCATGCAGCTCGGTTCCGGCGTGCGCGAACACCAGATGCGCCAGGACGCCCCGGCCTACCTGGTCGCCTGCGGCCTGGCGCTGCGGAGGTTCGGCTGATGATCCGGATTAACCTGCTGCCCCACCGCGAAGCCAAGCGCAAGCAGAAGCAGGCCGCCTTCGTCGCCCTGCTGGCGCTGGGCGGCGTGCTGGGCGCCATCGTGGTGATGCTGGTCGGCGGCTATAACGCCAGCCAGATCTCGGTCCAGAACCAGCGCAACGACGTCCTGAAAAAGGCCAGCGCGGAGCTGGACAAGAAAATCGGCGAGATCACCAACCTGAAGGAAGAGATCGCGGCGCTGCAGGCGCGCCAGCAGGCGGTCGAGGACTTGCAGGGCGACCGCAACCAGCCGGTCCACCTGCTCGACGAGCTGGTGCGCCAGACGCCGGAAGGCGTGCACCTGAAATCGGTCAAACAGAGCGGCCAGCGCGTGATCCTGACCGGCAACGCCCAGTCGCAGGAGCGGGTGGCCGAGCTGCTGCGCAACCTGTCGAGCGGCTCGGCGTGGCTGCAGAACCCGGACCTGACCGAGGTCCGCGCGGTCAGCCTGACCCAGGGCAAGACCAGCCGCAATGTGGTCGAGTTCACGCTCGGCGTGTCGATCAAGCGTGCGCGCCTGAGCGACGAGGGTGAAGAGGCTGCAGACGGCGGCAAGCCGGCCGGGACCAAGCGTGCGGCGGAGAAGTCATGAACATCGACATCAAAGAACTCGGCGCCCGCCTGGCGGCGCAGTTCCAGGACCTGCAGGGCCGTCCGCCAGGCCAGTGGCCGCTGGCGCCACGCCTGCTGTGCGCGGCCGGCGTGCTGCTGGCGGTCGTCGGCCTGGGCTACTACTTTTACTGGAACGACCAGTTCGCGGCCCAGGAGCGTGGCGCGCGCGACGAGGAAAAGCTGCGCGCTGAATACAAGACCAAGATGGCGCAGGCGATCAACCTGGAAGCGCTCAAGGCGCAGAAGGCCCAGGTCGACGGGTACGTGGTGCGCCTGGAGAAGCAGTTGCCGAGCAAGTCGGAGATGTATTCGCTGCTGTCCGACATCAACCAGTCGGGCGTCGGCCGCGGCCTGCAGTTCGAGCTGTTCAAGCCGGGCCAGGAAGTGGTGCGCGACTACTACGCCGAGCTGCCGATCGACATCAAGGTGAGCGGCCGTTACCACGACATGGGCGCATTCGCCGCCGACATGGCCAACCTGCCGCGCATCGTCACCCTGAACAACCTGACGCTGCAGGCCGGCAAGGACGGCCGCCTGGGACTGCAGGCGGTGGCCAAGACCTTCCGCTACCTCGACCAGGAAGAGCTGGCGGCCCAGCGCGCCGCGCGCGCGGCCGAGAAGAAGAAGGGCAAGGGCAAGGGTAAGGGTAAGGCCAAGGCGAAAACCGGGGGCCGGAAATGATGCGCGCACGACTGATGGTGCTGCTGGCAGGCAGCCTGCTGGCCGCCTGCGGCGATGGCGGCGTGGGCGAGACCCGGGCCTGGATGAAGGGGGTGGAAAAGCAGACCGTGCCGAAGGTCAAGCCGCTGCCGGAGCCGAAGACCTTCGAGCCCTATGGCTACGATGCGCGCCAGGCGCCGGACCCCTTCGATCCGGGCAAGCTGCTGGGCGAGATGGCGCGCATGGCGCAGGCCAGCGGCAATGCCAACCAGCCCGATCTCGAACGGCCGAAGGAATTGCTGGAGACCTTCCCGCTCGACACGATGCGGATGGTGGGCACGATCCAGAAGGGCGGCGTGGATTACGCGCTGGTGCAGGTCGAGCGCTCGCTGTACCGGGTGCGCAGCGGCCAGCGGATTGGACAGAACTATGGGCGCATCACGCGTGTGAGCGAGGGCGCAATCGAGATCAGGGAATCGGTGCAGGACGCCACTGGCGACTGGGTGGAACGCGTGGCCCACATCGAGCTGCAGCACCGCGCCGCGGCAAAATAAGGAGAGCAGTAAATGACCTTCAACGTCAAGATCCGCTTCGCACCGCCGGCATGGCTGGCGCGCGCCGCGGCCGCACTCATGCTCATGATGTGCGCCGGCGCCGCCCTGGCACAGGGCAATGCGATCGAGTCGATCACGGCCAACCAGCAGGGCAGCAACGTGGTCATCAACGTGACCATGCGCGAGGCCCCGGCGCGTGCGCCGATCGGCTTCGCGATCACCAATCCATCACGCATTGCGCTCGACTTCGGCGCCACCGCCAACGCCACCGGCAAGACGGTACACGAGATGAACCTGGGCGACGTGCGCAGCCTGAACGTGGTGCAGGCCGGCGAGCGCACCCGCCTGGTGCTGAACCTGGCGCGCGCCCTCAACTACGCCACCACGATCGACGGCAAGTCGGTGATCGTGACCGTGGAAGGATCGGGCGGCGTGGCGCGCGCGCTCGACGCCAGCGGCATGCCGGCGGCGGCTGCGGCGCCAACCGCGCTGCCCGCGACGCGGCCTCAATTGCGCGACCTCGACTTCCGCCGCGGCGCCAATGGCGCCGGCCGGGTCGTGGTCGACCTGCCCGCCAACCAGGTGGCGGTCGACGTGCGCCAGACCGCCAGCGGCGTGACCGTCGACTTCCTCAATGCGCGCCTGCCGGAGTCGCTGCGCCGGCGCCTGGACGTGACCGATTTCGGCACGCCGGTCACCCGCGTCTCGACCCTGGCCCAGGGCGACAATGTCCGCATGACGGTGGAGGCGCAAGGCGACTGGGAACAGTCGGTATTCCAGAGCGACTCCCAGCTCGTGGTCGAGGTGCGCAAGGTCGAGACGGATCCGAATCGCGGTAGCACGGGCTCGCGCGACAACCCGCAGGGTTATCGCGGCGAAAAGCTGTCGTTCGATTTCCAGGATGTCGAAGTGCGCGCCGCGCTGCAGGCGGTGGCCGACATCTCGGGCCTGAACATCATCGCCAGCGACTCGGTCACCGGCTCGCTGACCCTGCGCCTGAAGAACGTGCCGTGGGACCAGGCGCTGGACGTGATCCTGACCGCCAAGGGCCTGGACCAGCGCAAGAACGGCAACGTGGTGTGGATCGCGCCGAAGGAAGAACTGCTGACCAAGGAAAAGCTCGAACTCGAGCAGCGCGCCCAGATCGCCGAACTCGAGCCGCTGCGCTCCGAGATCTTCCAGCTCAATTACCAGAAGGCGGAATCGTTCCGCAACGTGTTCGGCCTGGACGCCGGCGGCGCCACCGCGAGCAGCGATGCGGGCGGGCGCAACCGCGTGCTGTCGCGGCGCGGCAGCGCGATCATCGATCCGCGCACCAACCAGCTGTTCGTGACCGACATCGCCTCCCGGATCGAGGACATCCGCAAGCTGATCCAGAAGACCGACATCGCCTCCAAGCAGGTGCTGATCGAGGCGCGCCTGGTCGAGGCCAACGACGGCTTCTCGCGCAACCTCGGCGCCAAGCTGGGCTTCAACGACCTGCGCACCCAGCGCGGCGGCGACTCCGGCTGGCAGATCAGCGGCAACGAGCGCGTCGCCATCGGCGGCAACCTGGCCGGCGTCGGCCAGGTGACGGGCCAGACCCCGGCCAGCACCAGCATCGACAACACCACCATGGTCAACCTGCCGGCGGCCGGCATCGGCGGCGTTCCGGCCTCGACGCTGGCGTTCTCGCTGTTCTCGTCGGCCGCCAACCGCTTCCTGAACCTGGAACTGTCGGCGCTGGAAGCCGACGGCAAGGGCAAGATCATCTCCAGCCCGCGCGTGGTCACCGAGGACAAGCAGGTCGCCGTGATCGAGCAGGGCGTCGAGCTGCCCTACGAGCAGGCGACCAGCAGCGGCGCCACCTCGATCTCGTTCAAGAAGGCCAACCTGCGCCTGGAAGTGACGCCGCAGATCACGCCGGACGGCAACGTGGTGCTGGAAGTGGACGTCAACAAGGATTCGAAGGGCGAAGAGACCCGCGCCGGCTTCGCGATCAACACCCAGCACGTCAAGACCAAGGTGATGGTCGAGAACGGCGGCACGGTGGTGCTGGGCGGGATCTACCAGCAGACCGAGCGCAACAACGTGACCAAGGTGCCGCTGCTGGGCGACGTCCCGTTGCTGGGCTATCTGTTCAAGACCAGCGGCACCGAGCACAGCAAGACCGAGCTGCTGGTCTTCATCACCCCGAAGATCGTGAACGAGAACGTGGCGGGCACGCGCTGAACCTACTTCAACAACAAGCGATAACAACAATATGAACAACCAGCACATCAAGTACGGCAGCCTGGCGCTGCTCCTGGCCGCGACCCTGTCCGCCTGCGGCGGCGGCGGCGGCAATCCGGGCACCCCGGGGGGCAGCGGCGGCACCGGCAACGGCGGCACGCCGGTCACGCCGGCCGCGCCGACCGTCGGCGTCAGCCTGGTCGGCGCCACGGGCACGGCCAGCACCTCGCTGTCCGGCGCCACCCCGCTGACGGTGCGCGCCCTGGTGCTCGACGCCAACAAGCAGCCGGTACCGAATGCGCTGGTCACCTTCACCACCGCCGCCGACCTGGCCGTGTTCGCGCCCGGCGCCGGCACTGCCCTGACCGATGCCAGCGGCACCGCCAGCATCACCATGCGCGTGGCCAGCCTGGCGGCCGGCGGCGCCGGCACCGTCACGGCCAGCGCCACCGTGGCCGGCACCGCCGTCACCAGCACCGCCAACTACTCGGTCAATGCCACCGCGCTGACCTTCAGCGCGCTGCGCCTGGAGCCGGCCAGCATCAACGCCTATGATTCGAGCAAGATCTCGGTCGACCTGCTGGCCAATGGCGCCAAGTACAGCGGCCAGGTGAACGTCAACTTCACGTCGGCCTGCGTCGCCGCCGGCAAGGCGACCCTTGCCGCCGTCGTCGCCACCAGCAACGGCACCGCCGAGACGGTCTACCGCGACCAGGGCTGCGGCAACAACGACACCATCACCGTGACCGCCGACGGCGTCACGACCCCGGCCACGGGTGCGCTCGTGATCGCCCAGCCGGGCGCCGCGTCGGTGCAGTTCGTCGAAGCGCTGCCGACCGACAAGTCGATCGTGATCCGCGGCCAGGGCGGCATCAACCGCACCGAGACCGCGACCCTGCGCTTCCGCGTGTTCGACCTGTTCAACCGTCCGCTGGCCAACAAGGAAGTGCGCTTCTCGCTCGAACCCGGTGGGCTGGTCACGCTGAACAAGAATATCGACCGCACCGACCAGAACGGCGAGGTGATCACCACCGTCAACTCGGGCGCCGTGCCGACCTCGTTCCGCGTGCGCGCCGTGCTGCCCGGCACCGCCAGCGGCAATGGCGCCGACATCTCCACCACCTCGGACTCGATCGTCGTGACCACCGGCCTGCCGGTGCAGCGCGCCTTCTCGCTGAGCGTGACCCAGGGTAACGTGGATGGCTGGGAATTCGACAGCGGTCCCGTCACGCCGGCCGCCACCGTCAACGTGCTGCTGGCCGACGCCTTCGGCAACCCGGTCGCCGACGGCACCCCGATCGTGTTCCAGACCAATATGGGCGCGATCGGCTCGTCGGACAAGGGCGGCTGCACCACCGTCAACGGCGGCTGCTCGGTGCCGTTCCGCACCCAGGAACCGCGCAAGGCCATCCCGAACATTCCGGCTACCCCTTGCAACACCGGCCCCGGATCGAGCCCGGACGTCAACCGCATGGGCGTGGCCACGATCTGCGCCAGCACGACCGACGGCACCAATACCCAGTTCGCCAGCACGACGATCACCTTCAGCGATGCCGACGTGGCGAACGTCTACCTCGACAATGCGACGCGGCCGTCGACCACCATGCCGATCGACCTGGGCAGCGCCAACGCCAACGAATCGAAGGTGTTCACGCTCAAGCTCACCGACCTGAACGACAACCCGCTGCCGGCCGGGACCACGATCTCGGTCAGCGGCGCGGTGAATGCCGCCGGCGTGGAAGTGATCCCCGAGACCGTGCCGAGCATCTTCGTCACTGCCGCCACCGGCACCGTGGGGTCGAGCCACACCATCACCGTGGCCGCGACCGGCGAAAAGCCGTGCACGACCTCGAGCGCGGCCACGTTCAACGTGCGCGCCACCACGCCACGCGGCAAGATCACCTCGATCCCGTTCAAGCTGGCCTTTACGTGCACCCGTCCATAAAATTCGCGGATTGACAGGCGGCCAGTCTATACTGGCCGTCTTTTCATTGGAGCGGGTTTGGTAGTGCCACATCCCAAGAACGACAATATCTTCCTTGTTGGCCTGATGGGGGCGGGGAAGACCACGATCGGTCGATTGCTTGCACGCAAGCTCAATCGCCGCTTCGTCGATTCCGACCACGAGATCGAGGCGCGCACCGGCGCCACCATCCCCTGGATCTTCGAGATCGAGGGCGAGGCCTGCTTCCGGCGGCGCGAAGCGGACGTGATCCGCGATCTCTCCGGCCAGCAGGGCCTGGTGCTGGCCACCGGCGGCGGCGCCGTGCTCAACCCGCAAAGCCGCGCCCTGCTGGCCGAGCGCGGCACCGTGATCTACCTGCGCGCCTCGATCGGCAGCATCCTGCAGCGCACCGCCCATGACAAGAACCGTCCGCTGCTGCAGACGGCCGACCCGCGCGCGAAACTCGAAGAGCTGTGGACCCAGCGCGATCCGCTGTACCGCGAGATTGCGCACCTCGTCATCGACACCGGCCGTCCTAACGTACAATCGATGGTACAGACCATATTGGATCAGCTGGCGGCGCAGGAAACGGCGCGCGCGCGCCGGCTGGCAAGGACATCGATGAACGAACAGGACCACATCACCCTCAACGTCGAACTCGGCGAGCGCAGCTACCCGATCGCGATCGGCCCCGGCCTGCTGGACGACGCCGCGCTGCTCGCGCGCCACATCGGCGGCAACAAGGTGGCCATCGTCACCAACACCACCGTCGCGCCGCTGTACCTGGCCAAGGTGGCCGGCCACCTGCGCGCCGCCGGCCGCGACGTGGTCGAGATCGTGCTGCCGGACGGCGAAGAGCACAAGAACTGGCAGTCGCTCAACCTCGTCTACGACGCGCTGCTGCAACACAAATGCGACCGCAAGACCACGCTGGTGGCGCTCGGCGGCGGCGTGATCGGCGACCTGACGGGCTTCGCCGCCTCGAGCTATATGCGCGGCGTGCCTTTCGTGCAGATTCCGACCACCCTGCTGGCCCAGGTCGATTCCTCGGTGGGCGGCAAGACCGGCATCAACCACCCGCTGGGCAAGAACATGATCGGCGCCTTCTACCAGCCGCGCGCCGTCATCGCCGACACCGCGACCCTGGACACCTTGCCGGCGCGCGAGCTGTCGGCCGGCCTGGCCGAGGTGATCAAGCATGGCGCCATCCTCGACGCGACCTTCTTCGACTGGATCGAAGCCAACATCGAGCAACTGATGGCGCGCGAGCCGCAAGCCATCGCCCATGCGATCGCGCGCTCGTGCGAGATCAAGGCCGACGTGGTGCGCAAGGACGAACGCGAGGGCGGCCTGCGCGCGGTGCTGAACTTCGGCCATACCTTCGGCCACGCGATCGAGAACGGCCTGGGCTACGGCGAGTGGCTGCACGGCGAGGCGGTCGGCTGCGGCATGGTGATGGCGGCCGATATGTCGGCGCGCCTGGGCCTGATCGAACCGGCCGCCGTGGAGCGCGTGCGCGCCCTGGTGCGCGCCGCCGGCCTGCCGGCCGTGGCGCCCGATCTTGGCGAGGCGCGCTGGATCGAGCTGATGGAAGTCGACAAGAAGAACGAGGGCGGCGAGATCCGCTTCATCCTGCTCAAGCCGCTCGGCAGCCCGTCGATCACCACGGCGCCGCTGGACATCCTGCGCTCGACGCTGGCGGCGTGCAGCGGCTGAGGGGCGATTGATGAACGCGACGCGCAGCTTCGACGACGGCCTGGCTCCCTTTGCTGCGCACTCGTCGCAGTCGCGCGGCCGGCGCCACCTCGAGCCGGGACCGGGCTCGCGCAGCGAATACCAGCGCGACCGCGACCGCATCATCCACTCGACCGCCTTCCGCCGGCTCGAATACAAAACCCAGGTGTTCCTGAACCACGAGGGCGACCTGTTCCGCACCCGGCTGACCCACAGCATCGAGGTGGCGCAGATCGGCCGCACGCTGGCGCGCAGCCTGCGCCTGAACGAAGACCTGGTCGAAGCCACCGCGCTCGCGCACGACCTGGGCCACACGCCCTTCGGCCACGTCGGCCAGGACGTGCTCAACGACTGCATGAAGGATTTCGGCGGCTTCGAGCACAACCTGCAAAGCCTGCGCGTGGTCGACCACCTCGAAGAGCACTACGGCGCCTTCGACGGCCTGAACCTGACGTTCGAAACGCGCGAGGGCATCCTCAAGCACTGCTCGCTGAACAATGCGCGCCAGCTGGGCGAGCTGGGCCAGCGCTTCATCGAGCGCAGCCAGCCCAGCCTGGAAGCGCAGCTGACCAACCTGGCCGACGAGATCGCGTACAACAACCACGATATCGACGACGGTTTGCGCTCCGGCCTGCTGACCATGAAGCAGATGGAAGAGGTGGAGCTGTTCGCGCGCCTGCGCCACCAGGTGGAGCTCCAGTATCCCGGACTGGCGGGGCGGCGCGCGCTGTACGAGACGATCCGCCTGATGATCACGGCGATGACGGCCGACCTGGTCGAGACCTCGGCCCAGCGGATCCTGGACGCGGACCCGCGGACCATCGACGACGTGCGCGCCGGCCCGCCGCTGATCCGCTTTTCGGACAAGATGCGGGCCGAGACCACGGCCCTCAAGCGCTTCTTGTACGCCAACCTGTACCGCCACTTCCAGGTCAACCGCATGCGGGTGAAGGCGAGCCGCATCGTGCGCGAGCTGTTCCAGGCCTTCCTGGACGACCCGGTGCTGCTGCCGAACGACTACCAGGTCGAGGGCGACCCATCGAGGCAGGCGCGCAAGATCGCCGACTACATCGCCGGCATGACCGACCGCTACGCGATCCGCGAGCATCGGCGCATCTTTTCTCTCGATCATTTCTGAACCGCCTGCCCGGCTTCCGCTACTGGCCGAGGATGGCAGGCAAGTTTGAAAGCAAGATATCGAGTGTGGACGGCGCACGGGCGCGCTGGAATGTAAGCTCTTCCATTCCAGGAGTCCACCATGAGTTCAAGACTTTTGCCGGCCTCACGCCGAAGGCCTTTCACGTGGCCTGCAGCGCCGGGCGCCTCCTTGAGGCATCCAGCTGTCACCAGACGTGGTGCTGCCGCGGCGCAGTGCGTCCGATCACAGGCGATCGCGTGCGCGTCAACGCCGCAACGTCGGGAAACCGCGTGCGCAGCCGATCAGGGAAGAACGTAATCCATCGTGTAGCTGTGCTTGCCGTTGTCGATCTCGATCGTCATCGCGCCACGCAATCCCGTCAGCTCACCGGTGCCGGAATCGGGGACGACCATCAGTACCAGCGACGATGCCCCGCGGTCCATCGTGCCGCTGTGCTGCAGTACGAAGCTGCCTGTGCGACCGTGCAATGTCCCTGTCACGCGTTCCAGTGCAACATAACCGGCCGAGCCTTGCACCTGGGTGCGAATCGCCAGCATTTCGCCGAGGCTGGCTGCGGCCAGGTCGCCCTGGAATTGCTTGTCGATCGTCATGCGACTGAGCTCTGCCGTTTCGATTCCGGGCGCTGCGGCTTGCGGTGTCAGCTTGACGTTGAATGATCCTGTCGCATGCATTCTTGCCATCTCTTTCATTGCGGTCGGTGATGCGGCTGCATCGTCATGGGATTGCGCATTGGGTAGCGGGCCGAGCACCAGAACCAATGCTGCCAGGCAGGCCAGTCCGTCGAGTCGTACAGGCATCGTTATCATTCCAGTAAGATATGACGGCGAGCAACTGAGCCGCGGAGACATGACTATAGCAAGGGCGGGAACACCGATGATAGGAAAAACGCGACAGGCAAACGCCTGGGGCGGTGGCGCGCAATGAGCGGCAAGCCTGGCGAGCCGCGCGGCGTACTGCGCCGGCAGGGCGCACATGGCCGGTTCCAGCACGAACGCCGCCTGCCGTCGTCAGGGCTGGCCGGCCTGGTCGAGCTTTACTGGTACGTCAGTTGGGACCAGCGCTTGCTGCCGCCGCAGCTGCAGGCGACGCTTCCCCATCCCAATGTCCATCTGGTGGTCGAAAGGAATGCATCGACGCTCTACGGCGTGCAGACCGAGCGCTTCGAGCGCTGTCTCGAGGGCCAGGATGTCGTCTTCGGCATCAAGTTCAGGCCGGGCGGTTTCCATCCCTTCCTGCAAGCACCCGTAGCGACGCTGGCGAACCGCTCGCTGCCTGCGCAAGACGTGCTCGGGATTGCTTGCGAGTCGCTGGCGCCGCGGATCGCCGCCTGCGCCACCGTGGACGCGATGACGGCCGTGGCAGAGGCCTTCCTGCTCGAGAACCTGCCCCCTCCCGATCCTGACGTCGCGCGCGCCGGCGCGCTCGTGTCCGCCATTGCCGACGACCTCGGGATCACCTCGGTGGACTGTCTGATGGCCACGGCGGCGATCGACAAGCGTACCCTGCAACGGCTATTCCAGAAATACGTCGGCATCGGCCCCAAATGGGTGATCAAGCGCTATCGCCTGCATGAGGCGATCGCGCGGATACAGGACGGCGCGCCCGTGGACTGGGCCGCGCTCGCGGCGGAGCTGGGATACTTCGATCAGTCCCATTTCGGACGCGATTTCCGCGCCCTGGTGGGACAGTCGCCGACCGGATATGCGCAGTCCCTGATCGCGTCGGCAGCGGACGACGAATAATTGATCAGCCGAACAGGCTGGGCTGCGCCAGGTCCAGCAACAACTTCTTGACCGGCGCCGGCAGCGGCGCCTCGCCGATCGTCTCCAGCGGCCACCAGACGTGGCCAGGCGCCAGCTCTGCGCGCGTCGCCAGCGTCACCGCGAACGGCGCGATGTGCAGCTTGTAGTGGGTGAAGACATGCACCAGCGGGCTCAGTGGCCGCACTTCGTCGATCGTGCCGAATGGTCCTGCGGCGACAGCAACGTCCGAGGTACAGACCAGCGCCTCATCCTCATCCATCGGCACGTGTCCACCCACTTCCGGCAGCGACAGCAGGCCGCCCCAGATGCCGGTTGGCGGGCGCTGTTCCAGCAGCACTTCACCGCGGTCGATGACCACCAGCAGCGCGGTGCGCTTTTCCGGCGTCGCCTTCTTTGGTTTACGCACCGGCAGTTCGGCGGTGCGGCCGGTGGCGAAGGCGACGCAGCGCGCCTGCAGCGGGCAGCGGCCGCAGTCGGGCCGCGAGCGGGTGCACAGGGTGGCGCCCAGGTCCATCAGGCCCTGGGTATAGGCCTCGATGGCGCCCGGGTTGCCGGCCACCTCGGGCAGCAGGGCGTCGGCGCGCCGCCACAACGCATTCTCGATTGGCTTGAGGCCCGGATAGGCGTCGATGCCGAACACGCGCGCGAACACGCGCTTGACGTTGCCGTCCAGGATGGCGGCGCGCACGCCGCCCGAAAACGCCGCGATCGCCGCCGCCGTCGAGCGGCCGATGCCGGGCAGGTCGGCCAGCAGCGCCGGGTCGCTCGGGAACACGCCGTCGTAGTCCTGCACCACGCGCTTCGCGCAGGCGTGAAGATTGCGCGCGCGGGTGTAGTAACCGAGGCCGCTCCAGTGGGCCATCACGTCCTCCGAAGGCGCTTCGGCCAGCGCGTGGACGGTCGGGAAGCGTTCCAGGAAGCGGGCGTAATAGCCCAGCACCGCGGCGACCTGCGTCTGCTGCAGCATGATTTCGGACAGCCAGACGCGATAGGCATCCTGGGTGTTTTGCCAGGGCAGGGTGTGGCGGCCATGGCTGCGCTGCCAGTCGATCACGGCCTTGGAGAAGGTCGGATCGGCCAGTTGGTCGAACTCGGTGAGGCGTTTCATGCGGTGTCGTGTGGGCGCTAGGCCTCAAGTAGGGTGGTGACGCCCGCCGCGACGGCGGCCAGGCGGGTGCGCGTGGTCTCGAGCTCGGCCTGGCCGTGCTCGAAGGCGCCGATTTTCTGTTCCAGGCTGTCGCTGGCGTCGTGGATGCGCTGGACCGTGGCCTGGCGCTGGCGCAGGCTGTCGCGGTGCTGGCGGATCTGCGCTTCCAGCGGCGCGTTGGCGACCTTCAGCCAGGCTTCGACGTCGGCGTTGGCGGCGCGGTAGACGCGCCGCACGCGCGAGGCGATCGAATCGAAGAAGCGCTCGAGCAGCGTCGCGCGGCTGGTCATCAGCAGGGTCGCGGTGCCGAACTGGCGCTCGAACAGCGTTTCGATGGCATCGATCTCGTCGACGTGGCGCGTCAGCGACAAGGCTTGCGGCAGCGCCAGCGACAGGCCGTGTTCGGCCGCGAAGCGGCGGTGCATGGCGTCCATCATGGACTTGATCTCGTCGACCTTGGCGCAAGCGTCGAGCAGGCCGGCGCGCGCGCCGGCGAAGTAGTTGCGCACCGGCGCGCGCATGCCGGTGGCGAAGCGCGCGGCCGACATCGCGGCGCGCACCGTCTCGGTCCGGTCCTGCAGGCCGTCCATGCCGACCAGGGTGTACAGCTCGGTCGACAGGCGCGTGAACACGGCGCGCGTGCCCTGCAGCTTGAACAGGCCGGCGTCGAATTCCTTCTTCTCGGCCTCCACCCGGCGCACCATGTGGGCGATCATGCCCTGGTTCTTGCCGCGCAGGCTGCGCAGCTCCTGCAGCTGCTCGACCAGCTCGCGCAGGCGCGCCGCCATCAACACCTGCTGGCCTGCCGCCAGGATCTCGAGGTCGGCCCGCAGCTGGCGCGCGTTGATCGCGCGCCGCGCCGGGATCAGCTGGTGGAAGAGGGCCGATTCGAGCGCGCCCAGGCGGCTGCGCTCGAACAAGTCCATGTCGCCGCCGATGCGGCCGACGAGCGCCTTGTGGGCCGAGACCGGATAGACCTGGCCGGCGTCCAGCCCGAGCAGGCGCGCGACGTCGTGCTGCTGGCGCGCGATCTCGGTTTGCACGGCTACCGGGCTCTTGAGCTCGTCCCACATGGCGTCGATCTTGTTCAGCACCGCCAGGCGGCCCGGCCCGGCGCCGATATGGGTGCGCCAGACCTCGATGTCGCTGCGCGTCACGCCGGTGTCGGCGGCCAGCACGAACAGCACCGCGTGCGCGTTCGGGATCAGGTTCAGCGTCAGTTCCGGCTCGGTGCCGATCGCGTTCAGGCCTGGCGTGTCGAGGATCACCAGGCCCTGCTTGAGCAGCGGATGCGGCAGGTTGATGATGGCGTGGCGCCAGCGAGGGATCTCGATGCCGCCGTCCGCAACGACGCTGTCGGCCAGGTCGGGATCCTGCGGATCGAACAGGCCGTAGCGCTCGGCCTCTTTCACCGGTACGTGGCGGGTCTGGCTGACCTGGCGCAGCGTCTCGTGCATCGCGTCCGGATCGTCGAGGTCGAGCGGCACAACGGTCCAGGCGCCGGGATCGTCGCGGTAGTCGCCCAGGGACAACTGGCCGGCGCGGGTTTCGATCGGCAGCAGGCGGATGCAGGGCGGCAGCTGGGCATCCCACAGCAGCTCGGTCGGGCACATGGTGGTGCGGCCGGCGCTGGACGGCAGGATGCGCTGGCCGTAGTCGGCGAAGAACAGGGCGTTGATCAGCTCGGTCTTGCCGCGCGAGAACTCGGCCACGAAGGCGACCGACAGCCGGTCGTCGCGCAGGCGTCCGAGCGCGCGCGCCAGCACCTGTTCGCCGGCGGCGTCGATCAGTCCGGCTTCGCGCAGGGCTTTGCCGTAAGCTTCGAGGCTGGCGGCAACGCCGGCCCGCCACGCTCCATACTGTTGTAGATCCTGCATCTTTCTGCCCGTAGCCCTTATGTCCCTAGCGCTGGCACTGCGCGCAATAGAAAGTCGAGCGCTGGCCCTGCTTGATCTGGCGGACCGGCGCCTCGCACTGGCGGCAGGGCACACCAGCACGATCATAGACGAAATATGTCTGCTGGAAATATCCAGACTGGCCATTTACAGCAATAAAGTCACGCAGGGTACTGCCGCCCTGGACGATGGCGGCGGCCAGGATCTCGCGGATCGCTTCGGCCAGCCGGTCGTAGCGCGCGCGGCTGATGCGCGAGGCCGCCGTCCTGGGGCTGATCCCGGCGCGGAACAGGCTCTCGCAGGCGTAGATATTGCCGACGCCCACCACGATGTCGCCGGCCAGCAGCACCTGCTTGATCGGCGCGCTGCGGCGCCGCGTTTCGCGATGCAGCAGGGCGCCATCGAAGTGCCCGCCGAGCGGTTCCACGCCCAGGCCGCGCAGCAGGATGTGCTCTTCCAGGTCGCCATCCTCGTTGGCATGCCACAGCACGGCGCCGAAGCGGCGCGGATCGTGCAGGCGCAGCACCTGCACGCCTTCCGGGCCATTGACGACGAGGTCGAAATGGTCGTGCTTGCGCGGTTCGATGCCCGGCGGCAGTACGCGCAGGTGGCCGGACATGCCCAGGTGGATGATCAGTGTGCCGTGCTCGAAATGGATCAGCAGGTATTTGCCGCGCCGGCCGGTGGCCAGGATGCGGCGGCCGGCCAGCAGCGCGCCCAAGCCGGGCGGGAAGGGCCAGCGCAAACCGTCGCGGCGGCAGACGACCTGCTCGACCACGCGGCCTTCGATATGGGGCGCGACACCGCGCCGGGTGACTTCTACTTCTGGCAGTTCAGGCATGGGGGAGACGAATCGTGTAAAGTCGGGTTGCCGTCGCGGCTGGGCAGCCTGCGGGCCGGGCTGGCGCCAGGAATCCTGACGCAGCTCATGCGCGGCAGGCGCCTGCGCATGAGCGTAGAATCAAATCAAAACATCAACTCGGATTTTGGACTTGCTTTGAAAAACGCTTTCGCCATTGTAACCGTCTCCGGGCTGCTTGCAGGCCTGCTCTCAGGATGTGCTGCCTCGCCGCAACAGCAGTCGCTCGCCGCCGGCGGGCAGGCCGAGTTCGGCCAGCAGCAATCCGCGCAGCAAGAGGCCGAGCTGGACGAGGAAGAGCTGGCGGCCAAGCAAAAGGCCGAGGAAGAAGCGCGCCTGCCCAAGGTCGAGCTCACGCCCGTCATGCTCGAGCAGCTGATGAAGGCGGAATTCGCGTTTCGCAACGGCGACTGGCAGGGGCCTTATCTCACCGTCTACAACCTGGCCCAGCGCACCGGCGATCCGCGCCTGGCGCGCCGTGCGGCCGAGATGGCGGTGGCCGCCAAGCAGGCCGACGACACCCTGGCCGCGGTGCGCCTGTGGTACCGGCTCGACCCGGAATCCGACGAAGCGACCCAGTATTTCGTCGGCATGGCGGTCACGTCCGACAAGATCGCCGAACTCGAACCGATTTTCGAGCAGCGCCTGCGCGAGGCGACACCGGCCCGGCGCGGCGTGCTGCTGTTCCAGGTCCAGCAATTGCTGGGCCGCGCGAAGGACAAGGAAGCGGCGATCGCCATGCTCGAGCGCCTGATCGCGCCCTACGACAACACGATGGAAGCGCGCGTCGTGCGCGCCCAGATCGCGCTGGTGAAGGGCGACAAGGCGCTGGCCCGCAGCGAAGCCCAGGCGGCCCTGGCCATCAAGCCCGACGCCGAGATCGCCCTGCTGATGCTGGCGCAGGTGACCGAGGACGAGGCGCAAGTGGTGGCCTTGATGCAGAAATTCCTCAAGAGCTATCCGAAGGCGAGCGATGTGCGCGCCGCCTATGCGCGGGTGCTGGTCAACCGCAAGGATTATCCGGCTGCGCGGCGCGAGTTCGAGCTGCTGGTCAAGGCCCAGCCCGACAACGTCGCGCATCTGTATGCGCTGGGCATCCTGGCCACGCAGATGAACGATGCCCTCGGCGCCGAACAATATTTCACGCGTTTCGTGGAAGTGCTGGGGCGCAATCCGGACGACGAACGCGATCCTTCGCGCGCGCTGTTGATCCTGTCGCAACTGGCGGAGGAGCGCAACGACCTGGTCGGCGCCCTGCAATGGCTGGACAAGGTGCCCGAAGGCACGGATGCGCAAACCCGCTTCAATACCCAGCTGCGCCGCGTCCACCTGGTCGGCAAGGGCGGTGACCTGAACAGCGCGCGGCGCCTGCTGGCCGAGATCAAGACCGACGATCCGGCGCGCCAGGCCCAGCTCATGGCGGCCGAGGCGCAACTGCTGCGCGACGCCAACCAGCTGCAGGAAGCCTATGCGGTGATGGAAGCGGCCACCAAGCGCTTCCCGAAGAATCCCGACCTGCTGTACGACTTCGCGCTACTGGCCGAAAAACTGGGCAAGGTCGACGTGATGGAAGCGCAATTGCGTGAGGTGATGGCGCAGGCGCCCGACAATCACCATGCCTACAACGCCCTTGGCTATTCGCTGGCGGAGCGCAGTGTGCGCCTGCAGGAAGCCTACGGCCTGATCGCCAAGGCGCTCGACATGGCGCCGGACGATCCCTTCATCATGGACAGCATGGGCTGGGTCCATTATCGAATGGGTAACCTGGCTGAAGCCGAGAAATTCCTGCGCCGCGCCTACGGCCTGCGCAAGGACCCCGAGATCGCCGTCCACCTGGGCGAGGTGCTGTGGCAGAAGGGCGATAAGTCGGCGGCCGAGAAGCTGTGGCGCGAGGCGCGCGCCAAGGATCCGCAGAACGATACGCTGCGCACCACGCTGGCGCGGTTGCGGCCTGCCTTGTGAAATAATCCAGCCTGGCGGCGGACCGCATAGCGCTGTCCGCCGCGTTTGTCCAATTTCCGATCGTTCCTATGCCACTGACCCGACGTCTCACCCTGCTCGCCGCCGCGTGCTCCTTCGCTGCCGCGCTTGCCGGCTGCGCCACCGGCACCGCCAACCTGTCCACCGCCACCGTCGGCGACTACCGCGACACCATCGACCTGTCGGGCAAGCTGTCGGTCAATTACCAGAAGGATGGTAGGCAGGAGTCGATCACCGGCAATTTCAACTGGGACCAGCGTCCCGAGGCGATCGACGTCACCCTGATTTCTCCGCTGGGCCAGACCGTGGCCACGATCAATGTCACGCCCACTTCCGCGACCCTGGTCCAGGGCGGCCAGGAGCGCACGGCGGGCGACATCGACAGCCTGACCCAGCAGACGCTGGGCTGGCCGCTGCCGGTGTCAGGCCTGCGCGACTGGCTGCAGGGTTATGCGCTGGACGCGCAGGGGCAGCGCTTCCGCGCCTCGCCGGCCAATAATAGTGTGACGACCAGGGATGGCTGGCGCCTGCGCTTCGTCGAGTGGCAAGATCCGGCGACCGGCGACCCGGCGGCAAGCCAGCCGGCGCCGCGCCTCATCCAGGCCGAGCGCGCCGCCTCGGGCGACATCACGGACCTGGCGATCCGCATCGTCATCCTGCCGGCAGCCTGATCCATGCGTTCGCTGCACGATTGCCCGGCTCCGGCCAAGCTCAACCTGTTCCTGCACGTCACCGGCCGCCGCGCCGATGGCTACCACCTGCTGCAAAGCGTATTTCAGCTGATCGACCGTGCCGACCGCTTGCATTTCGACTTGCGCGACGACGAGCAGATTCGCCGCACCAACGACGTACCGGGCGTGCCCGAAGACCAGGACCTGGTCGTGCGGGCGCTGCGCCTGCTGCAGGCCGAGTTCGCGCGCCGCCATGGCCGGCTGCCGCCGGGCATCTCGGTCCGGGTGGACAAGGTCTTGCCCATGGGCGGCGGGCTCGGAGGAGGATCGTCGGATGCGGCCACCGCCTTGATGGCGGCCAACGCGCTCTGGCAAGCCGGCCTGAGCCGCGAGGAACTGATGGCGCTGGGCCTGCCGCTGGGCGCCGACATCCCGTTCTTCCTGTTCGGCGAAACCGCGTTCGCGGAAGGCGTGGGGGAGGCCTTGCAGGCGGCGCCGGGGCCGGATTGCTGGTATGTGGTGATCGAACCGGGGGTCGCGGTGCCGACGCCCGCAATTTTTTCTGCGCCGGATTTGACAAGAGATTCAAAGCCCGTCAGAATAGCGGACTTTTCCAGCCACACCGATTCATGCACTACGGTTGGGTTTGGGAAAAATGATTTGCAGGACGTGGCGATGCGCCTGTTCCCGCCGGTAGCAGAGGCGGTTGAATGGTTGAGCAGCCATGGCGATGCCAGGATGACTGGCTCAGGGGCGTGCGTGTTTTGCGCGTTCTCCAGCGAAGACGCTGCCGACCAGGTGTTGGCGCAAGTGCCGGGCAAATGGACGGCATGGAAGGCGAAGTCGCTGAAGACACACCCGCTGATGAAATCGCTCTTGCAAAATCAGGGAGTTATAGAATAAAATACTGCCTGTCGCGGCGCTGAGTAGCAAGTTGAAGTTCCAGCGACAAGCAGTAAAGATCGTGTAGGGGAATCGCCAAGCTGGTTAAGGCACCGGATTTTGATTCCGGCATACCAAGGTTCGAATCCTTGTTCCCCTGCCAAAGTTTTCTTGTTCTGTCGATGCGGATGCGTCCAGCAAGAAGATCGCGATGCGGTGCCGAGCGCCACGTCAGCATGCTAATCAGCCGGTACATCCGGCTGATTGTTTTTCTACCGTACAAACGCTTTTTACCTTTTGGGACTCCCATGGCTTACGAAAACCTGATGGTTTTTACCGGCAATGCCAATCCGGCACTAGCAGAGGGGGTCGCAAAAAGCCTCGGCATTCCTCTCGGTAAAGCAGTCGTCTCCAAGTTCTCCGACGGCGAAGTCATGGTCGAGATCAACGAGAACGTGCGTGGCAAGGATGTCTTCGTCCTGCAATCGACCTGCGCCCCGACCAATGACAGCCTGATGGAAATCATGCTGATGGTCGACGCCCTCAAGCGCGCCTCGGCCGGCCGTATCACCGCCGCCATCCCTTACTTCGGTTATGCCCGCCAGGACCGCCGCCCGCGTTCGGCGCGTGTCGCGATCTCGGCCAAGGTCGTCGCGAACATGCTGGAAGAAGCCGGCGTCGAGCGCGTCCTGATCATGGACCTGCACGCCGACCAGATCCAGGGTTTCTTCGACATCCCGGTCGACAATATCTACGCATCGCCAATCCTTCTGGGCGACCTGCAGAAGCGCAACTACGACGACCTGCTGGTCGTGTCGCCTGACGTCGGCGGCGTGGTGCGCGCACGTGCCCTGGCCAAGCGCCTGGGCTGCGACCTGGCGATCATCGACAAGCGTCGCCCGAAGGCGAACGTGTCGGAAGTGATGAACATCATCGGCGAAGTCGAAGGCCGCAACTGCGTGATCATGGATGACATGGTCGACACCGCAGGCACCCTGTGCAAGGCCGCCGAAGTGCTCAAGGAGCGCGGCGCCAAGAAAGTCGTTGCCTATTGCACGCACCCGGTCCTGTCCGGCCCGGCGATCGATCGCATCGCGAACTCGCCGCTGGACGAACTGGTCGTCACCGACACCATCCCGCTGAGCCCAGCCGGCGCCGCTTGCGGCAAGATCCGCCAGCTGACCTGCGCACCGCTGCTGGCCGAGACCTTCAAGCGGATCGTCAAGGGCGACTCGGTGATTTCGCTGTTCGTCGACTAAGCAATACAGTCGCTGTTTTTCGCGGCGCGCCTGGCTGAAACAGCCGGCGCGCCGTTGTAGCATCAGGATTTCTTGAGCGCGCAGCCTTGGCGCTCGTTCTTGACCGTCCCTGGTCGCGGGGATGGTCGCCACTGGGCAACCGGGCCGTGGAATTTTCTGCGGCATTCGGGCCCGATTTATTTTTGGAGTTTCACATGAAAGTAGTCGCATTCAACCGCACTCAGCAGGGGACCGGAGCGAGCCGCCGCCTGCGCAACGCTGGCCAGACCCCAGGCATCATCTACGGTGGCACCGAAGCCCCGGCACTGATCGCCCTGGACGGCAACGCGTTGTACCACGCGCTCAAGAAAGAAGCATTCCACGGTTCCGTGCTGGACCTGGAAATCGACGGCAAGACCCAGCAAGTGCTGCTGCGTGACTTCCAGATGCACGCATACAAGCAACTGGTCCTGCACGCTGACTTCCAGCGCGTCGACACCTCGAAGCCGATCCACACCAAGGTCACCCTGCACTTCGTGAACGCCGAAGTCTCGCCAGCCGTCAAGCTGAGCGGCGCCATCGTGTCGCACGTGCTGAACGAAGTCGAAGTGTCGTGCCTGCCAGGTCAACTGCCAGAGTTCATCGAAGTCGACCTGTCGAAGCTGGAAGCCGGCCAATCGATCCACACCGGCGACCTGGTCCTGCCAGAAGGCGTGACCGCGCTGACCCACGGCCAGAACCTGACCATCGTCACCACCTCGATCCCACGCGGCGCAGCGACTGCTGAAACCGCTGCTGAGTAATATCGGCTGAGGGCGCCGCTTCGGTGGCGCATCGATAAAAAACCCGTCGTGGCTTGCCCGGCGGGTTTTTTGTTTTGGGTTGGCCTGCACCGAACGTCGTTGTGTACGCCAGCTGGCCCGTTTGAGCGATAATCGCGTTTTCTCCAAAGAACACCACGCATGTCCATCCGTCTGATCGTCGGCCTCGGCAACCCTGGCCCGGAATACGAACAAACCCGCCACAACGCCGGCTTCTGGCTGGTCGACAACCTGGCCAACAGCCTGCCGGGCTGCCGCCTGCAGCGCGAATCGCGCTTCAACGCCCTGGTGGCCAAGACCTCGATCTCGGGCAACGACGTCTGGCTGCTCGAGCCGCAGACCTTCATGAACCGCTCCGGCCAGTCGGTCGGCGCGCTGGCGCGCTTCTACAAGATCAACCCGGACGAGGTGCTGGTCGTGCACGACGAACTGGACCTGATGCCCGGCGTCGCCAAGCTCAAGAAGGGCGGTTCCTCGGGCGGCCACAACGGCCTGAAGGACATCACCGCGGCCCTCGGCACCCAGGAATACTGGCGCCTGCGCCTCGGCATCGGCCACCCGCGCAGCCTCAACCTGCAACAGGGCGTGGCCGATTTCGTGCTGCATCGCCCGCGCAAGGAAGAACAAAGCCTGATCGAGGAATCGATCGACAAGAGCCTGCGCATCATCCCGCTCGCCTGCGAAGGCAAGCTCGACGTGGCGACGATGCAGTTGCATACGGCCTGAGGCCGCGATCTTCATCCAGTTCATCCTCCCCGCACCACGACCTGCGAGCGCAGGTCGCGCAGCATGCGCTCGAGCGCCGGCCGCATGCGCCGGTAGTCGTCGGGCGAACAGGTGGCCGCCGTGTGCCTGAACTTGAGCTGGCGCTTGACCGTCACCAGCGCGCCGCGCCGCTGGTAATGCGAGCGGTAGGCGAAGTTGGCATCGATCACCTTGATGGCGCGCGGCAGGGCCAGCACCTGCGCGCGCCTGGGCAGGTGGAAGCGTAGTTCATCCTCGGCATCGATCGCCGGACAGACGAATTCCTGGCGCCGCTCGGGTTCCTGCGTGAACGCGAACACGGCGTCGCCCAATCCTCCCCAGAAGTTATACGTGGTGGCCAGCCCCGTCGGCCCCGGCAGTTGCGTGAAGCCGCTGCTGGCGCCGCGCAGCGACAGGGTATAGTCGTCGGCCTCGCCTTCGGTATCGCCCGGCTCCAGCACGCCACCGCCCTGTTGCCCCAGCCCTTGCAGCATGCGTTCGACGAAGCGGTCGCGTTCTGCCGCCGGCGTGGCGCGCACCACGCGGCGGTAGGGCTCGGCCTGGGCGCCGCTGCTGGTGCGCGTGACCCTGAAGCGGCTGCCGCCGTCGGGTTGGATGTCGAACTGGGTGAATGTGCGGCTGCGCGCCTGCTGGAAGAAGGGGACCATCGCGAACTCTCCCGAGCGCGCCAGCACCGCCGGCTTGCCGAGCAGCGCCGCGGGCAGGAAGCCGCCCGCCACCGATTCGGCGGTCGGGTCGAGGTACAGCTGCAGCGAAGGAATATAGACGATCGCGTGATTGAGCACGCCCAGCGTGGGCACGCCGGGCAGGCGATAGGCGTCGCCGTTATTGACCAGCGCCACCGTGCTGTCGATGCCGGAGCTGGCCAGCAGCGCCTCGAGCAGTGTTGCATGGTCCTTGCAGTCGCCATAGCGGTTGGCCAGCACGCTGGACGCCGCATGCGGCACCACGCCGCCGGGGCCGAGATAGACGCCGACGTAGCGCACGTTCTTGCGCACCCAGTCGGAGAGGGCGATCGCGCGGGCGCGGCGGTCGACGGTAGTGCCCGTGATGCTGGCCGCCAGCGCCGCCACCGTGTCGTCGGGCAGCGCCTTGCCGGCGGCGCGCTCCTGGTAGGCGCGCGCGAAGGCGGCGTAGTCGGCGAAGGTCGAGACCGCGAGCCGCTTGCCGTAGTCGAGATAGCTGACCGAATCGGCCTCGAGCCGCGCATTGTCGCCGTCGACGTAGCGCCAGGCGTAGCGGCGCTTGCCGGGCGCGGGTGCGGGCATGCTCATCGTGGCAATCGCCTCGAAACCGACCGCGTCGGCGTGCAGCGGCATCGAAGCCGGCATGTCGTAGACCAGGCGGAAGTCGCGCTGGCGCTGGAAGCGCGCCGAGGTCAGGTCTTCGAAGTGGCCGGGAAACAGCGGCGTGTGGCGCCGCGCGACGTAGCGCACCGCGACCTTGTCGCCCGCTTCGACGTCGGGGAAGACGACGATCTTGAGCCGCGTGTCCTGGAACATCGGGGCGTCGAGCGAGGCGGCTTCTTGCTGGTCGCGGATCTGGTGCGGCTGCACCGCCAGGCGCCGGCCGTCGGCTTTCTCGGTATGCGCCTCGACGGACACGACTTCGTCGAGCGACTGGTTGTAGCCGATGTAGAACTGGGCATGTTCGTGCAGCGCCGCGCGGTTGACGATGGTCTTGGCCAGTTCGACCGTGAGCGTGTAGGCGCCGCTGGCGTCGACGACGAAATGCTGGACGTGGCGGTCCACCACCACCGAGCGGTCGGTGCCGCTGTCGGCCTCGAGCGCGCTTGCAGACGCAGGCAGGCCCAGCAATGGACACAGAAGCAGACACAGCATGACGACGAAGCGCAGGGGCATGGCATTCTCCGGACACGCGACCGGCCCATGTTACGCAGCAGTACGGTGACAGGATTGATCGGGCGCAAGCGCATGCTTCCTGCGATAATTTCGGCATGAAGGCGCTCACTTTTCATGCCGGGCCATTGGCCATGGCGCAGATTGCAGAACATGGCTTGCGGGCCCGCGACGTGGCCATCGTGCCCGCCGCGGCGGGCGGCCCCAAGGGATTGATCTTCCAGTCGCTGGACCAGTGGATGTTCGGCGAATGGTTCCCTTCGGCCCCGCGCGAACGCACCCTCATCGGCGCCTCGATCGGCGCCTGGCGCATGGCGGCCGCCTGCCAGAAGGATCCGGCCAAGGCTTTTGCCCTGCTGGGCGAGCTGTATGCGGGCCAGCGCTACACGAGCCTCAAGCCCACGCCGCAGGACATCGACGCGGTCGTGCAGGCCCTGCTGGGCGAACTGGTGCGCGGGCATGAAGACGACATCGTCAACCACGAGCACTACCGGCTGCACCTCTTGACCGTGCGCGGGCTGCGTTCACTGGCGGCGCCGGCGCACCGCTATGCCGAGATGCGCGGCTTCCTGTCGGCGGCGCTGCACAACGCCGGCTCGCGCGCCTGGCTGGGGCGCCTGATGGAGCGGGTGGTGATTGGCGATGCACGAAGCCAGGCGCCATGGCTGCGCGAGCGCTTCGACAGCTTCAACACGCACTTCTCGACGCTCACGCGCGACAACCTGGCGGCCGGATTGCTGGCTTCGGGCACGCTGCCCTTGATCATGAAGGCGGTGACCGGCATCGCCGAGGCGCCCGCCGGCAGCTACTGGGACGGCGGCATCATCGACTATCACCTGGCGCTGCCGTATTCGCGCGCCAGGGGCGAACTGGTGCTGTACCCGCATTTCACCGAGCACATCGTGCCGGGATGGCTGGATAAGGGATTCCCGTGGAGAAGGGCGGCGCGCGGCGCCAATCGTGGCTGGCTCGACAACGTGCTGCTGGTGGCGCCGTCCGACGAATTCCTGCGCACGCTGCCGCGCGGGAAACTGCCGGACCGCGCCGATTTCAGGTTCTATGGCCTGGATCACGATGCCCGTGTGCGCACCTGGAAGCGGGCGATCGGGGAAGGGGAGCGGCTGCGCGACGAGCTGGCCGAATTCGCCCTGCGGCCGGAGCTGGGGCGCGTCAAACCGATCTAGCTTGTCACAGTAGAAACCAACCATTGCAACGGGCACGGAAAGCGCCGTTTTTTGCGGCAGTCAAGCCTGTCCGGGTTACAATGCAGGGTTTAGGGCGGTCGATCGATCGCTCGCGCTCACCGCGCGCTTACCGAATTAGGAATAGTATCCATGACCCTCAAATGCGGCATCGTCGGCCTGCCCAACGTTGGCAAATCCACCCTGTTCAACGCACTGACCAAGGCCGGCATCCCGGCTGAGAACTACCCGTTCTGCACCATCGAGCCGAACGTGGGCGTGGTCGAGGTGCCGGATCCGCGCATCGACGCGCTCTCCGCCATCGTCAAGCCGGAACGCGTGGTCAAGGCCATCGTCGAATTCGTCGACATCGCGGGCCTGGTGGCCGGCGCGTCGAAGGGCGAGGGCCTGGGCAACCAGTTCCTGTCGCACATCCGCGAAACCGACGCCATCGTCAACGTGGTGCGCTGCTTCGAAGACCCGAACGTGATCCACGTGGCCGGCAAGGTCAGCCCGATCGACGACATCGAAGTCATCCAGACCGAACTGGCGCTGGCCGACATGGGCACCGTCGAGAAAGCCATCCACCGCGAACAGAAGAAGGCGCGCTCGGGCGACAAGGACGCGGCCAAGCTGGTCGCCCTGCTGGAGCGCCTGATGCCGCACCTGAACGAAGGCCAGCCGGTGCGCACCATGGGCCTGGACAAGGAAGAGATGGCCATCATCTATCCGCTGCACCTGATTACCGCCAAGCCGGCGATGTTCGTGGCCAACGTGTCGGATACCGGTTTCAAGGATAACCCGCTGCTGGACCAGCTGACCGAGTTCGCCAACAAGCAGAACGCCCCGATCGTCGCCATCTGCGCCGCGATCGAATCGGAAATCGCCGAGATGGACGATGCCGACAAGGTCGACTTCCTGAACGATATGGGCATGGACGAGCCGGGCCTGGATCGCCTGATCCGCGCGGCGTTCAAGCTGCTGGGCCTGCAGACCTATTTCACCGCCGGCGTGAAGGAAGTGCGCGCCTGGACCGTGCCGATCGGCGCCACCGCGCCGCAGGCCGCGGGCGTGATCCATACCGACTTCGAGCGCGGCTTCATTCGCGCGCAGACGATTTCGTATGACGACTTCCTCACCTACAAGGGCGAGGCGGGCGCCAAGGAAGCGGGCAAGATGCGCGCTGAGGGCAAGGAATACATTGTCAAGGATGGGGATGTGCTGAACTTCCTGTTCAACGTCTGATCCACCGGGCGCGCACTGCGCCCGACCCGACGCAAGCCCTTCCTTCCGAAGGGCTTGTTGTTTTTTGGCTTATACAAAAACAATAAGGCATGCCGTCTGGATACGGTTGAGCTACAGGAAAACATGAACGATACAGTCCAGAACCGCTTGCTGCCCTTGCCGTACTGGCGCGCCGCACTGGCCGAAGTCAGCCTGCTGCATCCCGAGGTGGCGCCCGACAGCAAACCGATCGCGCTCGCGGAAAACGACGGCGCGTGGCGGGTCGCGCAAGCCGCGCCCGACCTGGCGAGCTGGATCGAGGCGCAGTTCAATGCCAGCAAGCTGGAACGGGGCGGCCGCATCCCCTTCGTGCTGATTCCGGCCCGCCTGGCGCTGGAAGCGAGCCATGGCGCCAAGCAGGACGGCGCCGAGCTGCACAAGGGCGCCTCGGTGCTGTGCATCCCCTGCCTGCTGGATCGCCAGGGCGGGCTGTCGCCCGATCCCGAGCGCATGCCGTGGATTCCGCGCGAGCTGCTGGAGCCGACCCTGCAGCGCACGTCGGTCGGCGCGCTGGCCAGTGTCGACGCATTCATCGGCGCGCTGCCGGAGCAGGCAACCGGCATGGGCGATACCTTCCACGTGGCGGCGCGCCTGTTCGAAGCCGTGACGGGCGCCGGGCTGCCCGGGCTTTCCGCAATGGCGCCGGCCGGGTCAGGCCAGCGGCTGCCGGATTTCGTGCTGGACGAGCACCGCCTGGTGTCGGGCTGGCACGGCATGCCCTACGAGCCGCCGATCGTCGCGCGGCATCTCCTGAAGCTGTACGACCGGATCGTCGCCGAGGGCCCCCCCACGCCGCTGCTCGACACCTTGCGCACCATTGCCGACCGGCCGGCGCGCGCGCCGCTGCCGCTGCAGCAGACCGCGCCGTATGACGGCCAGACGGTCGGCCACATGCATCCGCTTCACCACTTGTCGCCGTCCCAACGCACGGCGATGGTCGAATTGCAGCGCCTGGGCGAGGGACAGATCCTGGCGGTGAACGGGCCGCCCGGCACCGGCAAGACCACCTTGCTGCAAAGCGTCGTGGCCCAGCTCTGGGTCGATGCGGCCCTGGCCGGCGGCGATTGCCCGCTGATCGTGGTTGCCTCGACCAATGTGAAGGCGGTCGAGAACGTGCTCGACAGCTTTGCGAAAATCTCGGCCGAGACCGGGCATCGGCGCTGGCATCCCTACGGGCGCGGCTTCGGGCTGTTCCTGGCGTCCGAATCGCGCCAGACCGGGCATCCGGTCTGCACCGGCAAGAGCCACCCCTTCGAGGAGTTCGAGACGCCGGAAATGCTGGCGGCGGCGGAGCGCCATTATCTCGACTGCGCGGCGATGCATTTCAGGCGGCGCGGCGATGGCGTCGGCACCGTGGTCCACGACCTGCACGCCGAACTGAAAGCGCTGGCCGCCCGCCTCGACACGCTGGTGGCGGCGCGCCATACGCTGTTCCATGCGCTCGGCCAGGATGTCGACGACGGCGCCGTCGCCTCGTACCGCGCCTTGCTGGCGACCTTGAATGAGGAACTCACGCGTTGCCGTGAACAGCTGGCGCAGCTGCGCGCGCGCCTGGACGAGAGCGAGCAGGCCGCCGACGCCGCTTTGCGCGCCTAAGAGGCGCGCCGCGACGACATCATGCAGGCCGAGAAGTCATGGGCGGCCTACCTGGCCGACGCCTCGATCTGGCTCGACCTGTTCAGTTTCGTGCCGGCCGTGCGCCGGCGCCGCATGGCGCGCGACCGCCAGGTGTTGATGGCGCATCCGCTGACCGCCGACCTCCGGCACCGCGCCGACGGCGTGCCGGGGCATTTCCATACACTCAAGAAGGAAGCGCTGCAGCGCAAGAACGATACCGTGGCCGAGCTGCTCGCCTTGAAAGGGGAGCTCGCGCGCCAGGGGGACGAGGTCAAGCAGGAGATGGCGCGGGCCGAGACGGAGCGCTCCCGCATCACCAGCGCCTTCGCCGCCTGGCGCGACGTGGCCGGCGACGATCCGGAACTGCTCGACGCCAGCCTGTCCAACCTGAACGAACACCTGGACAAGAAGGTACGCGCGCGCATGTTCGCCGTCGCCGACTGGTACTGGTCGGGCCAGTGGATCCTGGAAGTGCGGCACCGCATCAGGAGCGGCATCAAGGATACGAAGGGGCGCAGCAAGCTCGAAGCCAAATACCGCCGCTTCGCCAAGCTCGCTCCCTGCCTGGTGTCGAACTTCCACATGGCGCCGTCGTTCTTCACCGCCTGGGAAGGCGAAGACATGCCGTTCTGGAACACGATCGACCTGCTGGTGGTGGACGAGGCGGGGCAGGTCTCGCCCGATATCGGCGCGCCGATGTTCGCCCTGGCGCGGCGCGCGCTGGTGGTCGGCGACACCTTCCAGATCGAGCCGGTCTGGAACAGCGGTGAAGCGACCGACCGCGCCAACGCCGTCAAGTTCGGCCTGGCGCCGGCCTTCCACGACCCCGCCTACGACCGCCTGGAGCAGGGCGGTTATGCATCGGCCAGCGGGAGCCTGATGCGCATCGCCAACCGCAGCTGCATGGTCCAGCAGTACGAGGACGTGCGCGGCCTGATGCTGACCGAACACCGCCGCTGCGTGCCGGAACTGATCGATTACTGCAACCGGCTGATCTACGAGGGCCGGCTCGAACCGAAACGCGCATCGCTGTCGCCCGCCAAGCGAATCCTGCCGCCATTCGAACTGATCCACGTCGGGGGCAGGGATGCGCGGCGCGGCGGCAGCCGCTACAACGAGCTCGAGGCGGCCGCGGTCGTCGACTGGATCAAAGCCCACCGCGAGACCATCGAACGGCATTACCTCGATGACGCCGGCAAGCCGACGCCGATCTGGCAACTGGTGGGCATCGTGACCCCGTTCGCCGCGCAGGCGGGCGCCATCGAGCGGCGCCTGCGCCGCGACATGCCGGACCTGCTGCGCAAGGACAGCCGCCTGACGGTCGGCACCGTGCATGCGCTGCAGGGCGCCGAGCGCGCCATCGTGCTGTTCTCGCCGACCTATGGCGAGAATTTCAATGGCGGCGCCTTCTTCGACCAGAAGCCGAACATGCTGAACGTCGCGGTATCGCGCGCCAGGGACAGCTTCATCGTCATCGGCAACCGCAAGGTGTTCGATGCAGGCCGGACTGCGCTGCCGTCCGGCCTGCTGGCGACGTATCTGGTGGAACGCAGCCGCGAGACGGTCGAGGGCTGACGCAAGGGGAGGGCGGATTCCATCGAATCCGCCTTTCGGAATGGTGCCGGCAGCGCCGATTGCTGCCATACTGATGGCTTCCCACCATCCCGATCACAGCATGGCCACCGTCTCCGAGCTCCTCCTTTATCCGATCAAGTCCTGCGCCGGCCTGTCCGTGCCCGAAGCGACGCTTGCCCTCGACGGACTGTCGGCAAACGGCGTGCATGACCGCGAATGGATGGTGGTGACGCGCGAAGGCCTGTTCCTGACCCAGCGCGAATACCCGCGCATGGCGACCATCGCGCCGCGGGTCGAAGGTGACGATCTGGTGGTCGAGGCCCCCGGCATGCAGCCAATCCGCCTGGCGCTGGCGCACGACCTCCAGGCGCCAACGCTCGAAGTGCTGATCTGGGACGACCACGTCCTGGCCGCCGACTGCGGCGACAATGCCGCCGCCTGGTTCTCCGACGCCGTCGGCGCCCCATGCCGCCTGGTGCGCTTCCACCCCGACGTCGTGCGTCCGAAGATCAGCCCATGGACCGGCGGCCTGCCCGCCGCCGCACGCTTCTCGGACGGCTACCCGATCCTGCTGATCGGCCAGTCCTCGCTCGACGACCTGAATGCCAAGCTGACAAGCGCCGGGCGCGCCGCGCTGCCCATGAACCGCTTTCGTCCCAATATGGTCGTGGAAGGCATCGACGCCTTCGAAGAAGACTTCGTGGAGACTTTCAGCGATGGCGAGATCAAGCTGCGTCCTGTCAAACCCTGCGCCCGCTGCCCCATCCCATCGGTCGACCAGGCCACCGGCATCCCCGGCCCCGATCCCCTCGACATCCTGCAGACCTACCGCGCCAACGCCCGCATGGAAGGCGCCGTCACGATGGGCATGAACGTCATCGTCCAGGACGGCATCGGCCGCACCCTGCGCGTGGGCCAGGAACTAAACGCCGAGCTTGCTTTCTAAGCACCAGGACAGGCCAAGCGCCGGCGACACCGCGACAGTGTCGCAAAATCGCCCATTCCCGCGTCTTCCACGATATTGACAAGCGGTTTTTCATATCCAAGCAAGAGTGGATGGCGTAATGTTACGGTTATTGCTGAAAGGAATGCTCCATGCATGAGCCGAGCGCGTCGACGCGAGAACTGATGGCGGAAAACGAGACCTTGCGCGCGCGCATGGCGTACCTGCTCGAGCAGGCCGAACGCAACCACGAAATCATGTGCCGCCACCAGGCCTTCGACCTGCAGATCGTGGGCGCCGGCAGCTTTCCGGAGCTGGTCGGCACGATCTTCCGCACGCTGCCGGTGATCTCGGAACTGGACACCGTCACCCTGTCGCTGGTCGACCCGGATGCCGACATCTATACCGTCATGCACCGACTGGGCGTCGATTTCGAGGGGTTCCCCAACCTGATGTTCTGCGAGCATGCGGTGGAACTCGGCTTCGACATGTCGCCCGAGCGCCGTCCGCGTCCGATCCTGGGCGCCTATGCGCCGTCGCAGCACTGCGCCGTGTTTCCGCATCCGCCCGCCGGCCTGCAGAGCGTGGCCCTGGTGCCGCTGCTGCGCAATACGCGCCTGATCGGCAGCCTGAACCTGGGCAGCACCGACCCGACCCGCTTCACGCCGAACCTGGGCACCGATTTCGTCGAGCACATGGGCTCGATCATCGCGATCTGCCTCGAAAACGTGATCAGCAACGAGATGCTGAAATACATCGGCCTCACCGATTCGCTCACCGGCGTCTACAACCGCCGCTACATGGACCGCCGCCTGCTCGAAGAGATCGCGCGCGCCCGGCGCCAGGGCTATCGCCTGTCCTGCATGTACATCGACATCGACCACTTCAAGCGCGTCAACGACACGGTTGGCCACCAGGGTGGCGACGACGTCCTGCGCGAGGTGTGCGGCCGCATCAAGGCAGAGTTGCGCATGTCGGATGCGCTGGGCCGCTTCGGCGGCGAAGAATTCGTGGTGCTGCTGATCGACGCCGACCTGGAAAGCGCGAGCACCGTCGCGCAGCGTATCCGCGCCAGCGTGGCCGCCGAGCCGGTGAGCCTGAGCAGCGGCGAGCGGGTCGACGTGACGGTGTCGATCGGCGTCGCCGCGCTATCGGCGCAGTTGTCCGATCGTGCGCGCGACAACGCGATCGAAGGCGTCGCGCAGGAACTCGTGGCATCGGCCGATGCGGCGCTGTACCAGGCCAAGGCCGGTGGCCGCAACAAGGTCGTCACGTTCGCGTAATCACAACAATCTGTCCTCGGCCCGGCTGACCGCCTCGCCATCCCCGCGCACCACCACCACGTCGCCCTCGGCCAGCACCACATCCGGCCCGGGCTCGACGTCTTCCCCGCCACGCCGCAGCGCCGCCACTTCCGCCGCCACATCGCCAAGCCCCAGGTCGGCCAGGCTGCGGCCGACCGCGCCGGCCTGTGCGTGCAGCCGCACCGAATGCAGCCGCACATGCCCTGGCTCGAGATCGGCGCCATTGTCGCCGGCCCCATGGAAGTAGCCGCGCAAGGCAGCATAGCGTTCCTCGCGCGCGGCCTGCACGCGGTGCACCACGCGCCGCAGCGGCACGCCCAGGGTCACCAGCGCGTGCGAGGCCAGCATCAGGCTGCTTTCCAGCGCCTCGGGCACCACTTCGGTGGCGCCGGCCGCCTTCAGCATGTCCGTGTCCCGATCGTCATAGCTGCGCACGATCACCGGCAAGCTCGGGGCCAGCTCATGGACCAGGTTCAGCACCTTCAAGGCCAGCCGCGTGTCGGCGAAGGTGATCACCAGTGCGCTGGCGCGATTGACGCCGGCCGCGACCAGGCTTTCGCGGCGCGCCGCGTCGCCGTACGAGACGGTGGCGCCGGCCGCCTGCGCTTCTTGCACCCGTTCCGGATCGAGGTCGAGCGCATGCCATGGCTGCGCCTCTTCCTTCAGCAGGGCGGCCAGGCGCTGGCCGTTGCGCCCGAAGCCGGCGATGATCACATGGTTCTGGGTCTTCATGGTGCGCGTGGCGAGCTTGGTCAGCTGCAGCGACTGCGTCATCCACTCGTTGGCCGCCAGCTTCATCACGATCCGGTCCATGCTGGCGATGACGAAGGGGGCGAGCAGCATCGACAGCACCATCGAGGCCAGCACCAGCTGCATCACGAACGGGTCGACCAGCTTCGAGCCGGAAGCGTGATTGAGCAGCACGAAGCTGAATTCCCCCGCCTGGGCCAGCGCCAGGCCGGCGCGCATCGCCGTGCCAAGGGATGCCCCGAAGCCGCGCGCGAGCAGCGCGATCAGGCCGAACTTGAGCAGCAGCACCGACGCCAGCAGGAGCAGCACCAGCCACCAGTGCCTGGCCACCATCCCCAGGTCGAGCAGCATGCCGATCGTGATGAAGAACAGCCCGAGCAGCACGTCGCGGAACGGCTTGATGTCTTCTTCCACCTGATGCTTGTACGGGGTCTCGGAGATCAGCATGCCGGCGACAAAGGCGCCGAGGGCCAGCGACAGGCCGGCCTGCTCGGTGATCCAGGCCGCGCCCAGGGTCACCAGCAGCAGGTTGAGCATGAACAGCTCCTGCGAGCGGCGCTTGGCGACGATGGTGAACCAGCGTCCCATCAGCTTCTGGCCGAAGAACAGCAGCAGGGCCAGCACCAGCGCCGCCTTGGCCGCTTCCACCCCGAGCGTGATCGCCATGTCTTCCGGATCGCGCGCCAGCGCCGGGATCATGATCAACAGCGGCACCACCGCCAGGTCCTGGAACAGCAGGATGCCGACGATGCGCCGCCCATGCTCGCTTTCGAGCTCCAGCCGCTCGGTGAGCAGCTTGACGACGATGGCGGTCGAGGACATCGCCAGCGCGCCGCCCAGCGCGAAGGCGGCCTGCCAGCCGAGCGGAATGCCGGGCAGGGCCCAGGCCACCAGCAGTCCGATCCCCATGGCGGCCACGATGGTCGACACCACCTGGGCCAGGCCCAGCCCGAACACGATGCGCCGCATCGATCGCAGCTGCCCGAGCGAGAACTCCAGGCCGATCGAGAACATCAGGAACACGACCCCGAACTCGCCCAGCGCATGGGTGGTCGGGCTGTCTTCGGCCAGGGCCAGGGCGTGGGGGCCGATCAGCACACCGACGGCGAGGTAGCCGAGCATCGGCGGCAGATGAAGGCTACGGAAGGCGACCACGCCCAGGACGGCGCAGCCCAGAAGGAGGAGGGTGAGTTCGAGACCGGAATGCATTGATGCGATGCTGGGATAAATGGCAAAAATGTTGATCTTATGGCACTAGCCAGGTGTGGTGCGGCATGCGCTTGTTATCGTTTGTTACGACTGGCAAGTTTTTTGCTTTCCCAATTCGTTTATACTTCCAAAATGAGTGTAACCGATGAAAAAATAATGCCGAAAAGTTTTGACGAGACCCTCGCCCGGCGCGTGCTGGAATTGGGTCGCGAAACGCTGTCGATCGAAGCCGACGCCATCCGCGCGCTGCAGGCGCGCCTGGGCGACGACGACAGTTTCGTGAACGCCGCGCGGCTGATCATGGCCTGCGACGGCCGCGTGGTCGTGTCCGGGATGGGCAAGTCGGGCCACATCGGCCGCAAGATCGCCGCCACCCTGGCGTCCACCGGCACTCCGGCCTTCTTCATGCACCCGGGCGAAGCCGCGCACGGCGACCTGGGCATGGTCACCAAAAACGATGTCGTGATCGCGATTTCCAATTCGGGCGAATCGTCCGAGATCCTCGACATCCTGCCGGCCGTGAAGCGCCTGGGCGCACGCGTGATCGCCATGACCGGTAAACCATCCTCGCGCCTGGCCATGCTGGCCGACGTGCACCTGAACATCGCGGTGGACAAGGAAGCCTGTCCGCTCAACCTGGCGCCGACCACCAGCACCACCGTCACCCTTGCGATGGGTGATGCGCTGGCCGTGGCGCTGCTCGATGCGCGCGGCTTCCGGGAGCAGGACTTCGCGCTCTCGCATCCGGGTGGCGCACTGGGCCGGCGCCTGCTGACCCATGTGCGCGACGTGATGCGCAGCGGCGACGCGGTGCCGAGCGTCGGCCCCGAAACCTCGCTGGTCGAGGCGCTGCTCGAGGTCACCCGCAAGGGCCTCGGCATGACCGCCATCGTCGACGCCGAAGGCCGTCCGGTGGGCGTGTTCACCGACGGCGACTTGCGCCGCGTGATCGAGCGCATGCACGACTTCTCGGACATCCAGATCCGCGACGTGATGCATGTCAACCCGCGCCGCGTGCGCCCCGAGCAGCTGGCGGTCGACGCCGTCGCCGTGATGGAAGAATTCCGCATCAACCAGATGCTGGTGGTCGACCAGGACGACCGCCTGGTCGGCGCGCTGCACATCCACGACCTGACCCGCGCCAAGGTGATCTGATGAGCGACACGTTTATCCCAGCCATTACCCCATTGGCCCACATGGAACGCGCGGCGCGCATCAAGGTCATGATCTTCGACGTCGACGGCGTGCTGACCGACGGCAGTCTGACCTATGGTCCGGAAGGCGAAGTCACCAAGACCTTCAACGTCCTCGACGGCCTGGGGATCCAGTTATTGAATAAAACCGGCGTGCAGACCGCGATCATCAGCGCGCGCCTGTCGCCGATCGTCGTCAAGCGCGCGGCCGATCTCGGCATCTCGCACGTCCACCAGGGCATCCACGACAAGCGCATCGGCTTCGCCAGGCTGCTGGAAGCGACCGGCTTCACGGCCGAGCAGTGCGGCTACATCGGCGACGACGTGATCGACCTGCCGCTGTTCGCGCGCGTCGGCTTCGCCGTCGCGGTGCCGACCGGCCACCCCGAGGTGCAGCATCGCGCGCACTACGTCACCAGGAATGGCGGCGGCCGCGGCGCGGTGCGCGAGGTGTGCGACCTCGTGATGCGCGCCCAAGGCACCTACGACCAGGCGCTCGCGCCGTACTTCGCCTGAGGTTATAAAAAATGGCTACCGTCGTCGTCAACAAGCGCACCGCGCACCGCTGGAATCTCCTGGCGATGATCGTGATCGGCACCTTCTTCGCCTTCGGCAGCTTCTGGCTGCTGCAGCTGATGCAGGCGTCCGACATCGACGCCCAGCTCGGCGGGCCGCCGGACGAACCTGACTACATCGTCGAGAATTTTTCGTTCGTGCGCATGACCGAGAATGGCCAGCCGAGCTATCTGGTGTCGGGCAAGCGCCTTGCGCACATTCCGAATGGCGACGTGTCGCACGTCGACGAGCCGGTGCTGCGCGGCGTCGAGCCGGGCCGCCCGCCGATGACGGTGGTCGCGAAGAACGCGCAGATTCATCACCAGGAGCACCGGGTCGAACTGATGGGCGACGTCGACCTGCAGCGTCCCAAGACCGCGCAGAGCGAGGCGCTGCGCGTGCGCAGCCAGGCGCTCACCGTGCTGCCCGATGAAGAAATCGTGAAGACCGATCTGCCGATCGACATGCAACTTGGCGCGTCCACGCTCAAGGGCACCGGCATGGTCGCCAACAATGCGACCCAGCAGATGCACCTGTCCAGCCGCGGCCAGATCGTCTATCCGCCACGCCAGCGCTGATCCTTGAACGACGTGCGCCGCGTGCCAACCCGAGACCCGTTTCCAACCATGAAAAAACTCCTTGCTGCCGCTTTCCTTTCCCTGCTGTCGCTGACCGCGGCCGCCGAGCGCGCCGACTCGCTCAAGCCGGCCACCATCGAATACGACTCCGCCGACGTCGACGGCATCACGGGCACCCGCGTCTTCACCGGCAACGTGGTCCTGACCCGCGGCACGCTGCTGCTCAAGGCCGACCGCGCCGTGGTCAACGAGTCGCCGGAAGGGTATATGAGCGTGACGCTCACCGCGTCCAACGGCAAGCTGACCACCTTCCGCCAGAAGCGTGACGGCGGCCCCGACCTGTGGGTCGAAGGCCAGGCCGAGCGCATCGAGTACGACGAGCGTTCCGAGCTGGTGCGCCTGTACTCGAACGCCCTGATCAAGGAGCTCGAGAATTCGCGCATGACCAACCAGATCACCGGACCTTTCATCTCCTACGACAACCGCAAGGAAGTGGCCACCGTGCGCAACGACGTCAGCGGCCAGACCAAGGCCGGCGGCGGACGCGGCACCCTGATCCTGTCGCCCAAGCGCGCCCCGGCCGGAGGCGCGCAATGACGGCGATCCCGATGGAGCTGGGCGATTGCAGCACCCTGGTCGTCAAGGGCCTGCAGAAAAGCTATGGCAAGCGCCTGGTGGTGCGCGATGTGTCGCTGCAGGTCGAATGCGGTGAAGTGGTCGGCTTGCTGGGTCCGAACGGCGCCGGCAAGACCACGTCGTTCTACATGATCGTCGGCCTGGTGCCGTCGGATGCCGGCTCGATCGACATCAACGGCACCGACATCACCAGCCTGCCGATCCACCGCCGCGCGGTATTGGGCCTGTCCTACCTGCCGCAGGAGGCGTCGGTGTTCCGCAAGCTGACGGTGGAAGAGAACATCCGCGCCGTGCTCGAGCTGCAGAAGGACAACGGCAAGCCGCTGTCGAAAGACCAGATCAACGAGCGCCTCGACACCCTGCTGGCCGACCTGCAGATCGAGAAGCTGCGCGAGAATCCGGCGCTGTCGCTGTCGGGCGGCGAGCGCCGCCGCGTGGAAATCGCGCGCGCGCTGGCGACCAATCCGCGCTTCGTGCTGCTCGACGAACCGTTCGCCGGCGTCGACCCGATCGCCGTGATCGAGATCCAGCGCATCGTGCGCTTCCTGAAGGAGCGCCGGATCGGCGTTTTGATCACCGACCACAACGTGCGCGAGACGCTCGGCATCTGCGACCGCGCCTACATCATCAACCAGGGCGCGGTGCTTGCCTCCGGCCGCCCTGACGACATCATCGCGGACGAGTCGGTCCGCCGCGTGTACCTGGGTGAACACTTCCGCATGTGAGCGACGCCTAGATGAAACAGTCCCTGCAACTTCGCACTTCGCAGCACCTCGCGCTTACGCCGCAACTGCAGCAGTCGATCCGGTTGCTGCAACTGTCGACGCTCGAGCTGCACCAGGAGATCGAGCAGATACTGGGCGATAACCCCTTGCTCGAGCGGCTCGACGATCCGCTCGACCGTTCGGTACGCTTGCTGGCCGATGGCGCGATCAACAATGCGCCCGCCAACGGCGAGGCGCCACCGGCCCCCGGCCAGCAGGCCGAAGGCCAGGACGCGCCGGCGCAGGAGGGCGAGGGTTTCGAGAACGGCGCGGACCACGATCGCTTTGATGCCGACTGGAGCGAAGGCGGCGCGCCATCGTCGGGCGGCGGCGAGGACGAGGACGGCCGCCCGCAACTGGAAGCCTGCGCTATAACCCTGCGCGAACATCTGATGGAGCAGGTGCGCGAAGCCACCTTGTCGGCGCGCGACCGTGCGCTGGCCGAGCTGGTGATCGATGCGCTGGACGACAACGGCTACCTCGAGGAGCCGCTCGACGAGATCCACGCCAGGCTGCCCGAAGAGCTCGGGATCGAGATCGACGAATTGCGCTGCGCGCTGGCGCTGGTGCAGAGCATGGACCCGGTGGGCGTCGGCGCGCGCAGCGCGGCCGAGTGCCTGGCGCTGCAGATCCGGCGCATGCCCGGTGTGCCGCTGGTGACGCGGCGCATGGCGCTGACCATCGTCGAGGGTTACCTGAGCTGGTTCGCCCAGCGCGAATACAGCAAGCTGAAGAAGGCGCTCGACTGCGACGACGAAGACTTGCGCGAGGTGCAGGCCGTGGTGCGCCAATGCAATCCGCACCCGGGCGCGGCGTTTGCCTCGAACGTGTCGGACTACGTGGTGCCGGACGTGATCGTGCGCCGTTCCAAGAGCGGCTGGGCGGTCACCCTGAACCCGGACGTGATGCCGCGCCTGCGCGTGAACAGCCTGTACGCCAGCCTGCTCAAGCAGGGCAAGAGCGAGGCGCAGATGGGCGCGCAGATGCAGGAAGCGAAGTGGCTCATCAAGAATATGCGCCAGCGATTCGACACCATCCTGCGTGTGGCGGAGGCGATCGTCGAGCGCCAGCGCAATTTTTTCTCGCATGGCGCGGTTGCCATGCGGCCCCTTGTTTTACGTGAGATAGCTGATACACTAGGCCTACACGAGAGCACAATTTCTCGTGTCACAACGCAGAAATACATGCTGACCCCGCACGGCATGTTTGAGTTGAAGTATTTCTTCGGCAGCCACGTTGCCACCGAGGCGGGAGGCGAAGCATCCTCGACGGCAATCCGTGCGCTCATCGCACAATTGACAGGAGCAGAAGACCCTAGGAACCCATTGTCCGACAGCAAGATCGCGGAGATGCTCGGGGAACAAGGCATGGTCATCGCGCGCCGGACGGTTGCAAAATACCGTGAAGCCCTCAAGATACCCCCTGTAAGCCTCCGCAAGTCCTTGTAACTGCGCCGTCCACACCCGTCGTGCCTTGTCGCGTTGGTGTGGTCCACACGGTGCAACCTTTTCAAAGGAGTGTGTATGAACCTCACAATCAGTGGCCATCATCTCGAAGTAACCCCCGCCATCCGTGAATACGTTCAGAATAAGCTCGAGCGCATCATTCGCCATTTCGACCAGGTGATCGACACCCACGTCTTCCTGGCCGTCGACAACCTCACTGAAAAAGAAAAAAGGCAGAAAGCAGAGATCAACGTCCAGGTGTCGGGCAAGACCCTGCACGTGGCAAGCGTCGCGCAAGACCTGTACGCCGCGATCGACACGCTGATGGATAAACTGGACCGACAGATCCTCAAACACAAGCAGCAATTGAAAGACCATAGCCGTACCTCGATCAAACGCATGCCGGAAATCGGCGGCGAAGACGCTGCTGTCGCCTGATCAGGCGCAGGGCTCACACTAGCTAAGGGCGTCTGAGGGGACGCCCTTTTTGCATCCAGCGTTTCAGTTCTACCCGAGGCGCGTGTTCGGTAAAATGCAGGTCTCTTCATGATGGATCAACCCATGACCGACCACGTCCTGACCCGCATCGCCAACCGCACCGGCATCATCACACTGGACCGCCCGAAGGCGCTCAATTCGCTGTCGCTCGAGATGGTGCGCGCATTGACCGACATCCTCCTTGGCTGGCGCGACAATGGGCGGGTCGATGCAGTCGTGCTCACCAGCAGCAGCGAGAAGGCCTTGTGCGCGGGCGGCGACATTCGCTTCTTCCATGAAGTCGGACAGAAGGGGCCGACCGGCGGCAGCGCGCTGCTCGAGGATTTCTTTACCGAAGAATACGCGCTGAACCACCTGATCCACTTCTATCCCAAGCCCTATATCGCCATCATGGACGGCGTCGTGATGGGCGGCGGCATGGGCATCGCCCAGGGCGGGCCGGATTGCGGCCTGCGCATCGTGACCGAACGAACGAAGATGGCCATGCCCGAAGTGAACATCGGCCTGTTCCCGGACGTCGGCGGCAGCCACTTCCTGTCGCATGCGCCGGGCCGGCTCGGCAACTACCTGGGCCTGACCGGCCTGACGATCAAGGCCGCCGACGCGCTCTACGTGGGCCTGGCCGACGTGTTCGTGCCCAGCGCCGAGCTGCCGGCCCTGAACGCGTTGATCGAGACGACCGGCGGCGCCGCACTTCCCGCCGCCATCCGCGCCTTCGCCGCGCCGTTCGCGCAAGCGGCAGGCGAGAGCGAGCTGCAGGCCCGGCGCACGCTGGTCGATACCCACTTCGGCGCCGGCTCGGTCGCCGCCATCATGGCCTCGCTCGAACGCGACGAGACGCCGTTTGCGCAGCAAGCCCTGAAGGCGATGCGCCAGCGCTCGCCGCTGTTGATGTGCGTGACCCACGAGCTGCTGGCGCGCGGCGCTGCGCTGTCCGTGGCCGATTGCCTGCGCATGGAGCGCTCGCTGGTGCGCCGCAATTTCGAGCATGGCGAAGTGCTCGAAGGCATACGCGCGCTCGTTATCGACAAGGACAATGCGCCGCAATGGAATCCGCCGGCGCTCGAACAGGTCACGCCCGACATGGTGGCGCGCTTCTTCGAACCGGTGTGGCCTGGTCACGCGCATCCGCTCAGGCATCTCGCATAAGCGGGAGCATGCATATCGATTTTTGCGTGACAGCGCATCGACGAGGTGTGAACATCGGGTCTTCATGACTCGAAAGGAAGACCGATGCGCCTGCGTGCCCTGCTGATCTCGATGACGCTATGCGGCGGCGCCGTCGCGCAAGATTACCAGCCGGCCTTCGATCCGAGCCGGCTCAAGGGCCCGGCCGCAGGGCCGGCCAGCGAGATCATGGTGCTCGGTTCGCCCCACCTGTCGCAACTGCCCAAGACCTTCCAGCCATCGAGCCTGTCCCTGCTGAACGACCGGCTCGCGGGCTGGAAGCCGCAGGCGATCGCGGTCGAGGAGCGTTCCGGGCCGCAGTGCGACTTCATGCACCGCTACGTGGAGCGTTACCGGGAGGCGATCGACAGCTATTGCTGGGACACCGCGCCGGCCAGGGCCGCCACCGGGCTCGATGTCCCGCAAGCCACTGCCGAAGCCGAAAAGCTGCTCGCCGCCTGGCCCGCGGCGCCATCAAGCGCCCAGCGGCGGCGCCTGGCGGCCGTATTCCTGGCCGGTGGCGAATCCACCTCGGCCATGGTCCAGTGGCTGCGTTTGCCCGCCGCCGAGCGCCACGCAGGCGATGGCCTGGATGAGGTCCTGGTCGCCCGGCTGCACCGGCTCGAGGTCCGTCCCGGTGAAAGCGTGATGATCGCGGCGCAGCTGGCGGCCCGCCTGGGGCATGACCGCGTGCATGCGATGGACGACCAGACGGCGGGCCGGCCCTACACCGACCGCAAGGCCGCCGGCGAGGCGATCATGAAGGCCTGGGACAATCCGGCCAACAAGCAGCGCGAGGAACAGGACAAGGTCCTGAAGCAGGAACTGGGCAGCGCCGAAGGCGTGCTGGCGCTGTACCGCGCCTATAACTCGCCGGCCCATGTCGCGGCGACCTTCGAGATCGATTTCGGCGCCGCCATGAACGAGCCGTCGCCGCAGCGCTTCGGCCGCAACTACGTGGGCTACTGGGAAACGCGCAACCTGCGCATGGCGGCGAACATCCGCGACGTGGTGGGCGTGACGCCGGGCACGCGCCTGCTGGTCATCGTCGGGGCGTCTCACAAGGGCTACCTGGAAGCCTACCTGCACCAGATGCACGATGTGCGCTTGGTGGATACGGCGCAGGTGCTGCGTTGATTCGCGCCGCCTGACTGCGCACGACGTCGGGTCGGCGGCACCGCCGCCAACCCTACCGCAGCATTATGCCGCCGGATTCTTCGGCTGCTCCCGGTGCCGCACGATCACGCGCTCGGTATCGGCGAAGTGCGCGCCGAGATGCTCGGCCATGTACACCGAGCGGTGCTGGCCGCCGGTGCAGCCCACCGCCACCGTCAGGTAGCTGCGGTTGTCGGTCTTGAACGACGGCAGCCACTTGGCCACGAAGTTGCGGATGTCGGCCAGCATCTCGATCGCGCTCGGCTGGGCGTCGAGGAAGTCGATCACCGGCTGGTCCTTGCCGGTGAGGGGGCGCAGGGCCAGGTCGTAATACGGGTTCGGGATCGCGCGCACGTCGAACACGAAGTCGGCGTCGAGCGGCACGCCGACCTTGAAGGCGAACGATTCGAAGAACAGGGTCAGCGGCGCATGGGCGACCTCGGCCAGCTCCTTGATCCAGGCGCGCAGTTTATTGGCCGAGAGTTCCGAGGTGTCGATCACGTGGCCCAGGTTCTCGATCGACGACAGGCGCTCGCGCTCTTCGGCGATGCATTCGATCAGGGTGCGGCGCGAGGCCGGGTTCTCGCCCGGGCGCAGCTCGTGCGACAGCGGATGGCTGCGCCGCGTTTCCGAAAAACGCGCGACCAGCGAATGGGTGCTCGAGGTCAGGAACATGACCTTGACCGCATGGCCGTCCCCGCGCATGCGACGCACGCTCACCGGCAGTTCGACCAGCGATTCGGCGCTGCGCGCGTCGACCGCGACCGCCATCTTCGCGGCGCCGGTCTCGTTGACCGTATTGACGAGGGCCGGCAGCAGGGCCGGCGGCAGGTTGTCGACGCAGTAGTAACCCGCGTCTTCCAGGACATTCAGGGCCACGGATTTGCCCGAGCCCGAGATGCCGGTGATGAGGACGATGTGCATGCGGCGATGATACCGCAACCTTCAGCCGATGGCACGCCGCCGGGCCGTCGATAGCGGTTCCTCAGTTGTTCAATCTGCGCTCATCGCCTGGCGCTGGCGCTCCATGAATTCCTGCAGCGTGTCGATGCCGCGCAGTTGCAGGATCGTGTTGCGCACCGCGGCCTCGAGCAGCACCGCGATGTTGCGGCCGGCCGCCACCGGAATGACGACCTTGCGGATCGGCAGGCCCAGCACGTCCTCGGTCGGGAAGTGGAAGGGCAGGCGCTCGACCTCCTCGTCCAGCGCGCCGCGCTTGACCAGGTGCACGATCAGCTTGAGGCGCATCTTGCGCCGCACAGCCGTCTCGCCGAAGATCGCCTTGATGTCCAGCAGACCCAGGCCGCGCACTTCGAGCAGGTTCTGCAGCAGCGGCGGGCAGCGGCCCTCGATCATGTTCGGCGCGATGCGCGAGAATTCCACGGCGTCGTCGGCCACCAGGCCGTGCGAGCGCGAGATCAGTTCCAGGCCCAGTTCGCTCTTGCCCAGGCCCGAGTCGCCCGTGATCAGCACGCCCACGCCCAGCACGTCCATGAATACGCCGTGCATGATCACGCGCTGCGCCAGCTTCTTGGACAGGTAGACGCGCAGGAAGTCGATCACCTGCGCCGCCGGCAGCGGCGTCGAGAACAGCGGGATGTTCTGCTCGTCGCAGATGGCCAGGATGTCGGGCGGGGTTTCCAGGCCTTGCGCGATGATCAGCGCGGGCGGGCCGCCGCCGATCAGTTCGCCAACCACGTGGCTGCGCGAATTGGCCTTGAGGCGGTGGTAGTAGTCGAGTTCCTGGTGGCCGAACACCTGGATGCGACCCGGGTGGATCAGGTTCAGGTGGCCGACCTGGTCGGCGGCCGAGGCGGCGTCGCCGGCGATCTGGCGTTCACCGCCGGGAAAGCCCGCGAACCAGCCGAGTTGCAGGCTGTCGCGGTTGTCGTCGTACAGCCGTTGGATGGTCAGCGGAGACTGCAGCATGGGCATTGTCGTCGTCGCAAGAATGGCGCGCGGCGTGATTGCCGCGCGTTCAGCAAACGATCAGTTTAACCCAGAGCCTGAAGGCTGGGTTGCCAGTTGATAATGCGGTCATGCACCGACTTCGGATCCGGGTCGGTCGCCAGGGCGGTGCGCACCGACTCGTCGGAGAACAGTTCGGCGATCTCGGACAGGATCTCGAGGTGCTGCTGGGTGACGTGATCCGGGATCAAGAGGAAGAACAGCAGGCTCACCGGCTGGCCGTCGGGCGACTCGAAGGGAATCGGCTCCTTCAGGCGCACGAAGGCGGCCAGCGGAGACTTGAGGCTCTTGCTGCCCTTGATGCGGCCGTGCGGGACGGCGACGCCGTGTCCCAGGCCTGTCGAGCCCAGGCGTTCGCGCGCGAACAGGTTGTCCGACACGATCGAACGGGCGATGCCGCAGTTGTTCTCGAAGATCAGGCCGGCTTGCTCGAAGGCTCGTTTCTTGCTCGACACTTCGATATCGAGTTGGACGTTCTCGAGCGAGAGGATTTTGCTTAGATTCGTCATAACGTGGGTGCGATGCACGCGTGGAGTGCTTGCGAGCACGGGATTATAGGCCTGTTTGGGGCCCGAGACACTCGATTTCGCGACAGTTTGGCCTTCTCGCCGAACGGCCGCACGATACCCGTCGAAACGGGATAAGCAGCTTGTTGACTTGCATCAACATCGTTACGCAATTTCCTCAACGAATCAGCTGTTGAGGCCAGCAATCGTATGCCGGTCCTCCTGTTTACCGATGATTGCTCGACGGTCTGCTCAGAACAAGGCAGGTCGTTCCGTATCGTATAGCAAAAGGTAAGGCCATGCACCGCGCATACCTGTCGCTAAAAACGCACAGGCGTGCGGGTAATATCCTGACAGAAATTGGATGTTTACTGGCGCGCGCCACGCAGATTACCCGGCTTGCCGGTGGTGAAATTGGCCCGCCACGGATTGATGTCCAGGCCGCCGCGCCGCGTATAGCGCGCATACACGGCCAGCTTGCTCGGCTGGCACTGGCGCAGCACGTCCATGAAGATGCGCTCCACGCACTGCTCGTGGAATTCGTTGTGCTCGCGGAAGCCGATCAGGTACTTCAGCAATCCCTCCTGGTCGATCTGCGGGCCGACGTAGCGGATCTGCACCGTGCCCCAGTCCGGCTGGCCCGTGACCAGGCAATTGGACTTGAGCAGGTGCGACACCAGCGTTTCTTCCACCGGCGCTTCCTCGTGGTTGGCCTTGAGCAGCTGCGGGGCCGGCGAGTAAGCGTCGACCTCGATGTCGAGGCGGTCGAGCAGCGTGCCTTCCAGTTCGCCCATCCTGATCGCCCCGAATTCTTCCGGGCTGGTCAGGGTGACGTGGACCGGCGCGCCGAAGCCGTTCGACAGGTCGTCGCGCAGCAGGGCCAGCAGGGCTTCGGGACCGGCGAGGCGGGTCTGGTTGAACGAGTTCAGGTAGAGCTTGAACGACTTCGATTCGATGATGTTCGGCGAATCGGCGGGCGCCGTCACGGTCGCGATCGCGACCTGCGGCTTGCCGCGCATGTTCAGCCACGACAGTTCATAAGCGTTCCAGATATCGACCCCGAAGAAGGGCAGGGAGCCCGAGAGGCCCAGCTCGTCGCGCTTTTGCTGGCGAGGGATCGGGAACAGCAGCTCGGGGGCGTACTGGCTCTGGTAGGCGGAAGATTTGCCAAGTGGCGATTGATCAGGAGTGTTCATAGTAGGGTGGACGGCATTGCCGTCCACGCGTTCAACAGGGGCATGCGCCCCCAAACAATTTAAAGAAGGGACAACCGGGGCCTACGCCCCCAAAAATAGCTTGTACACGGGATTCCCGCTCTCGTCCCAGTAGCGGTAACCGAGCGAGGCCAGGAATTGCCGGAACTCATCCATCTCGGCCTGCGGCACTTGCAGCCCGACCAGGATGCGGCCCACGTCGCCGCCCTGGTTGCGGTAGTGGAACAGCGAGATATTCCAGTTCGGCGCCATGCTGTCCAGGAAGCGCATGAGCGCACCCGGCCGTTCGGGAAACTCGAAACGATACAGCAATTCGTCATGCGCAAGTGAACTTTTCCCGCCCACCAGATGGCGGATGTGCAGCTTGGCCAGCTCGTCGTAGGTGAGGTCCAGCGTCTTGTAGCCGTGTTCCTCGAAGGTACGCGCCAGCAGGCCGGACTCGCTGCGGTTGCCCACCTGCACGCCGACGAAGACGTGGGCCTCGCTTTCATCGCTGATGCGGTAATTGAACTCGGTGACGTTGCGCGGGCCGACCAGCGCGCAGAAACGGCGGAAGCTGCCGCGCTGCTCGGGCACGGTCACGGCGAATACCGCTTCGCGCGATTCGCCCAGTTCGGCGCGCTCGGCCACGAAGCGCAGGCGGTCGAAGTTCATGTTGGCGCCGCAGGCCACCGCCACCAGCGTCTCGTTCCTGATCGGTTCGCGGTTCATCTGCGAGCGCTCGACATAGGCCTTGGCGCCGGCCACCGCCAGCGCGCCGGCCGGCTCGAGGATGCTGCGCGTATCCTGGAACACGTCCTGGATCGCGGCGCAGATGGCGTCGGTGTCGACCAGGATGATCTCGTCGACCACCTGCTGGGCGACGCGGAAGGTTTCCTCGCCCACCAGGCGCACCGCGGTGCCGTCCGAGAACAGGCCGACGTCGGTCAGGGTCACGCGCTGGCCGGCCTTCAGGCTGCGCGCCATCGCGTCCGAATCCAGGGTCTGCACGCCGATGATCTTGATGTCGGGCCGGATCTGCTTGACGTAGGCGCCGATGCCGGCGATCAGGCCGCCGCCGCCGATGGCGACGAAGATCGCGTGGATCGGGCTCGACAGCTGGCGCAGGATTTCCATGCCGATCGTGCCCTGGCCGGCGATCACGTCCGGATCGTCGAAGGGGTGCACGAAGGTCAGGCGTTGCTCTTTTTCCAGCAGCAGCGCGTGGTTGTAGGCGTCGGTGTACGAGTCGCCATGCAGCACGACTTCGACGCTGGCGCCGCCGCGTGCCTTGACCGCGTCGATCTTGACCTGCGGGGTCGTGGTCGGCATCACGATCAGCGCGCGGCAGCCGAGACGGCAGGCCGACAGCGCCACGCCCTGGGCATGGTTGCCGGCCGAGGCGCAGATCACGCCGCGCTTGAGTTGCTCGGGCGTCAGGTTCGCCATCTTGTTGTAGGCGCCACGCAGCTTGAAGCTGAACACGCTCTGCATGTCCTCGCGCTTGAAGTAAATGCGGTTGCCCATGCGCTGGGACAGGGTCGGGGCGAGGTCGAGCGGCGTCTGTTCGGCGACGTCGTAGACGCGGGCGGTCAGGATTTTTCTCAGGTAGTCGGTAGTCATGGTCGGATTGCAAAGGTCAGGCCGGCTGGGCCGGCGGGACGGACGACGCGAACTGTTCCGCTAGGGTGGGTGACCGTGGCGCGCAGTACGATTCGACAGGCTGGGTGACAGGCTCGTCGTATCGTGTCGTGACGAAAGTACCGGATCATTATAATGGAGGCTTATTGCCACCACTAGGCTGACGCAAGGCCGCAAATAAGCCCGCATGATCGAATCCGCTGTCCAATGGCTGCTTGACTTCCTGGCTGCACCGACCGTCGGGCTGACCTCGATCTTCATCGTCAGTTTCGTTTCCGCCACCTTGTTGCCGCTCGGCTCCGAGCCGGCCGTGTTCGCCGTGATCAAGGCCAATCCCGACATGTTCTGGCCGGCCATCCTGGTTGGGACGCTCGGCAATACCCTGGGTGGCGCCTTCGACTATTTCCTCGGCTACCGCGCCAAGGTCGCGTTCGCGAAAGAGCGCCAGAGCCGCTGGTTCGGCTGGCTCAAGCGTTATGGCGCCAAGACCATGCTGCTGTCGTGGCTGCCGGGCATCGGCGACCCGCTGTGCACCCTGGCCGGCTGGCTGCACCTGCCGTTCTGGCCCAGCGTGCTGTATATGGCGATCGGCAAGTTCGCGCGCTATCTGACCATGACGCTGGCGCTGCTGTATATCCCGGATGGTTTCTGGACCAATCTCGGTGATATGCTCACCCGTATCACCGGCTGAGGATTGCACGATGAGCGAACGCCTGCCCGTACCACTGGAAAAAGCCTACCGGCTGATGAACCACGGCCCGACGGTACTCGTGTCGAGCCGCCATGGCGAAGCCGTCAACGTCATGGCGGCCTCGTGGGCGATGCCGCTCGATTTCGCGCCGCCGAAAGTGGCGGTGGTGCTCGACAAGAGCACGCTCACGCGCAGGATGGTCGAGGCGTCCGGCGAGTTCGCCCTGATGGTGCCGTCGCGCGAACTGGCGCGGCTGACCCTGCAGGTCGGCGGGACCACGGGTAACGAGGTCGACAAGTTCGCCGCCTTCGGCGCCGGCTACTGGACCGGCACGCAAACCGGCGCGCCGCTGCTGGACGGCTGCCTGGCCTGGCTCGAATGCCGCCTGCTGCCCGAGCCGCACATCCAGGACACCTACGACCTGTTCCTCGGCCAGGTGGTCGCCGCCTGGGCCGATCCCGCCGTGTTCCGCGACGGGCACTGGCATATGGAAGAGGGCGGAAAGAAGAGCATCCACTACGTCGCCGGGGGCCATTTCTTTGAAACCGGCGCGGCTTTCGAGACGAGCGCGGCGCTGCCGGAACCGTCCAGCAATGCCGGATGACATATGCCGTTCGGGTCGCGCCGCATAACGAATGATGCATTGGCAGGCTTGCAAGCAAATTAAGTTTGGTCTTTGAAATTAGTATAGACATTTTGTTGTGTGGCCCAGCTTGGCGGCCCGGGCATTAACCGAGCGTGGTGCATCGCAATAAGCTAGAATGAACGTCCTTCGGGCCTGTCCGATCGTCGACCAGAATTCATGAACGCCCCCGCACACATCCATACCCTGCTTGCCGACAACGCACCCGCGCGCCTGCGCGAGATCCCCTATAACTACACCTCGTTCTCGGACCGCGAAATCGTGATCCGCCTGCTCGGTGAGTCATCGTGGGAGTTGCTCGACAGCCTGCGCGGCGCGCGCCAGACGGGCCGTTCGGCGCGCATGCTGTACGAGGTGCTGGGCGATATCTGGGTGGTGCGCCGCAATCCCTACCTGCAGGACGACATGCTGGACAACCCGAAGCGCCGGGCCAAGCTGATCGAAGCGCTGCACCACCGCCTGGGCGAGATCGACAAGCGCCGCACCACGGTCGATGCGCTCGACGCATCCGCAACGGACGGCGATCCGGCGATGGTCGCCATTCGCAGCGCCGCCGTCGAACAGCTGCTGGCGGCCGCGCGCCGCGCCGTGGACGACTTCGGCCGCGAGTTCGCCGAGACCTACGACCTGCGCAAGCGCGCCACCAGGGTGCTGGGCGCCTATACCGACAAGCGCAATATCCGCTTCGACGGCATGCACCGCACCTCGCACGTGACCGACGCCACCGACTGGCGCGTCGAGTATCCCTTCCTGGTCCTGCTGCCGGACAGCGAGGACGAGATGGCCGGCCTGGTCAAGGGCTGCATCGAGCTCGGACTGACCATCATCCCGCGCGGCGGCGGTACCGGCTACACCGGCGGCGCGATCCCGCTCACGCCGATGTCGGCCGTGATCAATACCGAAAAGCTGATCGGCATCGGCGAGGTCGAGATGACGACCATGCCTGGCCTGAACCGCGAATACGCGACCATCCACACCTATGCCGGCGTCGTCACGCAGCGGGTGTCGCAGGCGGCCGAGAAGGCCGGCTTCGTGTTCGCGGTCGATCCGACCTCGGCCCACGCCTCCTGCGTGGGCGGCAATATCGCGATGAACGCGGGCGGCAAGAAGGCCGTGCTGTGGGGCACGGCGCTCGACAACCTGGCGTCATGGCGCATGGTCGACCCGAACGGCGACTGGCTCGACGTCACCCGCATCAACCACAACCTGGGCAAGATTCACGACGCGCCGACGGCCGAATTCCTGCTCGAATGGACGCACCCTTCGGTCAAGGGCGCGCCAAAAGGCCAGCCGTTCCGCACCGAGACCCTGACCATCGAGGGCAAGCGCTTCCGCAAGGAAGGCCTGGGCAAGGACGTCACCGACAAATTCCTGGCCGGCCTGCCGGGCATCCAGAAAGAGGGCACCGACGGCCTGATCACGTCGGGACGATGGATCCTGCACAAGATGCCCAAGTTCACCCGCACGGTGGCGCTGGAATTCTTCGGCCAGGCGCGCGACGCGATCCCGTCGATCGTCGAGATCAAGGATTACCTCGACAGCCTGCCGAAGAACGGCGACCCGGCATTCGCCACCCTGCGCCTGGCGGGGCTGGAACACCTCGACGAACGCTACCTGCGCGCGGTCGGCTACGCCACCAAGTCCAAGCGCGGCGTGCTGCCCAAGATGGCGCTGTTCGGCGACATCGTCGGCGACGACGAGAACGCGGTGGCGCTGGCCGCCTCCGAAGTGGTGCGGCTGGCCAATACCCGCGTGGGCGAGGGCTTCGTCGCCGTCAGTCCCGAGGCGCGCAAGAAGTTCTGGCTCGATCGCGCCCGCACCGCGGCCATCGCGCGCCATACCAACGCCTTCAAGATCAATGAAGACGTGGTCATTCCGCTGAACCGGATGGGCGAGTACACCGACGGCATCGAGCGCATCAACGTCGAGCTGTCGATCAAGAACAAGCTGCAGCTGATTGACCAGCTGCGCGCCTACCTCGCCAGCGACCACCTGCCGCTGGCCAAGAGCGACGACGCCAGCGGCGACGGGGTCGACCGCGACGAGATCATGGGCGACCGTCCGCTGCAGGCGCGCGCCCTGGTCGACCTGGTCGACAAGCGCTGGACCTTCATCCTGGCCAATCTCGATGCGCCGCTGGCCGAAGTGCGCGAACGGCTGCAGACGCTGGGCCTGGACCACCTGAACGAAGCGATCCTGCAGCGCCTGGCGATCCAGCCCGATGCGCGCCTGTTCGACGCGGTGCAGGACCATACCGTGCGCGTTTCGTGGAAGGCCGAAGTGCGCGCGCCGCTGCGCCAGATCTTCAACGGCGCCGCCTACCAGTGCATCCTCGACGAAGCGGTCGCGATCCACAAGCGCGTGCTGCGTTCGCGCGTGTTCGTCGCCCTGCACATGCACGCGGGCGACGGCAACGTCCACACCAACCTGCCGGTGAACTCGGACGACTACGCGATGCTGCAGGACGCGCACAAGGCGGTCGAGCGCATCATGAAGCTGGCGCGCTCGCTGGACGGCGTGATCTCGGGCGAGCACGGCATCGGCATCACCAAGCTCGAATTCCTGCTCGATTCCGAAATCCAGGAATTCCGCGACTACAAGCTGCGCGTCGATCCGGAAGGCCGCTTCAACAAGGGCAAGCTGCTCAACCTGGAAGGCGCCCATGCCGACCTGCGCAACGCCTATACGCCGTCGTTCGGCCTGATGGGCCACGAATCGCTGATCATGCAGCAGAGCGATATCGGCGAGATCGCCAACAGCATCAAGGACTGCCTGCGCTGCGGCAAGTGCAAGCCGGTGTGCACGACCCACGTGCCGCAGGCGAACCTGCTGTATTCGCCGCGCGACAAGATCCTCGCCACCTCGGCGCTGATCGAAGCCTTCCTGTACGAGGAACAGACCCGGCGCGGCGTCTCGCTGCGTCACTGGGAAGAGTTCGAGGACGTGTCCGACCACTGCACCGTGTGCCACAAATGCGTCACGCCCTGTCCGGTCAACATCGACTTCGGCGACGTGTCGATGAATATGCGTAACCTGCTGCGCAAGATGGACAAGCGTAGCTTCAAGCCGGCCAACCGCGCGGCCATGTTCTTCCTGAATGCGACCGACCCGACCACCATCAACGCCACGCGCAAGGTGATGATCGATTTCGGTTTCAAGGCACAGCGCATGGGCAACCGCCTGCTGAAAGGCCTGTCCAGGCCACAGACCGCCGCGCCGCCGCCGACGGTCGGCAAGGCGCCGGTGCGCGAGCAGGTGATCCACTTCATCAACAAGAAGATGCCGGGCAACCTGCCGAAGAAGACGGCGCGCGCGCTGCTCGACATCGAGGACGACAAGATCGTCCCGATCATCCGCAACCCGAAAAAGACCAACGCCGACACCGAAGCCGTGTTCTACTTCCCGGGCTGCGGCTCCGAGCGCCTGTTCTCGCAAGTGGGCCTGGCCACCCAGGCGATGCTGTGGGAAGTCGGCGTGCAGACCGTGCTGCCGCCGGGTTACCTGTGCTGCGGCTATCCTCAGCGCGGCGCCGGCCAGTACGACAAGGCCGACAAGATGATGACGGATAACCGCGTGCTGTTCCACCGCATGGCCAACACGCTGAACTACCTCGACATCAAGACGGTGCTGGTCTCCTGCGGCACCTGCTACGACCAGCTCGCGACCTATGAGTTCGAGAAGATCTTCCCCGGCTGCCGCATCATGGACATCCATGAATACCTGCTCGAGAAAGGCGTCAAGCTGGAGGGCGTGAACGGCACCCGCTATATGTACCACGAGCCTTGCCACAATCCGATGAAGCTGCAGGATTCGGTGAAGACGGTCAATGCGCTGGTCTCCACGCATGACGACGTCAAGATCGAGAAGAACGACCGCTGCTGCGGCGAGTCGGGCACCTTCGCCGTGAGCCGTCCCGACATCTCGACCCAGGTACGCTCGCGCAAGGAAGCCGAGATGGTCAAGGGCGGCGATAAACTGCGCGCCGACGGCTTCAAGGGTGACGTGAAAATCCTGACCAGCTGCCCGTCCTGCCTGCAGGGCCTGAGCCGCTACAACGACGATTCGGGCACCACCGCCGACTACATCGTGGTCGAGATCGCGAAGCACCTGCTGGGCGAGAACTGGCTGCCCGAATACGTGGCGCGCGCCAATAACGGCGGCATCGAAAGGGTGCTGGTATGACGAGGGAAGCTGGCTGCGAGCTGTGCAACCTCGCCGTGCCGACCGTATGGCGCGGCGACAAATTCAGCGTCATCGTCGTCGACGACGCCAACTACCCCGGCTTTTGCCGCGTGATCTGGCACGACCACGTGCGCGAGATGAGCGATCTTTCGCGCGACGACCGGCTGCTGGTGAACGAGGCCGTGTTCCTGGTCGAGGAGGCGGTGCGCGACGTCATGCAGCCGCTGAAGGTCAATGTGGCCAGCCTGGGCAATGTGGTGCCGCACCTGCACTGGCATATCATTCCGCGCTACGCGGACGACGCGCACTTCCCGGCGCCCGTATGGGCCCAGGCGGTGCGTGAGACCGAACCCGACACCCTGGCCGCGCGCCGCGCGCTGGCCGGACAACTGGGCGCCGCGATCGCGCGCCGTTTCAACCCATAGAGAAAAGATTCATGCCTAATCCAACCGAACTGACCGTCCACCAGAAATCGCGCGTGCTCGACATCGCCTACGACGACGGCAGCGCCTATTCGATCCCGTTCGAGCTGATGCGCGTGTACTCGCCGTCGGCAGAAGTGAAGGGCCACGGCCCGGGCCAGGAAGTGCTGCAGGTCGGCAAGCGCGAAGTCGGCATCGCCGACGTCGAGCAGGTCGGCAACTACGCGATCAAGCCGACCTTCTCGGACGGCCACGATACCGGCATCTTCAGCTGGGACTACCTGTACGAGCTGGGCCGCAGCCAGGAGTCGCTGTGGAAGCAGTACGTGGCGCGCCTGCAGGCGGCCGGCTTCGACGAAGAAACCGGCCGCGCGCCGGGCAGCATGCTGCCGGGCTCGGCGCCGGCCAAGTCGGGCGGCGGCGGTTGCGGCTCGGGCAGCTGCGGCTGCAAGGGCTGATCGACGCCCGAGAGGCTGCATTCGTATCGGCGAAAAACGATCACGGCGACAAAAGAGAGAGCACGTCTACCCACGTGCTCTTTCTGCTTTTGGCGATGACACCGCCTATTGCTTCGTTTGTTCACACAAAGTTGGTTCTGGTACATTAGTTCATTCTGGAACAAGGCATCCCGGTCGATCCATTCCGCCAACGATCGCCAGGCTGCGCCAATGATGCGAGCTCAGTCATGAACGACACCGTCCCCTTGCAGCAAGGCGCTGAGGCACCTGTGCGCGACAGCGCCCGGGTGCAGGAGCTCACCCATAATGTCCCCGCAGTTACCGACCAGCGGGAGCAGACAAGAGCCCAGAAACAATTGCAGGAGCATGCCAACCATGGCGCTCGTAGTGTTCGCCTATCGCGTTTCGCCGGCACGTTGCAGGGCGGTGCGGGCGTCATGCAGCGTAGGACCATGCAGGCCATGGCGGATCGTCGGACTGCGGCGAGGGCCGGGGATGGCATGAGTGGGACCGCGATGAGTGCGCAGACGGTTCCGAACCCGACAGGTTTGCCAGACCAGCTCAAGGATGGCATCGAACACCTGTCCGGCTTGCGCATGGATCACGTGCGTGTCCATTACAACTCCTCGGAGCCGGCGCGGCTAGGTGCGCTGGCCTATGCGCAAGGTGCTGTCATCCATGTGGGACCAGGGCAGGAGCACCATCTGCCGCACGAAGCATGGCATCTGGTTCAGCAGGCCCAGGGGAGGGTGCGGCCGACAGTGCAAATGAAAGAAGGTGTCGCGATCAACGATGACTGCGGACTGGAGCGGGAAGCCGACGATATGGGGATGCGCGCCTTGGTCGCTGTCGCCGCGCAGGCGAAAGCGACAGGCGCCGCCGGGCGCGGCGGGCCGGCTTCCGTTCCAAGGCCAGCATCGCCAATTCAGCGCAAGATCAAGATCTCGAAGAAGGACGTTCCCTCCGAGACAGTACGGGACGTCATTGCGAGCATTCGGCAGTATCTCCGCACGAAAAGTTTGCTGTTTGTGCGCAAGGGCGACCGCAAACACGGTCTATTCAAGGCGATCGACAAGAAAGCCTACGAGGGACGCAAGGCGGCTATCTTGGACATCATCGAGAAGTGGCTAGGCGACGAGGTCGAAGATCGGGACTTTCGCAATTGGACCGAGGTCGTCAACCTGGCTAGCGTGCATCATGCAACACAGGAAGCCGCCAAGCAACGTACGCCGGAAGCACAGGAGCGGCTGAAGCGCAGCTTTGCGGAAATGATGGGCAACGACGACAGAGATGGCGAGGAACTCATCGAAGACAGCGCGCCTGGCACGGAAGCCGAGCAGCATCAGGCCAACAAATTGCCGCTGCTGCGGCGCAGGGCCAGCCTCACCACGGACCTCTTCAATACCGGGGATTTCGAGGACGAACGGATTTTGCTCGCCATCCGTCGACGCAAGAAACACAAGAGCGGCACTGGCGACTTGCCCGGCTATGCGATACGTTATCGCAGCTACAGCGGTACGATCAGTCCGAAGGCCAACGCGTTCGTTCTTGGCGGAAGCCTGGCCACCGATTACAAGCCGCTTATGAAAGAGCTGGTCGACTATATTAGTACCGAGATCGGCGAGCTCGACGGCGACGAGAGTGTAGGTGCGATTGATAAATATGTTGCGCGCCTGTTCTTGCGGGAAATGGCAGGGCATGATGCATTCAGCGCCTTTTCGCCGGACGCGCGCGAGCGCGCGCACAAGGTAATTGCGGTGATCCTGTTTGCCGAACTCTCGCGGCACTCGATTGCGTTGGTGAGCGCCGCGGCCGCGTTTCACGCGGTCGCAAGCAGAAAGGATGAGGCCGACCAGCCAGGCCTGGTCGAGTCCTTTGCAACCGGCTCGGGCGAAGAGCGTCCGCTGTTTGCAGGGACGAATGGCGCCGAGATCATGCGCAGCGAATCCACCGCCCTCTCGGACGTGACGGCGCGGACGGTCGTCACACGTCGGGCGCGCGGCGTCGTGGATCTCTTGAACTTCCTGGCTGCGAACAGGGCGGTGAAAGAAGAGCTGGGCGATGTCTTGAGCCGCAAAACCCTGGAATACCTGTTTGCCATGGCGCCGCATACCGGCGAAGATAAACTGACGATGAGCACGGTAGCCGGCGGATTGCACCGGTTCCTGGCGCGAGTGCAGATGGGGAAGAAGGACACGACCGATCCCCTTGTCACGCTGGCCGAACTCGGATTTAGCTATCGCGCCCAGGATGGTGACGAAAACAATTGCGCAATCTTTTCCTTGTACGATCAGCTTACGGTTCGCCATGGCATCCCGATTCCGAACCGGGCCGGCTTTGTCGAGCATGTGAGGGCCCGTGTCGGCGGGGCCACGGGAACGATGATCGACCTGGTTGCCCAAGGGCAGGCCCTGATCGACGCGGCCCGTGACTATATGAATACCTTGGGCTTACCGCAGGTAGACCTGTCACTGACCGTCTGGGCAAGAACAGGCGGAAGCACGCTGATGGAATTCAATGACGTTGCCAGTTCGGGCGCCAATGCTTTGCGATGCGTTTTTTATTTCAATGGTGTAAACCATTTCGATTCGCTGGGAGGCGGAGCGCTGTAGCTTGGCCGGGACATGCAGGATCGGGTTGCGGGCTGACGGTGAGTCCGCCACGGAAGGTGCAAAGCAAAAGAGCACGTCGGACGACGTGCTCTTTTGCTTTGCCTGCCCGCTGTCTGCGGGCAGCACGCCATTACGCCTGTGGCTGGATGTTTGCAGCCTGCTTGCCTTTCGGGCCGGCAGTGATGTCGAAGGTCACGCGCTGGTTTTCCTGCAGCGACTTGAAGCCGTTGGCGTTGATCGCCGAGAAGTGCGCGAACACGTCTTCGCCGCCGCCATCAGGGGTGATGAAGCCGAAACCTTTAGCGTCGTTGAACCATTTGACAATGCCAGTAGCCATGTTAATTCCCTCAAATATAAGTTGTTTTGCGTTGATGCCCTGTTTGCGTACCTAGGACAAAAACCAGGGCCACGCTCTACATTGCAAATCTGATTATAAGGATAATTTCTTAAAACGGAAGCAAGATTTTTCAACCGTGCTCGTATTTATCACACGTCATCCAGACCGCATGTTTGCACGCGGCCTTGACGCCGATCAGAACGTCATCGGCACACGCAGGGTCAGGGTGACGTCCGGGGTGTCGCGGGTCACGCCGGCGCCCACCGCGATGTTCAGCGTGCGCTTCGGGCTCAGGCGGTAGGAGTAGCCCAGCAGCAGGGTGCCGAGCTGGGTGCGCACCGAGCCGGCCACCGGCTGGCCGTTCTGCTTCATGCGCGCGATGGTGCTGTGGTCGTAGCCGAGGCTGAGCGAAGCCTTGTCGTTGAGCGCCAGGCCCATGCCGAAGTTAAAGCCGAGCACGTAACCCGGTTCCAGCTCGCCCAGCGGCTCGCGCACGCCGTTGCGCACCAGGCGCGTCACGTCCGAACGCTTGAAGTTGTGCACATAGCTCAGGTTGCCGAAGAAGACGGCCGGATCCGACGGATACAGCCAGGTCAGGGTGCCTTGCAGCGAATGGAAGCCGGAGCCGGTCGGCAGGTCCAGCGGCAGGCCGGTGCCGGTCACGTTCTCGCCGATGCAGCGCCGGTCGCAGTCGGTCACGACCTCGAACGGATCGCGCCCGGTGCGGCTCTTGTAGCGCAGGCCGGCGATGTAATAGCCCTGGTCCGGGCCGCCGTTGTTGAGCTGGTAGCGGCCGGCAACCTCGATGTCGCCCAGCCCCTTGCCGGAGGTGTCGAACACGCGCTCGACCGCGGTGCCGGTGAACAGCTCGCGGCTGACGGTGGCGTCCGAGCGGTACACATAGGGCACCTTGACCTCGACTTCCATCCGGTTGTTGATGCCGGTGCGGCCGGTGATCGCCGTGGTGAAGGTGTTGCGCTTGATCTCGCGCACGTCGACCAGGCCGATCAGGATCGCGGGGATCACCGTGTAGCCGACCAGGGCCACGCGGTTGCTCGACGAATAGCCGTACTGCACCGACGGCTCGAGCACATAAGTGCCGCGCTGGGTCAGCACGCCCGGCTGGTCGCCGATCGGCGCGACCTCGGGCGGACGGTTCGGCTCCTGCCGATTATTGTTCTGCGCCGTCTGCGGCTGCTGGCCTTGTTGCTGGGCCGGCCGCTGGGTCTGCGCCTGGGCCGGACCGGGGGTCGGAAGGGGAGGCTGGTTGGGACGCGGCTGCGGCGGCAGCGGGGCCGCCACGCCGCTTTCGGCCGGCGGCAGCACCGGCGGCTGGGCCACCGGCGCCTGCATCGACATGCCGGCGCCGCGCTGCTGCGACAGCAGCACGCCGTCGGCCAGCGCCGTCGGGATGGCGAACGGGGCGCCCGACAGCGGGGTGGCTTCTTCCACGACGCGCTCGCGCGCCGCCAGCGCCGGAGGCGTGGGGGCGGCCGTTGCCTGCATGCGCTGCAGCTGTTCGCGCTGCGCCTGGAGTTCGAGCATCAGACGGTTCACCATTGCCCGCTGTTCGGCCAGTTCGTCCTTGAGTTGGGACAACTCGGTCTGTCGGTCCTGCAGGCCTGGCGCGGCCGCGGGTTGTTGGGCGAGCACGGGCGGCGCCAGGAGGGCGGCCGCCAGGCCGGCGGCGCCAAGCCGCGCGACGTGTGGATACATCCAGATCTCCAGTTTTATATTAACAATATTGCAATGCTACAGTGTTCCCGGGGAACGCACTACGGCGTCACGAATCGTGCCGTGGAAATTCAAATCTTTTAGCAAGGACATGCTATTGACTGCCGAGGTAATGGTGGTGACCGAGCTGATCGCCTGGTTGTCGAGCGTGTTCTGTACCAGGGTCGCGCCATTGGGCAGGTTCAGGTCGGCTGCCGCGAAGTTGTTGCCGCCGATCTGGATCATGCGTGCGGCGCCCAGCGCGTCCTGGGTCAGGCGGGCCTGGTCGGCGGTCATCGCGGCCAGGTCGGGAATGGCGATATTGGTGCGCGACATGATTTCGCCGTTGACCGACACCACGCGCTCGATGCCGAGCGCTACCGACAGGCCGCCGGCGATTTCGAAGCCGCCTCTGGCGCCGTCGAGTGTCTCGGCCCCGACCGGGGCGCCGAAGCCGGCCACATTGTTCGCGCTGGCATCGGCGGCCTGCACCGCCGGCATCGTGCCGATCGCCGCGCACAGGGCGCCGAGCAGGGCGCCGCGTTGAATCATCGTCTTGAAGCTTGGCCAGCGCATATCACGTCCTTTGGTCAAAAGTCGCCCGGGCCGAACTTCGGCAGCGAGGCGCTCAGTTGGTCCTGGTGCATGCCGGTTCCGACTGGCGCGCGCGGGGCGCCGCGCCAGTCGCCCGGATTGTTGAAGGCGATGCCGTCCTTGTGGCTGTGGATCACGAACAGGATCTTGTTGCGCCAGATTTCCTGGAAGCGCTCCATGCTCACGACGCGGTTGCCGGTGGACGGGTCGCCGATCAGGATGCGGCCATCCTCGAAGCCCTTGACGACCACGAAGTGATTGAAGCCGCGGTCGGTGATCAAGACGATGGCCGGCAGTTTTTCGGCGATCAGTTTTTCGATCGGCAGCTTGAAGCCGTCGGCGCGAAAGCCCCGCGCGGCCAGGAAGCGCTGCATGTCGAGCAGCGAAAAGCCTTCCTTGTGAATCTTGGTCTTGTCCCCTTTTTCGTACATCTCCTGGAACACGTCCTGTTCTGGCGTCGGGGTGTTGTAGTGGTGTGATAGCAGGGTGGACAAGGCGGCGGCGCCGCAGCTGTAATCGTACTGCTGGCGCGTGGTGCGCTGGAATTTGATGTCCTTGAGGCTGGTGACGGGCACGTTGACGCGCCCGACCACCGCCAGTTCGAGTGCTGGCGCCGGAGCCGGCGCCAGCAGGGTGCCGCACAGGGCGGCGAGGAAGATCCCGTGCTTCATGCTCTTCCTATTGCAGTTGCAGGTTGATGACGGTCGCGTTCTGGATCAGGACGTTCGCGCCGGAGTTCTGGATCACGACAGGCAAGCCCGAGGAATTCGCGAACGAACCGTTGTCGATGACGTTGAAGCCGGTGGTCACGTTGGTGGCCGTGTTGTTGCCGACCGTGCCGCCGAGCGTCGCCTCGGTGGTCACGATGTCGGCGCCGCCACGCAGGCCGCCCAGTTCCTCGGCGTCGGTCGTCTTGCCCCAGCCTTTGGTGAAGTCGTCTTCCCGGCTCGGCGCGACATCCACCTTCGACAGGAAGCCCACCACCACCGGCAGCTTCGCCGGTTCCGACGCCTGGGCCGCCACCGGCAGCGCCATGCAGGCCGCCAGGAGGAGAGCGCTAATCTGGGTAATCCGTTTCATGATGCCTCGCTCGAAAAGCCGCCACGCGAAGAGGGCCGCGTGGCGGATCGCAGGCGGCTGGCCTGGCCGGCCGCCTGCGTGGTTGCAGCTCACACCAGATTACTGGCCGCCGACGTTCATGTTCGACTGAACGTTGACGCTTTGCTGGATCAGCGACGAGAAGCCGTTGTTCTGGCTGATGATCGAGATACCGGCAGCCGACTGGGCGATGTTGCTCATCGAGTTCGACATGTCGAAGGAACCCGCGCTCACGTTGTTGGTGCCGCCGTTGCCGCCCATGCCAGCGCCGCCGAAGCCGCCGGTGCCTGCGCCGGCAACCATTTCGCCGGTCGAGCCGCCAGCCCCGCCGGTGCTCGAGCCGCCTGCGCCGCCTGCGCCGCCGGCGCCCGAGGTGGCGTCGCCCGAGGTAGCCGAGCCGCCGGTAGCCGAGCCGCCGGTCGACGAGCCGCCTGCGCCGCCGGTGCCGGTCGATGCGGTCGCTTCAGCGCCCGAACCGCCCATGCCGCCCGCGCCAGCCGTGCCGCCCTGGCCCGCGCCGCCTGCGCCGCCCATGCCTTCGGCGCCGTTGCCGCCCATGCCTGCCGTGCCGGCAGCGCCCGAGCCGCCCGCGCCTGCGGTGCCGGTGGCGCCAGCGCCGCCGGTGCCGGCCAGTGCGGCGCCCGAACCTGCGGTGCCGCCGGTGGCCGCGCCGCCTGCTGCGCCGGCGCCCGAGGTGTTGGTGCCTGCCGCGCCCGAACCGCCTGCGCCGCCTGCCGCGCCCGCGCCGCCGGCGCCGGCCATCGAGTCACCCGCGGTGCCCGAGCTGGCGCCGCTGGTTGGGCTGCCTGCGGTCGAGGTGCCGCCGGTGTTGCCGGCTGCGCCGCTGGCGCCGCCCGCGGTTTCCGAACCCGCGGCGCCGCCGGCGCCCGAGGATGCCATTGCGTCGCCGATCGCAGCGCCGCCGCCGCTGGCGCCGTTCGATGCGGTCAGGGTCGAGCCCGACGAGTTGCCGCCCATGCCGCCTGCGCCGCCCATGCCGCCGGCCGCGCCTGCGCCGCCGTTGGATTCGCCCGCGCCGCCCATGCCGCCTGCGCCGGTGCCGATGGCGCCGTTCGCGCCGCCATTGCCGCCGGCCAGCGAGCCGGTCGAGCCACCGTTGCCGCCCATGGCCGCGCCGCCTGCCGCGCCGCTGCCGCCGTTGGCCGCGCCGCCCGAGGCGCCCGCGCCGCCCATGCCTGCGCCGCCAGCCGCGCCGTTGCCGCCGGCAGCATAGCCGCCAGCCGCGCCTGCGGCGCCCGCGCCGCCCATCGAATCGGCCGCGCCGCTCGCGCCGCCTGCGCCGCCGGCTGCGTTACCGACGGTCGACGCGCCGGTCGATGCGGTGCCGGCGGCAGCGTAGCCGCCTGCGCCGCCAGCCGCGCCAGCTGCACCCGAAGCCGAGCCGCCGGCTGCGCCGGTGGCCGAGGTCGAGCCGCCGTAGCCGGTGCCGCCGGTCGAGCCGGTGCCGGCTGCGCCGTTGGCGCCGCCTTGGTTCATGGCGTTGTTGCCGATGTTGCTGATGTTGTTGCCGGACACGGTGCCGGTCAGCGAGCTGACGGCGTTGGCCGACGAGGTGTTGAACGAGTTGGCGACCGACGAGGTGGCGCTGCCACCGTTGTTGGAAGCAGCGGCGCCGGCGGCTGCCGCGCGGGCGTCACCCGAGCTGTTGTTCTGGCCCGAGCTGTCCTGGCTGCTGTCGTTGGTGGTCGTGGTGTTGGTCGTGATCGTGTCGTTGCTGTCGATCATCTCGGTGTTGGTGCGGGTGTCCGACTGGGTATTCGTGTTCGTGGTGCTCGCGGTGCGGTTGTCCGAGTTGTCCACCTGGTTGTTGTTGTTGGTGGTGTTGGTGCTGTTGTTGTTCTGCTGGCTGTTGTTGTTGGCCTGGCTGTTGTTGGTGTTGGTCGTCGTATTGGTGCTGGTCGACTGGTTATTGCTGTCCGAGGTGTTGGTGCTGCTGTTGTTGGCCTGGCTGTTGTCGGTGTTGGTGTTGGTGTTCGTGTTGGTTGCCTGGTTGTTGCTGTTGGCCTGGCTGTTGTTGGTGTTGGTCGTGGTGTTCGTGTTGGTATTCGTGTTCGTCGCCTGGTTGTTGCTGTTCGAGCTGTCGGTGTTGGTCGACGAGTTGGTCGAGGTATTGCCGCTGTTACGGGTATCAGTGACGGTGCTGTTATCGGTGTTGGTCGTCATCGACGAGGTCTGGGTGTTGCCGCCGCGGACGTCGTTGACGGAGTTTTCTTGTGCGTGAGCCATGCTGAATGCCAGGGCGATCGCGGTTGCCAGGATAGTGCGCTTCATTGTTGCTCCCCTAATTGTCACTGAGTTGAATTCCCGGGGTCCCATGACACCCGGTCCACTCGTCCAATAGCAGTTCCCATGCCAGGTGAATGCCGCTTTTTTAACTCCTTGATTATGTAGGACTATTTTGATGAGTTTCAGCGGTGCTACAGGGGGAAATGAAGCAGAACAATAGCTAAAAAATAAAGTGTCTCAGACCTGTGACAAACTTAACAGAACGGTCATAAAACTGTATCAAGTTGCAACCATCGGGCCCCCGCGCCAGAGTGATAATGGCGCTGCAACGCGCTGCCGGGTGGCAACGCGCTGGCGGGAAAAGCCTGTCAAATCAAGGGGGATGGTCGTAGGAAGAGGACGACGCGAGGGGAGGGCCGAGGCTTACGAGGAAATCGCGTGCTTGGCCATCAGGCGATACAGTGTCATGCGCGAGACACCGAGGTCGCGCGCGGCCTGGCTGATGTTGTTGCCGCTGCGCGCCAGGCTCTCGCCGATGGCGATGCGTTCGGCCGAGAGGCGCGAATTGCCGAGACCTTCCCTGACCGGGCAGATCGGGCCGGCGCTGGGCAGGTCGAGGTCCTCCGGCATGACCAGGCGGTGTTCGGCCAGCACCATGGCGCGCCGTACCCGGTTGATGAGTTCGCGCACATTGCCCGGCCAGTCGTAGCGCGCCATCGCCTGCAGCGCTTCGCGGCTCACGCCCTTCAGCTGCGGACTGCGTTCGGCGGCGTACTTGTTAAAGATGAGGTCGGTCAGCAGCGGCAAGTCTTCCTTGCGTTCGCGCAGCGGCGGCACCCGGATCGGGAACACGCTGAGGCGGTAGTACAGGTCTTCGCGGAAGCGTCCTTCGGCCACGGCCTGCGGCAGGTTGACGTGGGTGGCGGCGATCACGCGCGCATCGACCGCGATGGTGCGGGTGCCGCCGACGCGATAAATGACGCGTTCCTGCAGGAAGCGCAGCAGGCTGGCCTGCAGGTCGAGCGGCAGGTCGCCGATCTCGTCCAGGAAGATGCTGCCGCCGGACGCCGCCTCGAGCAGGCCCTGCTTGTCGCGGGTGGCGCCGGTGAATGCGCCGCGCTCGTGGCCGAACAGTTCGGAATGGATCAGGGCAGGCGCCACCGCCGCGCAATTGATGGCGATGAAGGGGCCGCCAGCGCGTTGCGAGCGCAGGTGGATTTCCTGGGCCGCGAGTTCCTTGCCGCTGCCGCTCTCGCCGGCGATCAGCACCGGCGCGTCGACCATGGCGATTTTGTCGATGTGGGCGCGCAGGTGCACGATGGCGCGCGAGGCGCCGTCGATGTGGCTGGCCCGGTGCGCGGACTGGCGCCGCGGCGCCGTGTCCTTGGCCAGCGCGGCCATGCCGTGCGCGTGCCCCAGCGAATGTTTCAGGCGCAGGGCGTCGACCGGCCGGGTATGGAAATCGAACAGGTGGGCGGCGATCAGCTCGCGCAGCGCCGGCTGGTCGAGGCGCCCCGCATCGAACACGCCGATCCAGCGCGTGTGATGGTGCTGGCGCAGGAAGCGTTCGATCTCGGCGTCGCCCGCGCCGTCGCTGCTGTCGAGCAGCAGGCCGACGCCATAGTGCTGCTGCGACAGGACCTTGCGTGCGGCGGCAATGCTCTCGACCACACACAGGTCCCAGCCGGCCAGCTCGCCGTGGCAGGCCCGTGCGCGGGTGCTGCCTTCACCCGAAATGCATAAAAGACGTTTTACAGACACCGTGTCCCTCGTTATGACCGGCATTCGCCAGCTTCGTTGTTATGAGTTCCGGTGCGCGACGACGCGACGCATCCGTGCGCCAGCCGATCCCGTCAGGCGGATTGCTGACACGAAAAGTATTGTTCAATTAAACCTGAAAAACGCATGGCATGGCGCACAAACATTAATAGAAAATTAATGACATGTGCAACGGTGAACGAAGTATTTACTTTTCGGTATGAGTCTTGATGCTATTTCATTGATGGTATGGCATTGATCCTACCGGGGTCAGGCCTGGCGGGGAAGGGTGGATATGTCGAAGTGTCGCTGCTGAGCGCCTTGTTAGCGCTCGATGCGTTGTGCCTGTCCAACAAGGGCTTGTGAACGATGCCCCGAGGCAGCAAACGGTGTCGATCGGGCCGTGGCGGCGCCCCGGCCGCCAATGGCGCGGTCCAGCGCCGGCCTGCTTGTATAATGCGGCAACACCCAACCGTTTCGCACATATGACCAATACCACTCACTTCGGCTACAAGACTGTCGCCGAGGACCAGAAGGTCCAGGAAGTCGCCAAGGTTTTCCATTCGGTCGCCTCGAAGTACGACGTCATGAACGACCTGATGTCGGCCGGCCTGCACCGCGCCTGGAAGATGTTCACGATCGCCCAGGCCGGCGTGCGTCCCGGCTTCAAGGTGCTCGACATCGCGGGCGGCACCGGCGACCTGGCCAAGGCGTTCGCGAAGCAGGCGGGCAAGACCGGCGAGGTCTGGCTCACCGACATCAACGAGTCGATGCTGCGCGTCGGGCGCGATCGCCTCTTGAATAAAGGGCTTGTCACCCCAACCATGTTGTGTGATGCCGAAAAACTGCCGTTCCCGGACAATTATTTCGATCGGGTCAGCGTTGCCTTCGGGCTGCGCAACATGACCCACAAAGACCAGGCCCTGGCCGAGATGCGCCGGGTGCTCAAGCCGGGCGGCAAGCTGCTGGTGCTGGAATTCTCGAAAGTGATCGCACCGCTGCAGAAGCCGTACGATGTGTATTCGTTCTCGGTGCTGCCGTGGCTGGGCCAGAAGATCGCCGGCGATGCCGAGAGCTATCGCTACCTGGCCGAATCGATCCGCATGCATCCCGACCAGGACACCCTGAAGGGAATGATGCAGGAAGCAGGACTGGAGCGGGTCCAGTATTTCAACCTGACGGCGGGTGTGGCCGCATTGCACACCGGTATCAAACTGTAGTGTCATTCTAAGGACGGAGACGATGAAAAAATTCCTGGTCACGACGATGTTGGCGGTCACCGCGTTCGCGATGGTGGCGGACGCCTTCGCCCGACCAATGGGCGGCAAGCGCTCGATCGGACGGCAATCGCAGTCCGTGCAGCAGCAGGGCCCGGCCCCGGCGCCAGCCCAGAACATGCAGCGCCAGACCCCGAATTCGGCAGCGCCGGCTGCAGCGGGCGCAGGCGCCGCTGGCGCGGCTGCGGCTGCCAAGAAACCCAGCATGATGCGTAATATTCTGGGTGGCGCACTGCTGGGCCTGGGCCTGGGCGCGCTGCTGTCGCACCTGGGCATCGGCGGCGCACTGGCCAGCATCATCTCGACCATCCTGATGGTCGCGTTGATCGGCCTGGTCATCATGTTCATCGTGCGCATGGTGCGCCGCAAGGACACCCCAGCCAATCCGACCGCGGCGACCGCGGGCGGCTTCGGTGGCTTCCAGCCGCCTGCCGGTTCGACCGCCACGCCGGAGATCGGTTCCGGCCTGCGCAATCAGCCGGCTGCTTTCCAGGGCAATGTAGGCCTGGATAAAGGCGCCACAGCCGGCTTCGGCGGCGCTGCTGCTGCCGCGCCGGCCTACCAGCAATGGGGCGTGCCGGGCGACTTCGATACCGAAAGCTTCCTGCGCCATGCGAAATCGTCCTTCATCCGCATGCAGGCGGCCTGGGATCGCGGCGACACCGACGACCTGCGCGAATTCACCGCGCCTGAAGTGTTCGCCGAGCTGAAGATGCAGATCCAGGAGCGCGGCGGCGTGGCCGACTATACCGACGTCGTCAACATCGACGCCCAGCTGCTGGGCATCGAGAAGACCGCGACCGACTACCTGGCGAGCGTGCAGTTCAACGCCATGATCCGCAGCGCCAAGGACGCGCTGCCGGAACCGTTCGTCGAGGTCTGGAACATGTCGAAGCCGTTGTCGGGCTCGGGCGGCTGGGTGCTGGCCGGTATCCAGCAGACCAGCTGAGCTCGCATGGTTTTGACGGAATTATTTTTCGATAAACATTCCGTGCCACCGGGTTTGCGCCCGGCAAACTGGTAAGATCAAAACCGCCCGCATCAACCCGGGCGGTTTTGTTTTTTGAGGGTCGTTCTTCCATGTTTCCTAGTCTTTCCTCGTTGTCGCCTCAGCACGCTTTCACGCTGCCCGCGGTCGCCGCGATCAACCACTTGCTGGCCCAGGAAGCCTGGGCCAGGGCCTTGCTCATGCGCCATGCAGGCAAGGACGCCTGCATCGACGCCGGCCTGGCCCGGTTGCGCATGCGCGTCGGCCGCGATGGCCTGCTCGAAGCCGGCCAGGGAGAAGCCGCGGCCAGCGTCACGATCCGCGTGAAGCCGGCCGACCTGCCGCTGATCGCCCAGGACCGCACGCGCGCGCTGTCGTACGTGAAGATCGAAGGCGACGCCGAGTTCGCCAACGTGATCTCGCAGCTGGCCAATGGCCTGCGCTGGGACGCCGAGCACGACCTCGAGCGGGTGGTGGGGCCGCTGGGCGCCCATCGCCTGGTCAAGACCGCGCGCCGCGCCGCCGGCGGCGCGACCGAGGCGACGCGGCGCCTGGCCGAGAACCTGGCCGAGTTCCTGGCCGAGGAAAGGCCGGTGCTGGTGCGGCCCGCGCAGCGCGAAGCCTTCGCCGCCGACGTGGTGCGCCTGCGCGACGACGTCGAGCGTACCGCCAAGCGCGTGGCAAGACTCGAGCAAGCGCTGGCCCAGCGCGATGCCGCCACCCCCTCCGTCATATTGACCAGCGCAGACCACCACCCGGATCGTCGATGATATTGAAATTCCTGCGCCTGCTGCGCATCCTCACCGTCTTCACCAAGTACGGCCTGGACGAGATCGCCGTTACCAGCATCAATGCCCCGCGCACCGCGCGCCTGATGAACACCTTCTTCTTCTGGCGCAAGATCACCTCGCCGCGCGCGATCCGCCTGCGCCAGGCGCTGGAAGAGCTGGGCCCGATCTTCGTGAAGTTCGGCCAGGTGCTGTCGACCCGGCGCGACCTGGTGCCGCCCGATATCGCCGACGAGCTGGCGCTGCTGCAGGACCGGGTGCCGCCGTTCGGCTCCGACCTGGCGGTGGCCCAGATCACGCGCTCGCTGGGCGCCCATCCCGACGAGCTGTTCGCCCGCTTCGACCGGGAGCCGGTGGCCTCGGCCTCGATCGCCCAGGTCCACTTCGCCCAGCTCAAGGATGGCAAGGAGGTGGCGGTCAAGGTGCTGCGTCCCGGCATGAAGAAGCTGATCGACGAAGACATGGCCCTGATGAATCTGGCGGCCAGCCTGATCGAGCGCGTGTGGGGCGAGGCCCGGCGCCTGAAGCCGCGCGAAGTCGTGGCCGAGTTCGACAAATACCTGCACGACGAGCTGGACCTGATGCGCGAGGCGGCGAACGCCAGCCAGCTGCGCCGCAACTTCGCCGGCTCCGACTTGCTGATGGTGCCCGAGATGTACTGGGACTACTGCTCGAGCAGCGTGATCGTGATGGAGCGCATGTACGGCATCCCGATTTCGCAGATCGACCGCCTGGCCGCCGCCGGCGTCGACCTCAAGAAGCTGTCGAGCGACGGCGTGGAGATCTTCTTCACCCAGGTGTTCCGTGACGGTTTCTTCCACGCCGATATGCACCCGGGGAACATCCTGGTCTCGACCGCGCCGGAGACCCTGGGCCGCTATATCGCGCTGGACTTCGGCATCGTCGGCACGCTGAACGATTTCGACAAGGATTACCTGTCGCAGAACTTCCTGGCCTTCTTCCGCCGCGACTACAAGCGCGTGGCCGAGGCCCACATCGAGTCGGGCTGGGCGCCCTCGACCACGCGCGTGGACGAGCTGGAGGCCGCGGTGCGCGCCTGCTGCGAGCCGATCTTCGACCGCCCGCTGAAGGACATCTCGTTCGGCCAGGTGCTGCTGCGCCTGTTCCAGACCTCGCGCCGGTTCAACGTCGAGGTGCAGCCACAGCTCGTGCTGCTGCAAAAGACCCTGCTCAATATCGAAGGCCTGGGACGCCAGCTCGATCCCGACCTCGACCTGTGGAAGACGGCCAAGCCGTATCTCGAGCGCTGGATGACGGAGCAGGTTGGCTGGAAAGGCCTGACCGACCGCCTGCGCGCCGAAGCGCCGCGCTACGCCCAGATCTTCCCGCAGCTGCCGCGCCTGGTGTTCCAGCTGCTGGAGCGCGAGTCGAAGGGACAGTTGACCAACCCGCATGTTGGCAATGGCGACATGATGGCCATGATGCTGCTCGAGCAGCGCCGCACCAACCGCATGCTGGCCTTCCTGACCTGCATGGCGGCCGGGTTCGGGGTGGGGCTGGTGGCGCTGTACCTGCTCTGACGGCAGGACATAAAGAAAAAGCCCGCATACGCGGGCTTGGCAAACGAGTGTTCTTGTACGGACCGCGCTGATGGGGGCATCGCGCAGTCTTCTGTTTCTTCTTTGCGGTGAGTGGCAGGAGTTTCCTGTCACCAACATTCGGTGAAACAGGCCGTATTAAAACATCTGCGGCATCCTTGAGCAAACGAAACACCTGTTGACGATGGTGAAAAACAACATCGAAACGTGCGCACTTGCCCATACGCCGGGTCTGTGCCAGCCGGGGTAACCCGCAAACGGCAAATGCCCGTGTAAAAGCTTTATAATTCAGGGTTTTGAAGATTTTTGCGGAGCACCCAGCATGCCGATTTACGCCTACCGCTGCGAAGAATGCGGTTTTACCAAAGATGTGCTGCAAAAAATGTCGGATCCGGTCCTGACCGTGTGCCCGTCCTGCGCCAAGCCGTCCTTCAAGAAACAAGTGACCGCTGCCGGCTTCCAGCTCAAGGGCACCGGCTGGTACGTGACCGATTTCCGTGGCGGCACGCCGCCGGCTACCGGCGCCGCCGGCAATGGTGCGGCCGCAGCCACGCCGGCCGCGTCGACCGAGGCCAGTGCCCCGGCGGCGGCCCCAGCGGCCCCGGCCGCGCCAGGCACGTCCGGCGGCGACAAGAGCGGCGCCTGATCCGGCGCGGCTGGAGCCGCGCGCCAACAAGAACAACGGGAATCCGATGCGCAAATATTTCATCACCGGCCTGCTGGTCCTGGTCCCCCTGGTCATCACGGCCTGGGTGCTGAACCTGATCATCAGCACGCTCGACCAGTCGCTGCTGTTCGTGCCCGACGCCTGGCAACCACGCAGCATGTTCGGCATGGACGTGCCGGGCTTCGGCGCGGTGCTGACCCTGGCCATCGTGTTCCTGACGGGCCTGCTCACGAACAACCTGGTCGGCAAGTACATCGTGCGCCTGGGCGAACGCCTGCTCAAGCGCGTGCCGGTGGTCAGCTCGTTGTATGGCAGCGTCAAGCAGGTGTCGGACACGCTGTTCTCGCCGTCGGGCAATGCCTTCCGCCAGGCGGTGCTGGTGCCGTATCCGCATGCCGATTCGTACACCATCGCTT